>JBKPNQ010000068.1:0-24047 GCA_046732715.1 Acidobacteriota bacterium | reverse complement strand
GGTCTGACCCCACGTGCGGGTCGCCGTTCCGGGGTCTGACCCCATTTACCGGGGTCTGATCCCCAGTTACCGGGGCCTTCGCCGGGGTCTGACCCCATTTACCGGGGTCTGACCCCAGTTATCGGGGTCAGACCCCATTTCGAGACCCCATTTCGACATTCCGAATGAGCCGATTTCCAGCCGTGCGTTCGCTTCTCCTTTCCTGGACTGCCATCGTTCCCGTGGTGGCGGTCGCCGTATTGGTGCTGGGGTGGGGAAGGACTCTCCCGCCCCTGGTGGTTGCCGTCGTCAGTATCTTTCTCGCTGGCGCCGTGCTCGCCGCGGTTCATCATGCCGAGGTTGTCGCCCATCGTGTCGGCGAGCCGTTCGGGTCGCTGGTTCTCGCCGTCGCCGTGACCGTGATCGAAGTCGCCCTCATCGTGACGCTGATGATCGCCGGCGCCGGCGCGACAGAGACGCTCGCGCGAGACACCGTATTTGCGGCCGTGATCCTGACCTGCAACGGCATCGTCGGGCTGTCGATTCTCGCGGGGACACGGAACGGATCGGTCGTCCTGTTCAATGCCGAAGGCGCCGGCGCGTCGCTCGCGACGGTGGCAACCCTCTCGACGCTCGGATTGGTCCTGCCAAACTTCACGACCACCACTCCGGGCCCGGTGTTTTCGCCGGCGCAGCTCGCGTTTGCCGCGATTACCGCTCTCATGCTCTACGGATTATTCGTCGCCCTTCAAACCGGCCGGCACCGTGACTACTTTCTGCCGGTGACCGCCGACGGCACGGTGATCGCCGCCGACCAGCATGCGGGCCCTCCATCGACCGGTGCGGCTCTGACCAGCCTTGCGCTGCTGCTCATCGCGTTGGTCGGCGTCGTTGGCAACGCGAAACTGGTCTCGCCCACGGTCGAACGGTTCGTGGCGGCTGCCGGACTGCCGGTGTCGGTCGTCGGCGTGGTCATCGCGATTCTCGTCCTCTTGCCCGAAACGGTCGCGGCGCTGCGCGCGGCGCAGCGGGGTCGCATGCAGATCAGCCTCAATCTCGCGTTCGGCTCGGCGATGGCCAGCATCGGCCTCACCATTCCGACACTCGCCATCGTGTCGGTCTGGTTGCCCGTCCCGCTTCATCTCGGCCTCGATGCCACACACATGGTGCTGTTCGCGCTGACGTGCGTCGTGACCGTGCTCACCGTCGTGCCCGGCCGCGCCACGCTCCTCCAGGCCGGGGTTCACCTGGCGTTGCTGGCGGCCTATCTGTTCCTTGCGGTCAAACCGTGAGACGAGACCGGCGGTGGTGAGGCAGGCCAGCGGCGCGGCCGCCCATCTTGTCGCGCAACAATAATTGTTGCGCGACATGTTCTGTTGCGCTATAGTGAAGTCATGCCGGTGGCACTGGCGCAGAAAGTCCGGACGCTGAGCGTCGATTTCCGCTCATCCGCTCGTCTGGCGGACCTGCTCGGCGTCAGCCGCTCACAGGTGACACGCTGGCTGCGCGGCGCTGGCATTGACCCGCTCAACGCCGAAAAAGTCGATCTACTCGAGCTCGTCTGGTCGAACGTGCTCCGTATCTACGATCGGGATGCCGCGTTGGCCTGGCTCTTCGGCGTGAATCCGCTGCTCGGCGATCGCCGCCCCGTCGATCTCATCCGCCTCGGACGCACAGAGGAATTGATGCGGGCGATTCGCGCCGAGCGCTCGGACACGTTCGCCTGATTCATCCCGTTCGTGTGATTCTCCACCGTTGCTTCGCCTGGGATGAGCGTGCCGGTGATGCCGGCACGGATGGTCCGCTCTGGTGTCCTCGCATCTATCAAGGCGAGGGACGACACGACAATCCCGAACGCTACGGCTGCCTTTATCTGTCCGAGTCCCCGCTCTCGACCGTCGTCGAACAGCTCGCCAGGTTCCGCGGTCAACGACTGCTGCCGTCGCTGTTGCGACGCCGCGGTTTGCCGCTGGCACTCGCCGCCCTTGAACTTCCAGACGCTGCCGAACTCGTGGATCTGGACGATCCGGTGGTGCTGCGACGCGAGCGCCTACGCCCGTCGCTGGTCGCGACGCGCGCCAGGCGCACCACCCAACCGCAAGCCCTGGCGTTGTACGACCGTCACCGACGCGCTGCCGGCGTCCGCTGGTGGTCGACCTATGAAGCGATGTGGATGAACGTGACCGTGTTCGACCGCGCGATCGCGCAGCTCCGGGTGCAATCGGTGCGCGCCCTCACCCCGGAAGATCCAACGGTCGTGGAAGCGGCGGACTTCTTCGGATTGCGCGCGCTGGCGTAACATCCTGACGCGGGTCGGGACCAGGTCCCTGAATCGCAAAGACGACACACACAGGGAGACAGAATCTGGCGCCGCTGTCTGCGCACCGTCGCTGCGGGTTCTGTGCGTGCCTGACCGGCATCCTGCTGCAGTTGTCCGCTCCGTCCGCTCAGAAGCCTGACCTGCCGACGATTCTCGCCCGCGCCGCTGACTACATCGCGCAGTACGAGCGCACCGTCGTGGCTGTCGTCGCGCAGAAGATTACCGGCAGCGCCTGTATTCCGCGACGCTGCCGACGCGACAATTGCGCTCCGATCTGGTCATGATTGCCGAGGTCGATTTCGGGTGGATTGAGTTTCGCGACATAGTCGAAGTCGACGGGCGCACGGTGCGCGATCACGACAATCGCCTCTGCTTTCGATACCGTACGTGGCCTTTCCCAAACGCCGACGAATTCGCGAAGCAGACGCAGAACCCCGTCTCCAGTCTGATCAGCGTTCCCTTCCAGGGGAATTGGGATGTTGGACAGGCAAACTTCCTGTTCCCGCGCCGAGCTGAACCTCACCGCGCGGGGCGCTCAGTTACGGCGATGCCGGTCAGCTTCGATCGATCGGGCAGCGGCGACTTCGCTCCGCCCTGGCTCTCGCCGTCCAGCAACGTTTCGAGGCTGGCGTACGCGTAAATCGTGGGCGCGTGCTGCTGCATCAAGCCGCCGGTGTCTGCCGTCGGTCCGTAGTTGCTGTGGAGATCGCGTCCAAGCATGCGCAGCATGGCCATTTGCTGGCCGCGGTGGTGAGATGTGTGGGTCAAGCGTCGCGTCATCACCCAGGCCCTCGAGCGGCGGACATCGAAGAACGCGACCGGCTCCTCCCACCAGCGGTCAGTCGTCTGGCGAAGCCGCTCGAGTCGACGGCCGCTGTCAGCCGCGTACCGCTTGATGAACTGCACCCGCGTCTCGGGATCGGGCAGAGGCGGAGCCCCGACATCGATGCCGAGCATTGTTCGGAACCACGTGTCCTCGCTGACGCATTGATGGACCATCTGTTCGAGGACGCTGCGGCCACGAGGATCGTCATTCCGTGGACGCACGCTGAGATCCTCGTCGTGGAACTCGCTCCAGACGCTCAGAACCTTGAGGCGTTCGGTGTCGTAACTGTCGATGAGGAAATCGTGAGTCATTGATCGCTCCGGGCGGCTGCGGTCGTGAATTTCGGCACCTAGTCGTTTTCCCCGCTGTTCATCATTGCATACCGTTCGTTCGTCATATTTCTGTTCGTAATTGCCGATCTCGGCAGTAGGCTTGGGACCCATGAACAAACCACCGCTCGAGAAATTCACACCGCCCGCACTCGTGATCACGATGCTCCTGACATCCTGCCTGCAGTGGACGGCCCCGCCATCGGCGGCGGCTCAGACCGTCGACCAATTGACGTCGCACCGCGTGAAGCTGGAGTCGGTTGACTACCAGGGAAAGCGTGCGATCAAGGTCGTCGAAGACGGCAGCGTGCAGAACGGTGAGGCGTACGCGGTGGTGAAGAATATGGAGTTTCACAACGGCACCATCGAGCTGGAGCTCGCCGGACGGCCGAGCGCCTCTGCGGGCCCGGATGCTCGAGGATTCATCGGGATCGCGTTTCGCCTCCGCGACGGCAAGTTCGAATACATCTATCTGCGTCCGACGAACGGGCGAGCGGACGACCAGGTGCGGCGCAACCATTCGACGCAGTACAGCTCGTTTCCCGACTTCGACTTTGCCCGGCTTCGCAAGGAATCGCCGGAGAAGTACGAGAGCTACGTCGATCTCGAACCTGGTGCGTGGACGCGGTGTCGTGTCGTCGTCCAGGGCACGACGGCGCGTCTGTTTGTCCACGGCGCCGAGCAACCAGCCCTCGTCGTCCCCGATCTCAAACTGGGCGACTCCACCGGCGGCGTCGCCTTGTGGATCGGCCCCGGAACGGAAGGGTATTTCACCGGTCTGACCGTTCGGTCTGAACAGAAACCGAAATGAGGGGCCTTGGAAACCGCGGCACGCTGTTACGCGCAGATCGGTGAAAGGAGGAAGCGCTCGCGCTGCTCGAGGGCTGCGCCAGCCGTCGATGCTCCAATCTCGTCAGTTTGAACGTCGGAACCTGACTTCGACGGCCTCCGCGACGATCCGCGGTTCCAGCGCCTGGTGCACCAGATCGGGCGTTAATTACGCCCGTCGTCCGAAATTCATGTTCTCGACGACCGGCACGCTCTCCAACATCCCCGACGATTTTCTGCCGCTGAAGGAAGGCGGGTTTCTCGTCACGCAGATGGGGTCCCATACCGGTGGTACTCCCGGGCGAGCGATCCCGAGCGACCGGTTCAGGCAGCCATCGTCAATCTCGGCCCGGACGCGGGCCCACACATGATCGCGCTGACCGACGACGACAAGCGGCTCGTCGTCAGTGACTACTTCCTCAATGAGGACGACTTTGGAAAGATCCGCTTCGAGGGAGACCATCACGTTCGGGTCGTCAAGGTCTCAAGAAGCGTCTCGAGCTGGATCGACGATTCGACGTCGATTTCAACACGGCTTTCACGACTGGTCCGGCCCGGCCGCAAGGCGTCGCGATGAAGTGACTGAATCGCGACGGTACAATTGAGCGGATGGCGTCAATCCGCGTGCCGCTATAATCTCGCGCAATGCGACTAACGCCAGGCGGTGGCCCTTATTCGCGTCGGATCGGGCGCGAACGACGGCCGGATCTCGCGGCAGCACAGTTGTGGACGTCGCAATGATCGGCTCGACCGTCGGTCCGTATCGGATAGTCGGCAAGTTGGGCGCAGGCGGAATGGGCGAGGTCTACCGCGCGCGCGACACGACGCTCCTGCGCGACGTCGCCATCAAGATCATCCCCGACTCGTTCGCCAGCGATCCTGAACGGCTCGCGCGTTTCTCTCGCGAGGCGCAGACGCTCGCCTCGCTGAACCATCCAAACATCGCGCACGTGTACGGCCTCGAAGGCGCCGGCCTGGTGATGGAGCTCGTTGATGGAGAGGATCTGGCAGAGCGGCTCAGGCGCGGCCCGCTCCCGCTCGACGACGTGCTGCCGATCGCGATGCAGATCGTCGACGCGTTGGAAGCTGCGCACGACCAGGGCATCGTCCACCGCGATCTGAAGCCGGCCAACATCAAAGTCCGTGCCGATGGCGTCGTCAAGGTGCTGGATTTCGGGCTCGCGAAAGCACGAGATGCGGTTATGTCGGCTTCGGCAGACGCGAATTCTCCGACGGTTCTCAGTCCAACCGTCCTCGGTCCGGGGTTTCGATCGGGGGCGTCGCAACAGGGGATCATTCTCGGCACTGCCGCCTACATGTCACCGGAGCAGGCGAAGGGGAAAGCGGTCGACAAGCGCACGGACATCTGGGCGTTCGGGTGCGTATTGTTCGAGATGCTGACCGGGAAGATGGCCTTCCCCGGCGACAACATCACCGAGATCCTTGCCGCCGTGGTACGCGGCGAGCCGGACTGGTCGGCGCTGCCGCCATCGATGCCACCATCGGTGCAGCGTCTGTTACGACGCTGTCTCAGCAAGGATCTGAAGGACCGGTTGTCTGACATTGGTGTCGCGAGGCTCGAGATCCGGGACGCCACCGAGGTGGCCGAACCGACTGTGCCACCGGCGCACGCTCAGAACATCCGCCGTGCGCCAGCCGTCTGGGGGATGCTCGCGACGGGTCTCGTTGCCGGCGTGGTCATCGCCGCGATCGTGGTCTGGAGAGTGTGGCCTGTGCAGCCGTCGCCGCTGGCGCTGAAACTCACGATCGATTGGCCCGACAATGTGGTGTGGGCCGGTCCGAGTGGGTCGGGCGTTGCGATCTCGCCGGACGGCACTCATCTGGCCTACATCGCCGTCGACCGCTCGGGTCCACAGGTCTATGTTCAGGATCTGCGCGGCGATGACGTGCGCGTCGTACCCTCATCGTCGGAGGCTCCCTACAACCCGTTCTTCTCGCCGGATAGCACACAGGTCGGATTCATCGCCAGCGGAAAACTGTGGCGCGCGTCGGTGGCTGGCGGCGCTCCGTTCGAAATCGGAACCATTGATGTCAACGATCGAGGTGTGGCCTGGTCGACGGACGGGTACATCTATTCCGGAGGCGGAGCGGGGATCTCCCGCATTTCGGAAAGTGGTGGATCTCGCGAACCGATCACGACAGTAGATCGATCGGCGGGCGAGGTCGCGCATCGCTTCCCAACCGTCGTGCCGGGGAATCGCGCGGTACTGTTTACGATCTTCAGGGGTTCCATCGACGAGGCCCGCATCGGGATCGTCGATCTGTCGACGAAGAAGTGGCGGGTGCTGATGGATCGGACCGGGCACTCCGCCGTCTACTCACCGACCGGCCACCTTCTCTACCTGAGAACCGGCGTCCTCATGGCTGCTCCGTTCGATCGGACGCGGCTCGAAGTGACCGCCCCATCGATCGCGGTGATGCCGGGAATCCGCTATAACAACGGCGGTGCCGCACACTTCAGCGTGTCCTCGACGGGAACGTTGGCCTACATGCCGGATTTGGGGAAACCCACGAATGCGGACCTGCTGTGGGTGGACCGGTCTGGGCAAACGACGACGATCGCGGTGCCGCGCGGCCCATACAGCAGGCCAACGCTGTCTCCCGACGGCACGCGTGTCGCGATGGAGCAGTCGACGGCGATCGCGAAACAAAACATCGTGGTGTGGGACCTCGCCCGCCATGCGTTGAGCACTGTTACCCGTGACGCGGGCATCAGCGAAGCGCCGCTGTGGATGCCTGACGGGGGAACCCTCCTGTTTGTGTCGCGTCCGCAGCTGGGTGCGCTTGGCCGGTTGTTCCGACAGCGCGCCGATGGCGCCGGTACGCCGACCCAGGTCACGATCGGTTCACTCGCACAGGTGTATGCGAGCGGCGGCGAATACCCGGCGTCCGTTTCTACCGACGGCAGAATCATCTACTCCGTCACTGGGACCAATGCCGATGGCGTCAAGGTGCTGGACCCTGCAACGGGTCAGGCGCAGATGCTTGTGGCCAGCGCGCGAACGCCCAGGCTCTCACCCGACGGACGCTGGCTGGCGTACCGAGCGAGCGAGTCAGGCATCGCGGAGATTTACGTGAGCCCGTATCCGAATGTGTCCAGCGCACGCTGGCAAGTGTCGACCGGCGGCAGCAGCCCGCCGCGATGGTCGCACGACAGCACCGAGCTCTTCTATCGCGGCCTTGGCTCCAATCGACGCCATATGTTCGTCGTCAAGGTAGGCAAGGACGGTCTTAGCGGTGTCCGTCCCCAACTCCTCGTCGATGTCCCGGACCCTGGCGGCATCGACGGGCTCGGCGTGGAAGAATTCGATGTCGCGCCGGATGGTCGATTCTTGCTGCTCCAGGGACTTCCCGAGAGGCCCGCCATTCCGCACGTGATCGTCAACTGGTTCGAGGTGCTGAAACAAGCTGCCGCGTCCTCCGACGGACGCGCGGCGAAATGACGGCCGCTCGCTCGTTCATCCCCTTTCGATAGCCGCGCCTCGGAGCCACCAAGCCGTAGAAGGGACTAGGCCGTTCGCACCGCCTCTGCGGCACCGAGCCCCAGCTCGTCGATCGAAATCTCTCGCATTCTGTACTTCTGAATCTTGCCGGTCACCGTTGTCGGGAATTCGGTCGCGAACCGGATGTAGCGAGGGATCTTGTAGGTCGCAATCTGACCGCGACAGAACTCCCGGATCTCGTCCTCGGTGGCGCTCTCTCCTTGAGAGAGCCTGACCCACGCGCAGATTTCTTCCCCGTACTTGAGATCTGGAACCCCGATCACTTGTACGTCATTCACCTTCGGGTGCGTGTACAGGAACTCCTCGATCTCGCGGGGGTAGACGTTCTCGCCCCCGCGAATGATCATGTCCTTGATTCGTCCGACGATGTTGACATAGCCATCGTCTCGCATGACGGCGAGGTCGCCTGTGTGCATCCATCCGGCGGCATCGATCGCCGCCGCCGTCGCTTCGTGGTTATCCCAGTAGCCCAGCATCACCGCGTATCCCCGCGTGCACAGTTCGCCCGCCGCGCCGCGAGGGACGACGGCATCAGTATCCGGGCTGATGATCTTGCACTCGAGGTGCGGATGAATGCGCCCGACGGTCGAGACCCGCGCGTCAATCGGGTCATCCACGGCGGATTGGAAGGATACCGGCGACGTCTCCGTCATGCCGTAGCAGATCGTCACTTCGCGCACGTGCATGTGGTCGATGACCTGGCGCATGACCTCGATCGGGCATGGCGCGCCGGCCATGATGCCGGTGCGCAGCGATTCCAACTCGACGCTGCCGAATGACGGGTGCGCAAGCATACTGATGAACATCGTCGGCACGCCGTAGATCGAGGTGCAGCGGTGTGCCGCGATGGCTTGCAGCGTTGCCTCCGCATCGAACGATTCCGCCGGCACCACCACCGCAGACGCGTGCGCCAGTGCAGCGAGGTTGCCCATCACGCAGCCGAAGCAATGATAGAAGGGCACCGGCAGGCAGATGCGGTCATCGGCGGTGTAGCGGAGCGCTTCTCCGACGAAGAACCCGTTGTTGAGGATGTTGTGGTGTGAGAGTGTGGCCCCTTTGGGTGAACCGGTTGTTCCCGATGTGTACTGGATGTTAATCGGGTCGTCGAATTGCAGAAGATCTCCGATCGCTTGTAGATCGGACAGGGGTACTTGCTCGCTGCGTTGCAAGAAGTCCGGCCAATTCGTACCGCCTGACGCCATCTCCTCGCCGAGATAGATGACATGCCGCAGGGCTGGCAGATTGGCAGCGATCAGCGGTCCGCCGCGCGAGGTGTTCAGCTCCGGCGCCAGCGCCGTGAGCATCTCGACGTAATTGGTTCGGCGGAAGGTACGGGCGGTGACGAGTACGCTGATCTTCGACTGGTTCAGCGCATATTCGAGTTCGCGCAGCCGATATGCCGGGTTGATGTTGACGAGGATGGCGCCGGCCTTCGCGGCGGCATACTGCGTGATGACCCACTCGGCGACGTTTCCGCTCCAGACGCCGACCCGATCCCCACGTTGAACGCCGAGGGCCAACAGAGCGCGGGCGGCCCGGTTGACCTGTTCGAGCAGTTGTGCGTACGTGTAGCGGAGATTCTGGTGGTGCGAGATCAAGGCCACTCGATCGCCGAATTCGGCCGCGATCCGATCGAGCAACGCTCCGATGGTCTCGCCGAGAAGCGGCACCGTGCCTGTTCCGTGCACGTAGGACAACGACATGATCTTCACCGCCTTTCTTTCCCCGGTGCTTCGGCGCCGAATCGTATACTGTCGACGCAGTGAACACCATCAACAAAGAGGTAGCCAGGTGAGCGACTTTGTGTTCCCCCCGCCGACCCAGGCGGCAGCGCCGATCCGCGGGCGAGCGCAGCGGTTTCCAATCCGGCGGATTTTCTGTGTTGGCCGCAACTACGAGGCACATGCGAAAGAGATGGGCGGTCCGATCGATCGGGATGCACCCTTCTACTTCATGAAGGCGTCCGAGCACTACGCGCCCTCGGGCTCGACGATCGCATATGCACCCGGCACGACCAACTACAACTACGAGATGGAACTGGTAGTCGCCATCGGCAAGGCGGGATTCCGGATTGCCGATGCGAAGGCGCTCGGGCATGTATTCGGGTACGCCTGCGGCCTGGACATGACGCGACGCGACCTCCAGGCGGTCGCGAAAGAGAAGGGACGCCCGTGGGACATCGCCAAGGATGTCGAACAGTCGGCGGTGCTCGGTGAAATCGCGCCAGCGACGGATGTCGGGCATCCGGATCACGCACGCATCGAGCTGAGAGTTAACGGCCAGACGAAGCAATCATCCGACATTTCCCAGTTGATCCACGGCGTCGCCGCCGTCATCGCGCACCTGTCGCAGTTTTATCATTTGCTGCCGGGGGATCTGATTTACACCGGCACACCGGAAGGTGTCGGTCCGGTTAAGCCCGGCGATCGGCTCGAAGGTTCGATCGACGGCGTCGGAACGATCGAGGCGCTCATCGGGACTTAGCGCGTGTCCGTGCCTTTGGACGGACCGGCTTGGCCGTGTCGAACTGCATGAGCTCGACCGGTGCTCCATCGTCAAGTATGAACGCAACACGAACTCCACCAGACGGCTCGTTGGGCGCGATCAGAATCTCCTTGCCTTTGAGGGCTTCGTCCAAGTCGTCGACAGCAAAGGCGATGTGCGGAACGGTTCTGACAATCGCCGGCACGTCGCACCGCGCCTCGAACCGGATCCATTCGATCCCGTAGGGACTGCTCTCAAAACCGGAGACGTGAACCCCGAGGTGCGCGACATGATGCTCGTGAGCCCGAGGCTGCGTGTGTGGAATCCCGATGTGGTGGTACCGCCACCCGAGCTTGGCTGTCACGGCAGGCGGCTCATGGTTCAGTCGCTTTTTCCTCATCGACGCCTCTTCATCGATCGAATGACCGGACGCTTCGCCGCCTGGGGCCTACGGCCGATGGCCGGGAGGTTCCCGATGTCGATCGGCATGCTCCCTGCAGCACTCGAGAAGAGAACTGGAAGGAAACGTTATCCGACCCTTGTGGTGTCACCTTTGTGAATCAATGACCCGACACGTGCGATGACACTTCTGAGACGATACACGCCGGCCGTGTTCATGCTGTTGGTGCTGTCAGCGTGCGCCAGCAAGACACAGCCGGTTCCGGCTCCGCGAAAGGCTCCTGCCGGTCCTGCTCAACCGTTACGCTTCACGGCGACAGCCTACTGCGCGGGTCACACGACATCGTCCGGTGCGCCGGTGTCCGCGGGTGTTGTCGCGGCAGATCCGAAGGTGCTGCCTATCGGAACCGTGATTCGAATCGCGGATGCCCCGCCGTACAACGGAACCTATCGAGTCCTCGATACCGGCCCGCGCGTGCGGAATCGACAGGTGGATTTGTACATCGCGGATTGCGCGGCGGCACGGCGCTTCGGCCGCCGGTCCGTTCATGTGACGATCGTGGAACGAACCCGGTAGAACAAGCCGTTAGCCCATCGCCGCTCGGACGGTCGAGCGGATCTTCTCCATCGCCGTTTTCAGATTCTCGTCCGCGCTCTTGCCCCAGTACTCCTTGTTGAACAGTTCGAGCGAGAGGTAGCCGCGGAAGCCGTTGTCACGCATGTCGCGCAGGATCTGCCGGAACGGGGCGACGCCGTCTCCGGGGTAGATGCGGTTGGAGTCGTTCAACGTGGATGAGTCGGCGGCCTGCGGATAGTCATTGAGGTGCATGACGTGAAGGGCCGCACCGTTGATCTGTTTCAACGAGGCGAATGGCGTTCCGCTTTTGTAAAGGTGGAAGACGTCGAGCAACAGGCTGGCGTCGACGCGGCCTGCAGCCACCGTCACATAGATCCCGTGCGATAACGGACCGAGCAACGGGTGCGTGCCCCAGAGCTCGAGTAGTGGTTGGACGCCCATCGTCTCGCCCATCTCGAGGGCTTCGCGATAGTACCGCGCCGCGTTGTCGAGGGTGACGCTGGCCGCACGGGTGTTCCCTGGCGGCACGGCGATTCGCTTGCCGCCGATCTGCGCCACCTTGTCCATGTTGACTTTGAGCGCCTCCATCGACGCCGCCCGCCGCGTATCGTCGTCGTCGAGAAACGAGGTGAACGCGATGGCGTTCTCGACGGTGAGTCCCGCATCAGCGATCCGTTTGCCCAGGTCCTTGAGTGTGCCGCCGCCGGATACGTACTTGTCGATCTCCTGGAGCCATGGTTCGATGGCGTGGAAGCCAGCCTTCGAGGCGGCCGTGATCTCAGCCGCGATATCCAGGTTGTTGCCGCGAATCGTGCTGGTGTTCAGGCAGTACCCAAACGGTTCGTTGGCCGGTCGGGTAGGCGACGTGCCAGGGCTCGGCGCTTGCGCGTCAACCGCGACCGACGATACAGCGGCAGCTCCGAATACTGCAGCGGCACTGCCCAGTACTTCGCGACGGGACAACTCCATCCAGAACCTCCAAAGTGCGGAGCGTACTGGCTGGCGGCGCGTCAATGCAAGTGGCTGACCACGAGCCCCGGCGAGTCACGGTATGTGGTGGCCGGCACCGCGCCTTCGTTGTCGACCGGGCCAAGCGGCTTCAGCACGTCGGCGATGGTTGGATCTTCCGGTCGAAATTGTGAGCAGTCTTGCATTCCATCGTCCCGGTCCTCCTGGGCGATACGGGGTCACGCATTCCTGAAAACGGCAAGCCTGCTGCGACGTTGCGCAACGTTACGTGACATTCTTCCGGCCAGAGAACACATCCCGTCCCCACCGGTCGAGCCGCGTCGTCGCGGCGAAGCCGGCGTCACGCAACCACGCGAGCCACGCCGCTCGCGGGAACAGTCCTTCGACGTGGCGATCGGACTCCGCTCGGACAGAGCCATCCGCCTCACGTAACAGGAATGCGTAGATGACTTCGTAGGCGGTATCGCGAGGATCCGGGTCCCAGCTCCACTGCAAGTATCGGAGCCCCCGGCCGTCGGCACCGTCCTCGCCGCCGTGCGAGGTCTCCGGTTCGAATGTCTCACGTACGCAGTCGGGGACGACCACGATCCCTCCGCCCGGTCGGCAGTGCCGGGCGGCCGTGCGCAGCGTGGCACACACGGCCTCCTGGTCGGTGGCGTACATGATCGCATCGTGGATGAACACGAGATCGAATGTGCGTTGCAGATCCATCGTGCGCATGTCGCCGACCACGTGCTCGCACTTAGGATTCACGATTTTACTGTTCGCGAGCATTTGCGGAGAGACGTCCGACAGCGTGAGCGTCACGTGCTGCTTCAGGTGAGACGCCAGGCTGCCGCCGCCTGCGCCAAGCTCGAGCCCCGTCACCGGCCGTGCGTCTGAAGCCGTCAGCAGCGTCGGCACGAGATCCTGCGCTTCTTCGACGTAGTGCGAAGGCGGCGAAAACAGCGGCCACCAGTGGGCGAGATCTGTGTACGCACGCATTGTCAGTCGAGGCTCCGCTCCCTCCTTTATAGCTCGTCGAATCCTACCCGGCACGCGCCGTGCTCGAACACGGTCAACGTTTTCAGACCGGGGAATTCGTTGAGCGAATGGGCTCGTTCCGGTTGCGAAGTCACGGCATTTCGTGAGCAGCGTCGAAAAACACGACCGTGAGCCCGATTGCCGCCCCTGGAAACTCGACGGCGATCTGCAAATACCCGAATGGACGGCGGCGGTTCGGTGGGCGCTTCGCGCTGTCGTGCATCACGACGATGCGGCCCGTGAGTTTGCCTACGACCGCGCCGGCACACTTCAGAAGTTCAGCGTCGGCTGGGACGAAGCGCTCGCGAAGGGCTGGACCGTCCTCAGCATGCAAAAGGACTGAAATGCGATCTTCCCGCGGCTGAAGAACTGACAGACCTCATCCTGGAGGACGGCATGTTGAGACTGATGGCCAGAAACTGGTGGTTGCTCGTACTTCGCGGCGTGTGCGCGATCATGTTCGGCGTCCTCTCCTGGACCTGGCCAGGCGTCACGCTCCACGCACTGGTGCTGCTTTGGGGCGCCTACGCGTTCGTTGACGGGGTCCTGGGATTTGCCGCGGCATTCTCGGGCAAGACGGGGGCGCCGTGGTGGGTGCTCGTCCTCGAAGGCACCGTCGGCGTGATCGCGGCGGCGGCCGCGATTTTCTTTCCCGGCGTCACCGCGGTCGTGCTGCTGCTGATGATCGCGTTCTGGGCGATCGTTACGGGTGCGCTCGAGATCGCCGCTGCGATTCGACTGCGGAAGGAGATCGAAGGAGAATTCTGGCTCGCGCTCGCCGGCGCCGGGTCGATCCTGTTCGGCGTTCTGCTGCTGGCGCGTCCAGGCATCGGCGCGTTGGCGGTGGTGTGGATGATTGGTCTCTACGCCGTCATCTTTGGCGGGCTGCTCATCGCGCTGGGGTTCCGGGTACGAGCGTTAAAGGGCGCGCTTCCAGCGTGAAATGATGGAGGGGACGGAGCCAACGAAGGTCACAACGAAGGAACGAAGAAAACGAAGACGAACGAAGAAAAGCAGCCTCCTGGATTTTCTAAAAGAGAGTCTTCTTCGTTCGTCTTGGTTATCTCCGTTTCTTCGTTGTGAACTCCGTTCTCTTCGCCCCCTCCGTCGACGCCAGATTCAGAACCTCAGGATCAACCCCGCCGACGCTCTCCCGAAATCGAGTCGGTCGGACCGGTTGATGTCAAGAACGTCCACGGCACTGAAGGTGCGGAAATAGCGGACGTCGCCACGGAGGCCGACGTGGTCTCCGAAGAAGAACATCGCGCCGCCGCCAAAGTCCCAGGCGGCTTCGCTGTTGTCGAAGTTCAGCACGTCGGTGAACGCGTCGACCTTTGAGCGGATGACGCCGATGCCCGCCAGGGCATATGGACGAAAGCCAACGCCGCTCTGGCCGCCAATCGGAACGCCAATCAGCAGGTTGCCAGTTGCGGTGAAGACACTGCTGCCGCCGATGTCGGTCTTGCCGTAGAAGTCGGGGCTGCGAGCGATATCCGCCTCGAGCCCGAGTACGCCGGCTCCCATAAAGGCAAAGCTTGCGCCCCAGTTGAAGCGTTTTGCATCGATCGCATCGCCGATATTTTTTCCCGCGTTGCCGCCGAAGTTCACACCCAGAAACGGAATGATCAGGCCGTCGGCTCGCGCCACCGCGGGCGTCATGAGTCCGAGCAACAGCATCAGGGTGAGCGTTCGTATCACTAACATGCGATCTCCTCTCAGCAACCACGTGCGCAGGCGCGGCTTCGTCTGTCCATTGTGACAGGTTCGCGAGAGCGGCCGACTCATCAACACGGGTGCAAGCTGGTCAGTGAGTGTCGGGATCCGGGTTCGGGATCTGCGATCCGACGTCGGTGAATCCAATGCGGGAACTTTTCGGCCCGTACCTATGTAGAATACTGACTAGTGGCTATGTAGAATACTGATTAGGTGGCAGAGGAGCACGGTGATGAAAGCAATGGGATCGATTATCGCCCTGGTGGTGGTGCTGACCGCGTCGCCGCACGCGCAGGCCACGCTGACCGGAAAATGGCGAGGAACGACCAATGCGGGAGCAGAACTCGTGCTCGACCTCACCGCCAAGGAGGCGAGCCTGAGCGGGACGCTCACACGTGACGGGCAGACGTCGACGCTGGCGGACGGAAAGATCTCGAAGGACACGTTCACGTTCTCCGCTCAGCTCAACGATCGAGCCGAGAAATTCGCCGGCCAGGTGACCGGCGACGAGATCAAGATCTGGCTCGAGCGGCAGGGCCCCGAGCGCGCCATCATGTTGAAGCGCGAGAACACCAGGTAATGGACACGCAATGGGCAAGGGATTTCTGACGTTCGCGACTGCCACGATTCTGAATGCCGTGTCGAACGGCTACTCCTACGGCTTCGACATCGTCGACATCACCGGCATGCCGAGCGGAACCGTGTATCCGGCGCTGCGACGACTCGAGGATGCCGGGTATCTGGCGTCGAAGTGGGAAACCGAGCGCGCGGCGTTCGCCCAGAATCGGCCGCGACGGAAGTATTACGAGCTCACCCGAGCCGGCCGCGACGCGCTGGCGGCCGCGATCCAACGCTATCGACTGCTCGAACGTGCCGCGCCGGTCAGGATGCGGCCGAGGTCGTCGCAGGCATGAAGACCATCTTCACGCGCCCGCATCTGCTTCTCATCTCCGTCATCGGCGTCATCGTCCCGAGTCGTCTCCGGGCCGATTGGCGCGACGAGTGGGAGTCGGAGCTTCGGCATCGCGAGGCGCTGCTGGCCGATTGGGATCGGCTTGACTGGTACCACAAATGGGACCTGTTGAAACGAAGCGCCGGCGCGTTCAGGGACGCGTTGTGGCTGCAGCGACAGCGGCGGGAGGACGAGGTCGTCCAGGATCTGCGCTTCGGCTTTCGAATGCTGCTGAAGCAGCCGGCATTCACGCTGGTCTGCGTGTTCACGCTCGCGCTCGGAATCGGTGCGAATGCGGCAATTTACAGCGTGGTCAACGCGCTGCTGTTTCGTCCTCTGGACGGAGTCAACCAGCCCGGACAGCTGGTGCAGTTCGGCCGGCAGTACACGGACAAGACCACCTTGAGCGATTCGTCGTATCCCGACTTTCTCGACTACCGCACCGAGAACACGGTCATGGCAGGCGTGGCGGCGATTTCGTCAACGGCATTCCACATCAGCGCTGCGGGCGGGACCGAACGGGTCGAAGGCGAATTCGTCTCGAGCGACTACTTCAACGTGCTGGGGGTCAGGGCCGTGAGCGGCCGGCTGCTCGGACCCGCGGACGACCGCGACAGCGGCGCCGACCTGGTCTGCGTCATCAGCGATCGCCTCTCCCGGAGTCTTGGCGGGCCCGCCAACATCGCTGGCTCGACTGTCAGGCTCGACGGTCACCCCTTCACGATTGTCGGTGTCGTCGACGAAGCCTTCACCGGTCTCAGGATCGGCACGCCCCGCGATATCTGGGTTCCGATGACCGCGCTGCGGCGGTTGGATCCGAAAACCGCCGCGCGTCTCGACCAACGGCATGCGTCCTGGCTCGAACTGTTTGGAAGACTGAAACCGGGTGTCACGCTCGAACAGGCGCGCAGCGAGTTGTCTGTGATTGCCGCGCGCCTGGAACGCGCGTACCCGGCTACGAACGCTCACGCCGGGGTTCGTCTCGAGCCCGGGCTGGGCCACGACGTGGATACCGAACAGGAGTTGCGCCGGTTTGCGCGCCTTCCGTTCGCCGCCGTTGGAATCGTGTTGCTCATCGCATGCGCGAATGTCGCCGGATTACTGCTCACCCGCGGATCTGCTCGCCGACGGGAGATCGCGACCCGGCTCGCCTTGGGCGCCGGTCGGATCCGGGTGGTGCGTCAGCTGCTCACCGAGAGCATGACCCTCGCGTTCGCCGGCGGAGTCTCCGGGCTCGCGGTCGCCGTATGGTTGACCGCGTGGTTGCGCAGTCTCCTTCCGGATCGATTCCTGTTCGTTTCGTTTGACGTTGACCTTGGTCTCGACTGGCGCGTCCTGGCCTTCACCTTCGCCGTGGCTGCCGCCACCGGGCTGGTCTTCGGCCTGGCGCCGGCACTCCAGGTCTCGCGTCCGGATCTCGTCGTCGCTCTGAAGGGCTCGCGCGCGCCGAGTCATCGTCGAATCGGTCTCGGCACCAGCTTGGTCGTCGGCGAGGTTGCCCTGTCGCTGATCCTGCTCGTCGCGGCCGGGCTCTGCGTCAGAACGCTCAAGAACGTCGAAGCCATCGACGTCGGCTATCGGCCAGCGCAAGTGCTCACCGCTCGAATCGATCTTGCGAGGCAAGGCTACACGGACGATCGTGGCCGGGCGTTCCAGCAACAACTCCTCGCGCGCATGGAATCGTCCGCCGGTGTCGAGGCGGCGGGGTTTGCCGTCACGTTGCCGCTCAACGACTCACGGTGGGAGAACCCCGTCCGTCGTGACGGCGACCCAACTCGCTTCCAGACCTTTCAGAACGTCGTCTCGCCGGGCTACTTCAAGGCGATGAGCATACCGGTGGTCATGGGCCGTAATTTTTCGAGCCACGACGACGACCGGGCGGAGCCGGTCGCGATCCTCAATCAAACACTGGCCAGGCTGATGTGGCCCGACGAGAGCCCGTTGGGAAAAAGACTGACGTTTAAAGGGCGTGCGATCGAGGTCGTCGGAATCGTGCGCGACATCAAAGGCCGTAGCCTCGTCGACTCGCCCGGGCCGATGTTTTACATACCGCTATCGCAGGATTATCACCCTGCCATGGTGCTGCATCTCCGCACCACTCTGCCGCCGGAACAGTTCGTGGCGACGCTTCGCAGCGAAGTCAGGGCTCTCGACAACGATCTGCCGGTTTACGCGATCAAGCCTCTGGCCGAACACGTCACCGCGACGCTGACCCCGCAGCGCCTGCTTGCACACCTCACGACCGCGTTCGGTTTGTTGGCGCTGCTGCTGGCGGCCATCGGTCTCTACGGGCTGCTTTCGTACTCGGTCACCGAGCGGACCGCCGAGATTGGCGTGCGCATGGCGATCGGTGCTCGAAAGGGAGATGTCGTCCGCCTGTTCGTGACCAGGGGAATGATGCTGGCCCTCTGCGGCGCGGCAATCGGCCTGGGTGCCGCGGCGCTGCTGATGCCCTTCATCAAGAGTGCACTGTTTGGTGTTAGCGCACTCGATCCGATTGCTTTGACAGTGGCGCCCACTGCACTCATCCTCGTGACGTTGCTGGCGTGCTTCGTGCCCGCACGCCGCGCCGCGAACGCGGATCCGAAGATCGCGTTGCGCTACGAGTGAGGACGTCGAGCCTGGTCGTCTTCCATCAGCGCCAGAATCTTCTGGCAGGTGCTATAGCTCCTGATCGTCATGTCGCGGTAAATCGGCGTGCCCACGATCTTGGTGAGCCGGGTCTGTTTCAAGCGGCTCATCACCGTCGACAGGTACAGCACGCCGTCACCTGCGTCGACCGAGTCGACACCAGGCCGCGGATCGATCTCGGACAGCGCACGCTTCGCGGTCAGCGGCGCTCGAAGAAACGCGACGGCCTGCCGCAAGGCACGCCCGGCCTTCCACGCCGCTGGCGCTCGCGCGACGATCTTTTTCATCTCGGCCTGCGATCGGAGAAAAACCGGGACGTCGTGGCCGAACGCTGTGGTAAGTGCCTTCTCCATTTCACGAGCGAGAACGGAGGCATCGGATTTGTCCGACTCGAACAGGATGTTTCCACTTTGGATGTAGGTCGTGACGTGTTTGAAGTGTTTGCCTTCGAGGCGTTCACGCACGTCAGCCATCCGTAGCAGGTTCCTGCCGCCAACGTTGATGCCTCGCAGCAGCGCGACGTATCTCATGGATTCCAATCCGCCAGTGGTAGCCCAGAAGGCGGCTGAATCATATCGCGCTCCGATTGGCGGTTGCGTTCGCGGCGTGACGGGTGGAGGTGGATTTGCGACGCGATCGCGGCTCCTCCTCAGGGAATCAGAACACCGGCGACCACAGCGTGTCGAGCGCGTCGAGGGCCGACAGCGTCGAATCGAGCGCTCCCCAGACTACGTGATCGGCGGCCACAGTTCCCCAATCGATCTGATCGCCGTAGAGCAGCGTGCCGTTGGCGTCGTAGCCGATCACGCTGGCGCCCCAGACGACGTGTGTTCCCCACACCTGCGTGGTGCCCCAGACCACGCTATCGAACGCGTTGCCCCACACCACGTGGTCGCCCCAAACGATGTGATTTCCCCAGACGACATGGAGGGCCCAGGCGGGCTCATTGAAATAGACGTAATTGCCCCAGACGACGTGGTCTCCCCACACGATGTGCTGCGCCCAGTCGAGAACCTCGCCATTCGAAAGAGTCGTACTCGGGGTGACGCCGAGCGCGAGCCAGGGCGAGGAGACGGACGTGCGAGTATCGATGGCGCTGGCCAGCGCGAGCGCGCCGCGCGCATTGATCGAACCTGCACCCTGCGTCAACACATCGACGTTGGCAAGTTGTACTGCCGTGAACTCGAGGATCGCCTTGACCGTGTTCGGCGTCGGTGATTCACCGCCGCTCGCGTCACGGCTTGCCGCGATGATGTCGGCGACGACACCGGTCGCGACCGCGGTCGCCATGCTGGTACCGCTGAGCGCCATGTAGGTCCGTGTCGCAGCCGTGACCGTCCACTGAGGATACCGTCTGGTCAGGTAGCTGTCTTTGCCGATGAGTGACACGACACGGCGCCCCGGTGCCACGACGTCGGGCTTGGCGTATCCGTCATACCAGGTCGGGCCGCGTGAACTGAACGCCGCGACCTCGTCGTCGCCGCGGGTCAGCGTGTTTTTCGTATCCACGGCGCCGACCGAGATCGCCGAGGGGGCGTTGCCTGGCGAAGTAATGCCAGCGTAGCCGACTTCGCCCGTCTCACGGTTCATGCCTTCATTGCCCGCGGCGACGACGACAACGATCCCCGCGTCAACCGCGCGTTCAACCGCTTGCACGAGTGGATCGGTCGCCGCCGGTTCGTAGATGGGATGCCCAAGCGACAAATTGATGACGTCGATCTTCAGTTTCGACTTGTTGGCGATCGCAAACTCGAGGGCATCAATGACCGTGCTGGTATAACCGGAGCCGTCACCCGCCAGGACTTTCATGCCGATCAAGCGCGCGCCGTGTGCAACGCTGCGGTAGCGGGCGTCGGATTTGTCATCCTTGGCCTTAATCACCGCCGCCACGTGCGTCCCGTGGCCGTAGTCGTCGTACTGCTTGACCTTGGCGCCTCCCTTGTTTGCGAAATCGTAGAACGCCGCAAGCGGCAGCTGTTCGTGGTTCAGGATGCCGGAGTCCAGTACCGCGACGCCGACGTCCTTGCCCACGTCGGTGTTGGCATTCAAACCGAGCGTTGGCAGCAACTGGTTGTCGGCAAGCGTGCCGATCGCGTCAGCGCCGGCGTGCACAGGTGCGTCGATTGAGACCGCAATCACGTCCTCGCGCTGTGCAAGCGAGCGCAGCCGTCCGGCCGGTACATCAGCGGTGACCGCCTCGATTGACTTGTGCTCGTGGACAATCGCGCCGTCCGATCCGATGAGCGCGGATTTGACGTGATCGCCGGCTCCCTTGCGCGCGGTGACGATGACGCGAATCCGGTCGTCCGGTGAAGCCAGACGATCGACTTGCTGGAGGTAGCGGTCGAGTTTCTTGTGCTCGGAACGATCGAAGCGCGTGCCGCTCGGGCCCGCACCGCCAGCAATGCTCGTCGCAATCAGGACGAGGACGAGTGTCGTAAATGATTTCTGTCGCAAGGGAGCTCTCCGCATTGAGAATGGCAGAGCAAGCTTGGAGCCATACCTCGTTGTGGACAGAAGATACGTATTTACAGCTATTTACAAGAATGTGTCGCCGTCTTGGGAAACTCGGCCATGTGCCGAATTGAGACGGCTTCTGACGATTCGGCGGGATAACTCACTAAAAAAGCAGGACTTATATCAGTTGTTCAAGAACGGGCCACTCGGACCCAAAATCGCACGCAATGAAGAGGAGCCCTATTAAGAAAGGATGGAGCTATCGCGGCCCGTTCACCCACGCGAACGCATCGTCCAGGCTCTTGAAGACGCGCGAGTCGCTGGCCGATTCGCCTGCCTGGATCTCCGCGGTTCGTCCGGCCCTGAATTCACCGTCAATGCTCGTGGAGATAACGGTGGCCCATCGACCGGTCAATCGTCGTGCGCGGCGGATCGACTGACTGAAGACGAGGAATGCGTCGACGAACGCCTGATCGGGTCCACCCGTCGCCGCGCGCCAGTCCGAGATCACAGCGAAGTCGGGCTTGAAGTCGGGATGGGACAGCAACCGCTCGATGGTTGCCATCCAGGGATTGAACACCGGCACGCCGGGTGCCCAGGTGATCAGCGCGCGACGTGCCGCCGGATCAACGTGTAGCGTCGCGCCATCGTTCGGCTCATCGGTGGTCATAAGCAAGACAGCAAGGGTCAATATATCGCACCGCCGGGATACACTTTACTGTTGGCCATGTCAACGCGGACATCAATTGGACGCTACACGGTGACCGGCATTCTGGGCGAAGGTGGGATGGGCGTGGTGTACGCCGCGCACGACGATCGTCTCGGCCGGCCGATCGCCATAAAAATGATCAAAGGCTCGGTCACGGACCCGGATGCGGCCGAGCGGATGCGGCGCGAAGCGCGCGCCGCCGCGAAGGTCAACCACCCCGCGATTTGCCAGCTCTACGAGATCGGCGAGGAAGATGGAGAACTGTTCCTCGCGATGGAGCTCCTGCAGGGGGAATCGCTTGCGGCACGGATCGCGCGCGGACCGGTTGCGGTACCGGAAGTCGGTTCGATCGCGATCGGCATGCTTGCCGGGATCGAAGCGCTGCACGCGCAAGGGCTCATTCATCGCGACCTCAAACCGTCGAACATCTTCCTGACGCCGCACGGCGTGAAACTGCTCGACTTCGGTCTCACCGTTGCCACACAGTCGATGACCGAAGAGACGGCGCCACGGCTGACGATGGCGGGGATGGTGCTCGGCACTCCTCAATATGCGGCGCCGGAGCAGCTTCGCAGCGAAGCGATCGATACGCGCATCGACATCTTCGCCGCCGGTGCCGTGATTTACGAGACGCTCGCGGGCAAGCCGCCGTTTTCCGGCCAGTCGGCGGTCGAAGTGTTCCACGCGATCTTGTACGAGCAACCCGCGGCGTTGACCGGCGGGCCCGCCGTGATCGCGCTCGATCGTGTGATCAGTCGAGCGCTGGCGAAACGGCCGGTCGATCGCTATCAGACCGCGGCGGCGATGACGCAAGAGCTGCGCGATGCGATCGTTCTTGCCGATTCCGGCAACGTGGCGCCGGCGCACGCGGTCACCCGGTTGATCGTGCTTCCGCTGCGGGTGCTTCGCCCCGATCCGGAGACGGATTTCCTCGCCTACAGCCTGGCGGATGCGGTCACCAGCAGCCTGTCTGGACTGCAATCGCTCGTCGTCCGTTCGAGCCTCGCCGCGTCCCGGTTTGCGTCCGACACTCCCGATCTGAAGGCGATTGCCACCGAGGCTGAAGTCGATGCCGTTCTCGTGGGCACGCTGCTCCGCGTTGGCGACCAGCTCCGCGTGTCATCACAGCTCGTCGAAGCGCCCGGCGCCACGGTGCTCTGGTCGAACACCGCCCAGGTTCCTGTCGGTGACCTGTTCCGTCTCCAGGACGAACTGACCGGCAGAATCGTCGAGTCTCTTTCAGTGCCGCTGACGACGAGAGAGCGGCGAATGCTGAAGCAGGACGTCCCGTCGTCTCCGCGCGCCTATGAGCTGTACCTTCGTGCCAACGAGATGAGTCGCGAGTCGACCCTGTGGCAGGCGTCTCTCGACTTGTACGAGCAGTGCGTGAAAGAGGATCCGCACTACGCGCCGGCGTGGGCCGGCGTCGGGCGCATGGAGCACATGATCGGCAAGTACGTTGGCGGCGATACCGCGACTCACTTTACGAGAGCGGAAGCCGCGCTGACGCGCGCGCTCGACCTCAACCCCGATCTCTCGGCGGCCGAGAAAGCGTACGCCCACCTCGAGGTGGATCTCGGACGGGCGGAGCAGTCGATGGTTCGACTCCTGCGACGGGCTCGTGAGCGGACGGTCGATCCGGAAGTCTTCGCGGCGCTGTCGCACGTGCTCCGCTACTGCGGCCTGCTTCAGGCCTCGCTGGCATCGGCGAGGCAGGCGCGCCGTCTCGATCCGAAGGTCCGCGTCAGCGACGAGCAAACGTGGTTCATGCTCGGCGAGTACCAGAAGGTGGTTGACTACGAGCACGAAAATATCAAGTTCATGCGAAACCTGGCGCTGATCATGTTGGGTCGCCCTGAGGAAGCGCGGGCGGGACTCGAGGCGGTGGACCCGAAGGCGCCTCACTTGCTCGCCATCTACGTGAAGGCGCTCGGCCACCTCGTTCGGCACGAGTTCGAGCAGAGTCGTGCGTTGATGCAGCCGCTCATGGCCATCAAGGATCCCGAGGCGCGCTACCACCTTGCGCGCCAGCTCGCATACCTGGGCGACAACCAGTCTGCCCTGTCGGCGCTGACGGCGGTGATCGAGGACGGGTTTTTCTGCCTGCCCGCGTTTACTCGCGATCCCTGGCTCGACCCGCTCCGCGGCGCACCGGAGTTCAGCGCGATACTGCGACGGGCCGAGATGCGGCATCGACAGGCCGTGATCAGTTTCCTGACAGCGGAAGGGGATCGCGTCCTCGGCATTCCACACCCGGTTTAGGAATCCCTCATCCCTTATCACTGATCCTGAATCACTCATCGTTGAATCCCTGGTCGTTGCATCCC
>JBKPNQ010000067.1:0-26247 GCA_046732715.1 Acidobacteriota bacterium | reverse complement strand
CGGTTCGATCGCTTCCTGCTGGAGTACGACGACCAGCGGTCGGGGACGTTCGAGCCGCTGCGGCACGTGCCTGCGGATCGAACCGTTGTGCTCGGGCTGGTCAGCTCGAAGGTTCCGCGGCTCGAGTCGCGCGATGAACTGCGGCGCCGTATCGACGAGGCGGCAAAAATCATCCCGCTCGATCGGCTGGCGCTAAGCCCGCAGTGCGGGTTTGCCTCAACTCACGAAGGCAACCGCCTGACGCCCGACGATCAACGGCTCAAGCTCGAGCTCGTCGCCAGAACGGCGAAAGAGGTTTGGGGGTAATAAGCGCCGAGCGAGGCGCAGAGCCGCCGAGCGAGAGCGAGCGGGGGTGGGGCCCCGCGAGCATTGAGCAAAGCAGACACCTTAAAGAGCCGGATCACACACCACGGTATCGAATCATGACGACCGACGCTCGGACGCAAACGGAGCGTGTGGTTCTCACGCTTCGCGAGATGCTGCTTCGAGGAGACTTCAAGCCAGGGGAACGCCTGGCAGAGCTCTCGTTGGTGGCGTTGCTCGGCGCATCCAGAACACCGGTTCGTTTGGCGCTCGATCGACTGGCGCACGAAGGGCTGCTCGAAGCGAAGGAAACGACAGGATTCCGGGTTCGCGCGTTCGCCCTCGACGATGTCTGGGACGCCATCGAGATCCGCGGCGTGCTCGAGGGCACGGCAGCGCGGATGGCAGCGGAGCGGCTGGAAAGCGCGGAAGAACTCGGAGCCCTGCGGCTTCATTGCCGTCAGGCAGAGGCGCTGCTCCCGATGACCCGCGACCGCTTCCTCCGCTACACCGAAATCAACGAGGCCTTTCACGCCGGCCTGTGGCGGCTGGCCAAGAGCACGATGCTGCGCCGATCGATTGAACGGATCGTGGCATTGCCGTTCGCGGCGCCGGGCGCGCTCGTCTTCAGCTGGCCGGCGGCCGACGAAGGACATACTGAAGCGCTGATCGCCATCGAGCATCACCGCGCGATCGTCGAAGCGATCGAACAGCGTGAAGGGGGACGTGCGGAAGCGCTCGCCCGCGAGCACGCCAGGCTCACGCAACGCGCGCTCCGGCGGGCACTGGACAATGCCGAGTCATTCAACAAGCTACCGGGCGCGACGCTGATCCGAATCCCTGATCATTAATCACTGATCCCGAATCCCTGATCCTCGAATCCCTCATCCTTCGAATCCCTCATCCTTGGAATCGCTGATCTCGTCCCGCTTCTTGAGTCCCTGAATCTGTTATGCCTGAATCGACTGAATCAATCCGATGGCTAAGGATTGAACGATCAGGGATTCAAAAGGATCAGGAATTCAAGGATCAGCGATCCGGGATCAGTGATCAGTGATTAGCGATTCGGAACGTGCCGGCGGACGACGGCGAGCGCGATGAAAGTCGCCAGCATCGCCGCCGCAATTAGCCCGAAGAACGAGGCGCTGCCTCGATAGCCAATCGCCCATGATCCTGCGTAGCCGCTGAGGATGGCGCCGATGCGGCCGAACGACACCACCGTGCCAACGCCGGTTGCGCGGACAGCGCCCGGGTACACATGCGCGGCGAGCGCAAACATCGTCGTCTGCACGCCGTTAATCATCCCACCAAGCAGCGTGAGCAGCGCGAGGATGGAAAACGTCCCACCCGCTGGCGTGATCGTCATCTGGCTGAGCGCGACGGCCGAGATGACGGCAATCGCGGACATCGTCAGCATCGAAACGCGTGAGCCCACCCGCGCGATCGCCACACCGCCCAGCAGCGCACCAGCCACACCGCCGAGATTGAACGCGGTGATGCCGGTGTTGGCGGTCGACGGGGAGAAGCCCGCCCCGCTCAAGAGCGACGTCAGCCAGCTGAAGCCGCAATACACGGCGAGCAGACAGGAAAAGAACGCCGCCCAGAGCGCGATCGTGTCGACTCGATAGTCGCGGCTGAACAGCGCCGCTATCGAGGCACGCTCGACCACGCGCTCGGTCGAATCGGTGAACCTGCTGGCCCCGTCGACGGCATGGCCGATTCGCGTAAGCAGCCGCACCAGCTCGTTCCAGCGGGTGGGATGACGAGCCAGAAAGCGCGGCGACTCAGGCAGGAGCCGAAGCAGCAATCCCGCGGTCACGAGCGGAACCACGCCACCGGCGACGAACAGCCAACGCCAACCAAGCACAGGAAGAACGCGGAAACCGAGCAGACCGGCAATCGTCGCGCCCAGCGGCACGCAGACGATGGTGACGGTGACGGCAATCGGCCGCTGGCGGAGCGGAACGAACTCGGCCGCGAGAGCCGCCGCATTGGGGATCGCGCCCCCTAGCCCGATGCCGGCAAGCAGGCGGAGCCAGCCGAGCGTCGCCGGATCGCCGGCCGCTGCCGCAGCGACCGTCATCGCGCCGAAGATCATCATGCTGGCGAGAAGCGCCGTGCGTCGGCCGAATCGATCGCCCGCGATGCCCGCGAGTGCGCCTCCGGTCATCATCCCGAGATAACCGAGGGAGACGAGCGGCGCAAACACACTACGCGGCACGTTCCACTCGCGCATCAATGTCGGAATGACGATGCCGAGCAGCTGGTTGTCGATGCCGTCGAAGACGATGGTGATGGCGGTGAGGAACACCAGCCATTGCTGGTACGGACCCCAGCGACCCGCGTTGAGGACGTCGCCGACGTCAACGGAATTGCTGACCCTTCGACCTGGCTCAGGGTCAGTTCCGAGCCCCGTCGAGGGGCTGATTGACGATGGTTGATTGCTGATTGGCATCGATTGCGATTGCGGATTGCCGATTGTAGATTGCTGATTGACGATTGCCATCAGCAATCGGCAATCGGCAATCGGCAATCGGCAATCAGCAATCTATTTCGCCGCCGTCTTCGATCCCGGCTTCGCGCTCGGGCTGTCGTCGGCCTTGAGATCGCCGACCGCGTACTGCATGCCGGCCAGCAGATGCTCCAGCAGCGGCTTCACCGCGTAGTTCCGCTCGGCGTGTCCGTGCGCCATGTAGAACACGCGGCCATTGCCCTCCCGCCTGATCCAGCTGAGGGCGTAGTCGTGATCCGTGCGGGGCCAGTCCTCCTTGGCCTTGTCGGCATCGCTCATCTTCGAATAGTCGATGCTGGTGAGGACGTGCAGGTTCGTGCGCGAGAACGTGTCCATCCCGAAGGTGTAGGTTTCATCGTGGACCACGAGCGGCGCGCCCTTGAACATCGCCGTAAGCGGACTGTTCGGATCGTCGATCTTGTAGGTGATCTCCTGCGGATCGCCCCAGTGGAACTTGAAGAAGCCGCCGATCATCTTGTTGAATTCGGGCCACGTGCCAACCTGACCGTCGGGTCCAGTCTGCGCCGGCCGTGCTGCCTGGGGCGCCGCCGGAACGGGCGGCGCGGGCAACAGCGCCGCAAAGCGCGTCGCAAAGTCCGCCTGGCTCACCGACTCGGTTTTCTGCGGATCGATCTTGTCGAACCACGCGTCGGCCAGCGTCGCCAGTTCCACGCGCGAGAGTTTTTGATCGGCGTTGGTATCGCCCTGCGCGAACATCACCGGCGCCAACGTCGCACCAGCTCCGCCGCGTCCACCAAATCCGCGGCCGCCACCGGCCGGCGCCGCAGGCGCGCCTTCCGCCGCCGCAGGCGCATTGCGCCGATGGTAGGAGTCGGTGGCCGCGTGAATGCCCGCGAGCCCTTTGCCGCCGCGCACGAATTCAAGCAACGCCTTGCGACGCGCATCGGTCGCGGCCTGATCGTTCGGATCGTCGAGAAAGGCGCCGGTCGTGCTGTCGAGGAAGACCGCGTCGTACTGTTTCAGGTTCTGCGCGTTGATATCGGCGGGGTCGTAGCTAATCGTCGTGGACCAGGCGCCGGTCTTCTTGCCAAGTTCGTCAACCGTGCGGGCGGCGAGCGGAATCGACGAGTGGACGAAGCCTGCTGCTTTCCCCAGCACGAGCACCTTGCGTGGTTGGCGCGGTGTCGCGGGCGCCTTGTCAGGAAGCGCCGCCATCATCGCTTGCACGTCGTTCGGGTTTGGCGTCTGATTCTGTCCCTGCGCGCCACGCCCCCCTCCGCCGCCGGCTGGCTGGAGGGCCGCCGCGAGCCCGGCCGTCACCTGATCCTGCGTCAGCGATCCGCTGCCGCTGGCGTCCCACTTCGTGAACCAACCATCGAGCGTCGTCTTGAACTCGCTACGGGTGAGGGTTCCATCCTTATTAATATCCGCCGCCGTGAAGAGGGCCGGGGACACGCCGCGGCCGCCGCCTCGACCACCGCGGCCCTGCGGCGCCTGGGGCTCGGGCTGCTGAGCCGCACCAACGATGGTAAACGCCAGCGCCGCGCTGCCGCACAGGACCGCCGCCAAGGGTACCCTGACTAGTCTCATTGCTTCCTCCTCACCGTGCGACGACGGCTTCTTCGACAAACTGGCAAAGTTTCGATAACGATGACATCGAATCACTATACGCGCGAAATGTCGGACCCCGTTTACAGGAGCGACAACGGTGGCAAGCGGGGGTGCCAAACCATACTCTCTCCGAGCATCTCGTAACGGATTACATTTAACGGAAACGACAATTTTGCATGGATTTGTCCCCCCTCTTACGTTTCGTTGACAACCCCCCGCGGCCATGGTAAAACCGCCCGGCTTGCTCAATTAGAGAAGTGTCGGGCGCCGCGAACTCTCCCGGCGTTCGACTGCTCCTTTGCCGGAGGTGGAGTGTGATGAAAGCGCGTGGGCTAGGTATGTTCGCGGCGCTGATTGGGCTGCTTCTCGCAGCCAGTCCCGTCTCGGCCCAGATTACGACCGGTAACGTGACCGGAGTCGTAAAAGACGCACAGGGAGGGGTAGTCCCGGGCGCAACCGTTGTCCTCATCAGCGAAGCGCGTGGCACGAAGACCGCTCCTGTGACCACGAACGAAGCCGGTGTCTACGTCGTCCCGAACGTGACGGCGGACAGGTACACCGTCGAAGTCTCCATGGACGGGTTCAAGACCGTCCGCCAGCCAAACATTGCCGTCAGCGGCGGCGACCGCGTGGCGGTCCCAACGCTGACACTTCAAGTTGGCGGCGCAACGGAAACTGTCAACGTCACGGCTGAAGCCGCGCTCGTGCAGTCGCAGAGCGCGGAACGGTCGTTTGCGATTTCAACCGAGCAGGTGGAAAACCTGCCGATCAGCCACGGCAACTTCATTAACTTCGCACAGTTGACCCCCGGCGTGCAGAACGGCGGGAACTCGGCGGGCGCGACCCGTATCGGCGGCGCTGGCCAGAACAACATCATGATGGACGGCATCTCGGCCATGGACACCGGCAACAACGGCCAGATGCTCTTCCTGAACGTCGAGTCCATCGCCGAAGTCAAGGTGCTCACGCAGGGTTACCAGGCCGAGTTTGGACGCTCGAGCGGACTGCAGATCACCGCAGTCACCAAGAGCGGCACCAACCGCTTCCGCGGTTCTGGCTACGACCTCATCACCGACTCCGACTGGAACACCAACCGCAAGCTCAACGAACTGAATAGGGACCCGAAAGCGAAGTCCGATTCGAAGACGCTCGGCTATTCGATCGGTGGTCCGGTGGGCAAGCCGGGCGGGAACAACAAGCTGTTCTTCTTCTACAGCCATGAGTACCGTCCGACCAACCAGGCAATTAACAACGGCAACCCGATCCGTCTGCGGGTGCCGACGGCAGCCGAGCGCGCGGGGGACTTCTCGCAAACGCTCAACAACAACGGAGCGCTGTTCAACTTCATCAAGGATCCGCTGAGCACATCCCCCTGTAACGCGACCAGCACCGCGGGGTGCTTCCAGGACGGCGGCGTAATCGGCAAGATTCCGGCGAACCGGCTCTATTCAACCGGCCTGGCGATCCTGAATCGTTATCCGGCGCCCAACCTGACGCAGGCGTCGGGCACGAATTACAACTACCAGATCGGTGGCGGCGGCGGGTTCCCTGACCTCCCAACCGTCGATAATCTGACGCAGCAGCCCGCGATTCGCCTCGATTACCAACTGTCGTCGAAGCTGCGCGTCACCGGCAAGTACTCGGGCGAGCGCCAGCGCGTGCTCACGAGACCGGGTCTGATCCCCGGGTTCACCGACGTGCTCTTCCCGTATCCGTTCATCACCAACTACGCCATCACCGCGAACTACGCGATCAATCCGACGACGTTCTTGGAAGGCACCTACGGGTTCATCCGCAATGAGCTGACGGGCGGAAATGAAAACGGCATCCTGATGAACGATTCATCGAACCGGCTGAACGGCCTCGCCGGGTTCCCGATGATTTATCCGGACGCCGGACTGGTTCCGACGCAGTCCTACGCGTACGAAGTGCTGCAGGACACCAAGCCGCCATTTTGGGACGGCACGCGGATGAACATGCCGCCCGTGTTCGGCTGGGGCGGCCTCATCGGCGCCGCGCCACCGAATCAGCGCTATCCTGGCTGGCTGAACATCAACCGCACCCAGGACTACGCGGTCAGCTTGACCAAGGTTGCGGGCCGTCACACCTTCAAGGGCGGCTTCTACAACAACCACAGCTTCAAGGCACAGAACGTCGGCGCCGGCGGCATCGCCAACCTGTCGTTCCAGGGCTTCGTGAACTTCGGCAACGACGCGAACAACGCGCTCGACAGCGGCTTCGGCTATTCAAACGCCGCGCTGGGTGTGTACTCCCAGTATCTGCAGGCGTCGAAGTTCGTCGAAGGCAGCATGCTCTACAACAACACGGAAGGCTACATCCAGGACAACTGGAAGGTGAACAGCCGGCTGACGCTGGATTACGGTCTGCGCCTCACCCGGCAGCAGCCGCAGTACGACCAGTTCCAGCAGATGTCGAACTTCTTCCCTGACAAGTGGGTGGCCGCACAGGCGCCGTATTTGTATGTTCCGGGATGTATCGGCGCGCCTCCGTGCTCCGGTAACAACCTGAACGCGATGGACCCGCGAACCAACCAGATTCTGTTGCCGCCCGCGGGCATCCCCAACACCCAGGCAGCCATCGGCACGCCGATCCCCGGTTCCGGTAACCCGACCAACGGCGTCATACAGGCTGGCAACGGGATCGCGAAGACGGGTTACACCTGGCCGAACGTGGTGCTCGGACCGCGCTTCGGCATGGCCTACGACGTCAGCGGCAACCAGAGCCTGGTGTTCCGCGGCGGCATGGGCGTGTTCTACGACCGTCCGGACGGCAACACGGTGTTCTCGATCCCCGGGAACCCGCCAATTGCCACCTCCACTGACCTTCGTTATGGCTTCCTCCAGAACGTCGGCCAGGCAGGCGGACTCGCGTTCGGCCCCGTGCCGGCGATGGTCACGTTCCAGTACGACGCGAAGGTCCCAGCTTCGCTTCAGTGGCAGGCGGGCTTCCAGAAGACGCTGCCGTGGGCTTCGGTTGTTGACCTCTCCTACGTCGGCAACCACGGCTACAATCGCCTCGGCGGCTTCCAGGGCGGCAACACCGTCGACCTGAACGCGATTGATTTCGGGGCTGCGTATCTACAGCAGAATCAGGACACGACGAAGTCGGCGTCCGCGATCCCCGGTCAGAACGCACTGGCGGCGAATATCTACCGCCCGTACCGCGGCTTCAGCAACATCCGTCAGAACACGACGGAGTTCAGCGACACGTACCACTCACTGCAGACGAACTTCAACCGCCGGTTCCGGAACGGCTTCTCGTTCGGTTTCAACTACACGTTGAGCCTGTCGTTTACTGGCAACACCGGTCTGGTGCAGCGCCTGCAGCACGCACCTGATGGCTCGGTCTCGGTCCGCGCCGATCAGGCGGATTACGAAGCGCTGAATAACACGCTGAACCTTCAGCGGCACCTCGTGAAGGCCAATTGGGTCTGGGATCTCCCGGACTACAAGGCTTCGGGCGGCGCCGGCCACATCATCGGCGCCGTAGTCAACGACTGGCAGGTCTCGGGCCTGTTCACGGGTGGCTCTGGTAACCGCTACGATCTGACCTACAGCTACCAGAACGGCATCGGGAACCAGAACATCACGGGATCGCCGGACTACGGCGGCAAGATGGTCATCGTCGGCGACACCGGCAAGGGCTGCTCGAGCAACCCGTTCGTGCAGTTCAACACCGCCGCCTTCCAGGGACCGACCTACAACAGCGTGGGTCTCGAGTCAGGGCGTAACTACCTGCTCGGATGTCCCGATCACACGACGGACCTCGCCATCGCGCGCAACTTCCCGTTCGGCGGCGGTCGGCAGTTCCAGATCCGGCTCGACGCGTATAACGCGTTCAACGTCGCGATCATCACCGATCGTCAGAGAAATGCGGCGTTCAGGAGTCCGACCGATCAGACGCTGACCAATCCGCAGTACGTTGTGAACCCGGGCGACACGACGCTGGCGCCCGGTGCGGTTGGAACGGTCCTCGCGGCGAACAAAGACCTGCCGAGGAACGCAGGCTTCGGCGCGGCCACCAATTGGTCGACCAACGCCATCAACAACAACTACGGCCGGTTCATCCAGCTGACGCTTCGCATTCAGTTCTAGAACGAACCGGTTCGGACGACGGAGAGGGGTGGGCTTCGGCTCACCCCTCTTTTTTTTCGTTTGAGGCGATGCGTGAAAGAGTTAGAAGTTAAAAGTTAAAAGTTAGCAAGGAAGAAGGAAGAGGGACTACCGTGTCTCCGTGTTAAAGCCTGTTCCCTGTTCTCCGTACTCTTCGTATTCGCGGCTCGTGCTATCTTCCAGACCACTTGAGGAGAGGCTAGATGAACAAAGGTTTCGAGGCGTCGGCGATTCTGGCAGTCGGGGCAATGATGGTGGCGCTTTCCCAGGGCATCAGCGCGCAAAAGGCGTCGCCTGCCGATCTGGCTGCCAAGCTGTCAGGCACGTGGGTGCTGAATCGCGAGTTGAGCCCCGGATTCCGCGCCGCGCCGGGCCGCAGAGGCGGCGGAGGCGGAGCATTATTTGCCGCTGCCGGGCTCGTCGGGCAACGCGGTGGCCGGGGCGGGGGCGGCAGCGACGCGACCGATCTCACACCGCAGCAGCTCGCCGAACAGGCTGCCATGCGTCAGCTGCAGCAGATCACCGAGAAGATCGTGATCACGGCGTCGGCCGAGACAGTGACGTTCGCCGATTCCCGCGGTGAGCGTACGTATTCGATCAACGACAAGTCGACGAAGATCGAAGTCGCTGGGGCATCCGTCAACGTGAAATCGAAGTGGGACAAGGCCGTGTTGAAACAGGAGTTCTCGAACACCCAGGCCAAGCTGACCGAGACTTGGGGCCTTGATGAGGCGGGCCGCCTGGTGCTGATCGCGAAGGTTGAAAGCATGACGCTGCTGACGCCGGAGCAGAAGGCGGTGTTCGATAAACAGTAACCAAGGCTGGCACATCGCCACAATCACCAACCTTCACTGTCGCGCTGCGACCGAACCTGGAAAAACAGGAGAAAGGAGAAGGGAGAATATCGCAGTGCGACGATGAACGTCGCTGATTGATGAATCACTCGGCACGCGGTCGCGCAAGGCCTGCTGGTTTTGGCCTAAGATCGGAGAGTGTTCGTCCGCTCATCTGTCAACCTGTGCTTCGCTCTTCTGCTCGCGTCGTCCGTCCTTCCGGCACATGCCGAGCCTTCCGCGCAAACGACCGCGGCCACGCCTGCACCTCAAGACACGTTGAACCGAGTCAGAGCAGATCTCTTCTCCGCGTCGCCTCACTTCCAGGACGATGTTCGGGAATTGAAAGCGGTGCTCGCAGCAAACCCGCAGTCGGTCGAAGGACATGTCCTGCTGGGGATGGCCTACCGGGGACTGGCGACGCAGGACATGCTGGCGGAAGCCGTCGCCGAGCTGCGTCAGGCCATCGAGCTCGATCCCACGTTCGGTCCCGCGCGATTTTTTCTGGCCCACGTCTATCTCGATCTCGGCCGGCCGAACCGAGCGAAGGAAGAACTCGAGGCCGCGCTGGAAAAAACGCCCGGCAATCCACAGTTCATGGCCTCACTTGGTGAAGCCGAACGACAGCTGAAAAATCCTAAGAAGGCGATCGAGATTCTCCGACAGGCCATTCAGACTGACGCCTCGCTCGTGGAAGCCCGCTACTATCTCGGCTTGGCGTTGTTCGACGCTGGACAGGCAACGGAAGCCGTCAAGGAACTGGAGCAGGTCGTCCAGTCTGGCGCCAGTAGGCCGGAAGCGTACCTGGCGCTTGGCACTGCCTACATCGAGGCAGGTCGCCTGGACGATGCCGTCGCGGCGCTGACGCAGGGGACGAAACTCGATCCGGCCCGAGCGAACTTGCGGATTCAGCTCGCGCGAGCCTATCGATTGAAAGGACAGCTCGACAAGGCGGAGGTCGAGATCGCACGCGCACGACCGAAGCCAAACGCGACCCTGACCGGGTCGTACACCGAACATCAGCAGCTGGAATTCGACCTGTACAGCGAGCAGGGACTGATCAAGGCGAAAAGAGGCCAGTACGCCGCGGCCGCCGAGGCTCTCAAGAAAGTGCTCGCGATGGATCCGAACCACGGCCCGACGAACGGTCGTCTTGCCGAAGTCTATCTTCAGCAGGGACTCTTCAAGCTGGCATCCGAGCACGCGGCACGCGCCGCGAAAGCCGGCTATCCATTGCCCGAGAGCGAACAGCAGCTGATCCGGGCGGGCCTCGCCGGCAAGAAGCCAGGAGGCGTGTGAGTGAGCCGGCTGACGCGGCTCACGTTCATTGTCTGCGCGCTCTCACATACATTGCTTGTCGCGCAGGGTCGGGGCGCCAAACCCGCGACTCCTCCGCTCTTTGCCGACGTGACCGCGAAGGCGGGAATTGACTTCGTCCATAAATCCGGGGCATCGCCGGAGAAGTACATGGTCGAGACGTTCGGCTCCGGCGTCGCCTGGATCGATTACGACAACGATGGCTTCCCCGATCTGTATTTCGTCAACGGTGCACCTGGTACCGCCAACGCGCTCTATCACAACAACAAGGACGGCACGTTCACGGATGTGACCGCGCGCGCAGGTGTCGCGGCGGACAGCGGCGTGAATGCGAAGTCGTACAAGACCGGCGTCGCCGTCGCCGACTACGATAACGACGGCTACCTCGATCTCTACGTCACCGCGTTCGGGCCGAATATTCTGTACCGTAACAACGGCGACGGCATCTTTCGCGACGTCACCGCTACCGCCGGCGTCGCGGGACCGGCGACCGAGTGGAGCACCAGCACCGGATTCTTCGACTACGATCGCGACGGCCGTCTCGATCTGTATGTCGTGAACTATCTCGACTATCGCCTGGAAGAGAACCTCTATTGCGGACCTCGCAAGGAGGGATACCGGATGTACTGCCATCCGACCCAGTTCGACGGCATGGCCGATCGGCTGTATCACAACAACGGCGACGGCACGTTCACCGACGTGTCGAAGAAGGCCGGCATCGCGAACCCGGCCGGCAAGGGTCTGGGCGTGACGTTCTGCGATTTCGACCGCGACGGCGACACCGACATGTATGTCGCGAACGATACCGTCCGGAATTTCCTGTATCGCAACAACGGCGACGGCACCTTCACCGACGTCGCTTACGCGGCCGGCGTCGGCTTCGATCCGAACGGCAAGCCGCAGGCCGGCATGGGCGTCGATTGTGCCGACTACGACGGCAATGGCTTCCCGGACATTTTCGTCACCAACTTTTCCGAGGAGCTCAACGCGCTCTACAAGAACCTCGGCGGCGGTACGTTCGAGGATGTCTCCTCGCGTGTCGGCATGGATTCGGCTTTCCTTCCTCTCGGGTTCGGGACCAGGATGTTCGACTTCGACAACGACGGCGATCTCGACATTCACATCACGAACGGCCACGTCATCGACAACGTCAAGTTGTTTCAATCGAATCTCAGCTACGCGCAAAAAGACTTGCTCTTCGAGAACATCGGCGGGAAGTTCAAGGACATCTCGGCACAGGCGGGGCCGGCGCTGCAGACCCTGCGCGTCGGCCGCGGCCTGGCCGTCGCCGACTTCGACAACGACGGCTACCCCGACGTCGTCATCTCGAGCCTCGATCGGCGTCCGGCGCTATTGAGAAACCTGGGCGCGCGCGCCGGCAATTGGATAATGATTCGGGCGAAGGGAACCAAGAGCAACGGCTTCGGCCTGGGCGCGACGGTGAAGCTGCAAACATCCGAAGGAACGCAAGTCAGCGAGATCAACAATGTTGCGAGCTATCTGAGCAGCAACGACACACGACTGCACTTCGGCCTTGGACAGGCGAAGATCGTCCAGCAGATCGAGATCCTCTGGCCAAGCGGAACGCGTCAGGTCTTGAAGGACGTGCCCATCAATCAGATTCTGGTGGTTGAAGAACAGTAAGCAGGAGGCGTGCAATGAGAGTCCCGATTGTCTTCGCACTCATCGCTGCGTCGCTGGCGATGCAGGCCGGTCCTTCGGGGAGCGCAAGCGTCAGCTATCCTGCCAAAGACGGACCCGGGAAGGGGCGTCACGTCGTGTTCCTCACCGGCGACGAGGAGTACCGGAGCGAGGAAGGAATGCCGATGCTGGCCAAGATTCTGAGCCAGCGTCATGGATTCAAGTGCACGGTGCTGTTCTCGCTCGATCCAGACGGCACGATCGATCCCAAGAACGTCAAGTCGATCTCGGATCCTGCCGCGCTCGACTCCGCGGACGCGATCGTAATGCTGCTGCGTTTTCGCAACTGGCCGGACGAGGACATGGCGCGCTTCGAAAAGTTCCTGAACGCGGGAAAGCCGATCGTCGCGCTCCGGACGAGCACCCACGCCTTCAACGGCTTCCCGAAGGGCAGCCAGTGGGAGTCGTGGAACTACAACAACCAGGGAGGTTTTGGAAAGCGCGTCCTGGGTGAAACCTGGCTGACGCACTGGGGGAATCACAAGGTCGAAGCTACACGCGGCGTCATTGAACCGTCGCAGCAGTCAAATCCCTTGCTCCGGGGAGTAAGCAACATCTTCGGCGAGACGGACGTGTACGAGGCCTACCCGCCTGCTGACGCCACGATTCTCGTTCGCGGCATCGTGTTGAAAACATTGACTGCCGATTCGGAGCCAGCCGACCGACGAAAACCGCGCTCGACGGACAAGGTCGAACAGGGGGTGAACGAGCCGGCAATGCCAGTTGCCTGGACGCGCATGAATAAGAACGCCAACGGCACGACAAATCGTGTCTTCGTCACGACGATGGGAGCGGCGACGGATCTCGAGAACGAGGGCCTGCGACGTCTCATCGTCAACGCCGTGTACTGGGGTCTTGGCGTGGACGTGCCGCAGAAGGCGAACGTGACATACGTCGACGAATACAAGCCGTCGTTTTACGGCTTCGACGGTTTCCGGAAGGGCCTCCACCCTTCAGACTTCGGCTTGGGGAAGAAGGTACCTGGAGAGCCCCTACCAAGGCCTACTGCGCCCGGAAAGTGACGAGCGTCGAGTATTTGGTCGAGCGACAGCCACTGCCTCGCGGCACGCGCCGACGGTGACGCCGAAGAATCGAAGATTCGAAGATCTGAAGCTGTCTGTTCGCGTCCGCCCTGAAACGCGTGGCGGCCGCGCCCGTCAACTATCCCGTTCACCTTTGGGGAATTCTTGCTGACAAGGAACTTCTGGCAGAACAGTGCCTGCGCTGGCCGGACTGCGCGACGCGCAGTTGAGTGAGACAACGAGCGGGAAAACAAACACCACACATCAGACCGGGTGCTTGTTTCTTCCGTTCGTTGTCTCACTCTAACGGCCATCGCGCGTGGGGCAGTACTGCTTGTTCTCTTCTTCGGATCTTCGATTCTTCGGATCTTCGACGTTGCCGTGGGCTCGTGCAGTTCGACAGCGAACCACGCCACGACTCAGAAGTATTTCCCGACAAACTCCAGGAACGCCTTCCAGTCTGCCGGCGTCGCCATGTGGCCGCCGGTGTGATAGTGCCAGCCGATGTCGCCCTTCGTCAGCGGTGTGTCGAGTGCCGGCAACTCGGTCGTTCCAAGATCGTTCTTCCCCAACAGTCGGTACACGGGACCAGCCGCGACGCCGGCCTTGAACTCACCGACTGGATCGGCCCACTGATCCTGCGTGCCACCGGTGATGAACACCGGGCGCGGCGCGCTGAGCGCGATCAGCATGTGCGCATCGACCGGCATATCGGTCCAGTGTCCGGCGTACTTCTGGAAATTACCGGCGAACTGGTAGGAGAAGTTCTGCGCCATGTCGTCGACGGTTTCTCCCCAGTCGCGCCGCGCGAGCGCAGCGCCCATTTCCCCGGAGCAGCTCGAGAACACGGCTGCAATACGCTCGTCCATCGCTGATGCCCACAGCACGGTCTTGCCGAGCCGTGAGTGACCCTGCACGGCAATCTTCTTCGCGTCAATGAGCTTGTCCGTCTCGAAGTAATCGATGATGCGACTGAGACCCCACGACCACGCGCTGATCGTGCCCCACTCGTCCGGCTTCGGCTGCTGTTGACCGGCGGGAAGCGTCAGGCCAATCACGCCCTGGTTGAAGGTGTTGAGGCGATCGGGTTGAATATCTTGATACCCCACCATCGCATAGCCCCAGCCACGCGCGAGGATATCGGCAGCCACCGGCGGATCGTTGAACTGCATCGGCGGCTTGCCCTCGACCGGTGGACCTCCGCCGAAGTTGATCATCAGGATGAGCGGGACCGGCTTCGCCGCCTTCGCCGGAGTGTAGATCATCATCGTGACGCGAGGCGCGTCTGCCGCCGATCCAATACGGCCGACAGCGCGTCGCATGATGGCGGTGTTCCCTTTCGCCGCGGGATCAGTATCGACGACCTCCCACGTGACCTTCGGCGTGTTCGCCGGAATTCGTCCGTAGATCTCTGTCTGATAAGCGCGGAGTATCTCGGGTCTTCGTGTGGTCCGCCACGTCTGCGCGTCTGTCACACGCTTGCCGTCCGCCATCACGAGCGGGTCTGGCAGCGTGTAGGCCGGCACTTTCGACTCGTCGTAATTGGAAATGTGACCGGTCTTCAGCGCCTTCCTCAGCGGATTGCCGTTCGCGTCGCTTCCCAGGTTTGACGGATTCGGAGGCGTCTGCGGCGCGGGGGGCGTCGTGGGCTGCTGTGGTGTCGACGGTGTTTGCGCGACGAGGCCTGTTGAAAACAACACACATGAAGCCGCCGCAATCAATCTCCTCATCGCTCCTCCCGAACAGCCGGTCTGCATTTCTCACTGCTCGCAGGCGCTCGCCGCGAACCGCGAACCGCGAACCGCGAACCGCGAAAAAATGATATCTTCCGCGGCATGCCAACAGAACATCTGTCACGACGCGACTTTCTCGGCATGACTGCGGCACTGCCATTTGCCGCGGCCGCGCTTGGCTCCGCTGCCTCCAAAGCCCCTGTCGGACTGGAACTCTACTCCGTCCGCAACGATCTGGCCAAGGATCTTCCAGGCACGGTGACGGCCGTCGGCAAGATGGGCTACGAGGTCGTCGAGTTTTATGCGCCCTATCTCAGTTGGACGACCGAGACCGCCAGGGACGTCCGCAAGCGCATGGACGACGTCGGGCTCAAGTGCCACTCGACGCACAACAACGGGCCCTCGTTTACGGAGGACGGTCTGAAGCGGGCGATTGAGCTGAATCAGCTCCTCGGAAGCACGTACATCATCATGGCCAGCGCGCCAAAGGCCACCGGCATCGAGTCGTGGAAGGTTGTCGCCGAGCAGCTGACATCAATCTCGGAAAAGCTCAAGCCGCTGAAGATGGCCACCGGGTATCACAATCATCAGGTCGAGTGGCGGCCAATCGATGGTCAGCGGCCGATGGATGTGATCGCCGCCGGTACGCCGAAAGACGTCGTGCTGCAATTCGACGTGGGCACGTGTGTTGAAGTCGGCGCCGATCCGATCGCGTGGATCAACGCCAACCCAGGACGGATCAAGAGCGTCCACTGCAAGGACTGGGCGGCCGGAAAAGGCTACGCCGTCGCTTTTGGCGAGGGTGACGCGCCGTGGAAGCGAATCTTCGATGCGGTGGAAAAGACCGGCGGCGTCGAGTACTACCTCATCGAACAAGAGACCGGCGGGCCCGACGGCGAGCTCGCGATGGTCAAACATTGCCTCGATAACTGGAAGAAGTTGAGAGCCTGATCGCGCCCGAGTGCCACGGTATTATCCTTATTACCCGTGACCGCGTTTCCTCTCCCGAGAATCCCCGTCGAGGTGTTGAATGCGACCCAGAAATAGTCTGGCCTTCGCGGCCATTCTTTGTGTGACATGTATTGCCGGGCGACCCGCGGCGCAGGGACAGCCGCCCGCACCGGCCCCGGCGCCGCAGCAGGCTCCTCCCGCGCAGCCGCCGGCACAGGGCGGCCGCGGGCGCGGGCAGGCGACGTTTCCCGCCCAGCAGCGGACGCTTGCCGATCCCGCGATCATCGCGCGGGGCAAGACGCTGTTTGAAATCAATTGCCGGCTGTGCCACGGAGCCGATCTCCGCGGTGGCGATATGGGCGGCGTCAATCTGCTCCGCTCGAACCTGGTGCTCACCGATCAGCACGGCGAGCTCATTCTGCCAGTCGTCAAGGGCGGCCGAAATAATCCGGGCATGCCCGTGATGCCACCGTTCCCGCAGATCCCCGACGACGACGTGAAGGCGATTGCGGAATACATCCACGCCGTCGCCTTCACGATGAGGGGGCAAGGCAATCCGCCGGCCGGAGCCGAACCCGTTGCCCTCAACATCGTGGTCGGCGATGCGAGCGCTGGCAAGGCCTACTTCGCTGCGAAGTGCAGCTCGTGCCATTCCGAGACCGGCGATCTTCAGGGCCTCGCGGCGCGGATCTCGGATCCGGTGCAGTTGCAGAACGCGTGGGTCGCAGGCGGCGGCGGTGGCGGACGTGGAGGCCGAGGCGGAGCGGCAGCGCCAAACCGTCGGGAGCTCAGGGCGACGGTGACGACCCCAGGCGGACAGAAGGTCGAAGGACGCCTCGATCGCCTGGACGACTTCATCGTGACGCTCACGCCGGCAGATGGCGTCCAGCGCAGCTTCACGCGCAACGGCGACGTGCCAAAGATCGAGATTCAGGATCCGCTTGCCGCTCACAAACAACTGCTTTCCGTCTACACCGACAAGGACATCCACGACGTGACCGCCTATCTGGTGACATTGAAATGACGTTCAGAAAACTCATCCTCACGATGACGATCGCAGCCGCCCCGGTCCTCGTGCTCGGCCAGGGTCAAGCGCCGACGACACCGTCGAATCAGGGCGGTCTCGACCCGGCGACGATTGGAAAGCCGCTCGCTGATTCCTGGCCGAGCTACTCAGGCGATTACACCGGGCGCCGATACAGCACGCTGACACACATCAATCAAACGACGGTCAAGAACCTCACGCTGGCGTGGGTGTCACGCGTCAGCGGCCCTCCAGGCGCCGGTGGAGGCCCGGGCGGATTCGGCGGGTTTGGTGGCTTTGGCGGCGGACGCGGTGGGGCGCCGCTCATCATCGGCGGCGAAGGGCCCGACGACGTCGGTGGTGGTGGTGTAACGATCAAGGGAGCCGTGCTGCAGGTGAACGGGGTGCTCTACGCCTGCGCACCCGATCACGTGTGGGCACTCGACGCCCGCGACGGGCACGAGCTGTGGCACTACTTCTGGAAGACGAAGGGCAGCACGCACATCGGCTGCCGCGGCGTCGGGATGTGGCACAACAACATCTACGTCGAGACGCCGGACGACTACCTCGTCTCGCTCGACGCGCGCACGGGAAAGGAGAACTGGCACGTTCCGCTCGCCAGCTTCGAGGAACAGTACTTCTCGACGATGGCCCCGATCGTCGTCGGCAACCACATCATCGTTGGCACCGGCAATGACCTCGACATGCCGGGATTTCTCCAGTCGTTCGATCCGGAAACCGGCAAGCTGCAGTGGAAGTTCTATACGGTGCCGATGAAGTCTGGCGATCCAGGCCTCGAAACCTGGCCGAGCCTGACTGCGGCGCAGCATGGCGGCGGGCAGGCGTGGATCCCAGGCGTCTACGATCCTGAGACCAACCTCTACATCTTCGGCACCGGCAATCCCACGCCTGGTTATACCGGCGTCGGACGCAAGGGAGACAACCTCTTCACCTGCTCCCTGATTGCCGTCGACGTGGACACCGGGAAGATGAAGTGGTATTTCCAGACGTCGCCGCACGACACGCACGACTGGGACTCGGCGCAAACGCCCATCCTGATCGATGCGACGATCAACGGACGTCCGCGGAAGCTCGTATCCACGGCGGCGCGCAACGGCTACTTCTTCACCGTCGATCGCATCACCGGCGAACACATCGTCACCGTCAAGTACGGCACGACGACCAATTGGGCAAAAGGCATTCGCGAGAACGGCTCACCCGACCCGAATCCCGAGAAGGAAGCGACGATTCCCGGCTCGCTGGTGTCGCCGGTCGAAGGCGGCGTGACGAACTGGCAGCCGTCCGCATACTCGCCCGACACCGGCCTGTTCTACGCGCAGGAGAACAACGGCTTCAATCTGCTCTATCTGACCGATCCGGATCCGCGCGGCTCGATGGGCCTCGGGGGAAAACTGGCGGTGCCGGTCGGGTCAGGCGGCAACGCGCTGGCTGCGATTGATCCGAAGACGGGCAAGACGATGTGGCGTCATGCGTGGCCGATGAATGGCGGCGGCGGGCCTGGACTCTTGACGACGGCGGGCAAGATTCTGTTTACGGCGGATGGACAGGGCAACTTCGTCGCGTTCGACGCCACGAACGGCAAGATCCTGTGGCACACGCGCGTCGGCGGCATCACTAATGCGCCGCAGACCTATATGATCGACGGCAAGCAGCACCTGCTCGTTGCCGTCAACGACGCGCTTTACGCGTTCACGCTCTACTAACTCAAGGTTCGGCAGGGTTCTACGGGGTTCTACGGGGTTCGTTCAAGGTTCAGTGAGGTTCGGTCGAGGTTCGCCGTGCAGAACGAACCTGGCCGAACCCGGCAGAACCCTGCGGAACCCTGTAGAACCGGCTTCCTAAGCTCGCGACCTACGCGATTGGCGTTTCGGCGTCGAGAAAGAACCAGCAAACGGCGCCAAGACTGTAGACTGCCGCCGAGACGTAAAACGTCACCGTCCAATTGCCCCCGGTCCACGCCAGCAGATATCCAATCGCGAGCGGCGATAACGCGCCGGCGATGTTCCCCATCATGTTCATCGATCCGGAGACGGTGCCCGAATAACGTCCGCCGACGTCCATGCACGCGGCCCAGGCGGGCGGCATCACGAAGTCGTTGAACAACCCGGCAATCCCGAGGACGATCATCGCGTTGGCGGGATCGGTAATCCTCGTAAACATGATGACGGACGCAGAGGCGCCGACGAATCCGATAATCGCGACGATCTTGCGCGCACGTCCCATCGAGCCGACCACCGGCGCGAGCCGCGGAACCACCCAGCCGGAAATCAAGCAGCCGACGCCGCCAAGGAGAAGCGGAAGACCGGCAAGCACGGCACCCATTTTCAGGCTCGTGCCGCGCACTTCGCGAAGGTAGGTGGGGAGCCACGTGATGTAGAAATACCAGCCGTACGAAAGCGCCACATACTGAAGCCCGAGCAGCCAGACAGAGCGCGACGAAGCCAGCTGACTCCACGGTGTCGGTCCGTGCGCGATCGCGCTCTGGCGAGGTGGCGGCATGATCGCGAGCTCGGCGGCGTTGACGCTGGGATGCGTTCGCGGATCGTCACGGAACCAGCGAAAGAACGCAATCGCCCACACCAGCCCGAGTAACCCAAACAGCTCGAAGGCGCGCCGCCACGACACGTAGTCGAGCACGTAGGTGACAAGCAGCGGAGTAAAAGCCCCACCCCACCTCGCCGCCAGCCAGAGGCTCGCCTGGGCACGCTCCCGTTCGCGCTGCGGCAGCCACAACGTGAAGATCCGCGTCAGGTTCGGGAAGCAACCGGCCTCGCCCATGCCGAAGAGCGTGCGGGTCACCAGCAGCGAGACGAAGCTCCAGACCCAGCCCGTCGCCGCCGTGAAGAACGACCACCAGATCACGATACGCATGAGCACGCGGCGTGGCCCAAGGCGATCCGCCAGCCATCCCCCGGGAATCTCGAACAAGGCGTACGCCCAGCCGAACACGGAGAACGCCCAGCCCATCTGCACCTTGGTCAGGCCAAGATCCTGGCTGACGAGCGGAGCCGCCTGAGAGATACAGACCCGGTCGATGTAGGTGACGATCGCCAGCAGCATCGCGAAGACGACGGTCACGTGCCTCGCGTGGGTCGCCGCGGCATGCGTATCTGCGGAGACACGGGGAGCCGAAGAAGGGATGGCCATCGGGGCAAATCATATGTCAAAGCCGCTCAATCGCGGCTCGCGGCTCGCAGTTCGCGGCTCGCTTAAAATGCCCCATGCCCACTTCCACAGTCCCGCGACTCGGCCTCGACACCTATAGCCTTCGCGCGCTGGGCTGGACCGCTTTTCAGCAGCTTGATTACTGCGCGGCGCACGCCGTGAAGGTCGTGCACTTCAGCGAGCCCAGGCTGATTGGCGGCCTCGAGCGACCGCACCTCGAGCGGGTGCGGGCACACGCCGATTCCCTGGGCCTCGATATCGAGATCGGCATGCTCTCGATCTGCCCGACCTCCGGCATCTTCGACCCCGCACAGGGAACCGCGGAAGAGCAGCTGGGGCGGATGATTGACGCGGCCACGATCTGCGGCTCACCGCTCGTCCGCTGCGTGGTGGGCAACGCGTTTGACCGGCGCATGCCCGGCGGGATCGAACGCCATATCGAGGAGACGTTGAATGTACTGCGTGGTGTACGGTCCCAGGTGATGGACGCGGGCCTCAAGATCGCGCTCGAGAACCATTCGGGCGACATGCAGGCGCGCGAGCTCAAGACGCTGGTGGAAACGGCCGGGACCGATTACGTTGGCGTGTGCATCGATTCCGGCAATGCGTCGTGGGCGATCGAGGATCTGCACCTGACGCTGGACACGCTGGCCCCCTACGTCCTCACCAGCCACATGCGTGACAGCGCGCTATGGGTCACACCGTCAGGCGTCGTCGGTCAATGGACGCGCATGGGTGAGGGCAGCGTCGACATCGAACGATACATTCGCGCCTATGCCGCGAAGTGCCCGGGGCGGGCCGTCTCACTCGAGCTGATCATGCACCGTCAGCGGACCTTCGACTACCACGACCCCGAGTTCTGGTCGGCCTATCGCTCGACGCCAGCGTGGGAGTTCGCTCGATTTCTGACGCTCGCCGAGAAGGGAGCGCCGCGGCCGGATGTCGACGCCTCATTGACGGAAACGATCGACGACGTCGACGTGAGCCTCCAATGGATACGGGGCGTGCTCGAAACGGATGACGCTCCGAATCTATAAGAGCGTTTCTCGGTCGTCGATCACAATCAACAGCTTTCACTGTCGCGCTGCAATGTATAACTTTAGAGATCAACAGGAGAAAAGAGAACGGAGGAGCTCTTTTTGAAAAGTCGTTCCTCCCTTCTCCGTTCTCCTGTTTGTCTCTGTCGATACGATCGCAGCGCGGCAGTGAAGGTTGCTGATTCGTGACCCCGATCCCGAACCGCGCGATTCTAATCGCGCATCGCGTACCGCGATCCCCGCCCCGCATCAGGAAAGCCGTGGATGCGAGCGTCCGAATCCGCGGCCCTGGCAAAGAGGCTGCTCGGCAGGCCGACGCCGAACATGTGAATCAGCAACCCGTTCGTGACCACCGGCCTGATAAACCTCGGACGGCCGACGGATAACGGCAGTACGACGAGATTCATGAACAACCACACGCCGATGCCGTAGGCGAGGCCGGCCCCGAGTGGCCATCGCCGTAACGTGGAGACGCGCCGGCTGACGACGAGAAACGTCAGGACGACCATGAAAGCGATGAAGTAGTGAATCGCGAGGCCGAGGAGCGTCGTGCGAAAGCCGCCTGAAAACGACGCCCGTCCGATGAGACCGGATGCGATGCCCTGAAAAATCTGCACCGGGGTGGTCCCCCTGAACAGGTAGAAAAAGATCACGGCATCGAGCGCGTCGAGAGTTCCGACGGTCAGCGTGCCAAGCAGGACGGCGCGTCGTGTCGTCACGATCGTTCAGGCCGTGGGACCCAGTATCTCCGCTGCGCGCTCGGCGTCGTCTGCGCGGACCAGCAGCTTGACGCCGCCGAGCCACAGGCCCGGCTGCGTACCGCTCGAACCGTCCGCGTCGATCATGGACTCGATCTCAGCCGCCGCGAGCGCGCTGTGGGCCAGCTCGGCGTCGATCCGATTGAGATAGGTGCGAACGACGACCAGGTTGGGTTGGTCCATGATTCACGCCACACTATACCTTTTCCCTTTTCCCTTTTGCCTTTTCCCGTTCATACCGTCGTCCATTGGCTGGTTTTTGCCGAGCGCTGCACGGCGTCGAGCGCCTGCTGCACAGCCACGCCGTCGCTGAAGTTCGGATGGAACTCCTCCCCCGTCGAGAGGCACTGCAGGAACTCGGCAAGCGCGGCGATGAACGTGTGCTCGTAGCCGATGATGTGGCCAGGCCGCCAGAAGTTTCCGAAGATGGGATGCTTCATGTCGGTCACGAGCAGATCGCGCAACCCCTGCTCCGTCGATGGCTCCGTCGCGTCGAGGAACTCGAGATTGTTCAGCCGCTCGAGGTTGAAGCGCAGCATCCCTTTCTCCGCATGCACCTCGAACGCGTTGCAGTTCTTGCAGCCGATGCCGAATCGTGTGGCCTCGAACGTGCCGACGCTGCCGTTGGCGAACTCCACCATCGCCACGACGGCGTCGTCGACCGGCCGGTTGGGCGCGAACGTACGCGTCGTCGCAACCACGCGGATGATCGCCCCATTGAGGTAGAGGGCGGCGTCAAGCAAGTGCGTGAGCAGATCGTCGCCGACACCAGATCCAGCCAGCGACGGATCCATTTTCCAGCTTGGTGGTCGGGTCGTGTCAGCGCCCCATTGCTGCTTGTACGACGCATTGTAGTGAAAGACGCGCCCGAGCCGCCCTTCATCAATCAGCTGGCGCGCGAACGCGATCGCCGGCACGCGACGATAGTTGAACCAGACAAGCGTCGCGACGCCGCGAGCGGCGTCCGCCATCGTCCGTGCCTCGTCCAGCGACAGCGCGAGCGGCTTCTCGCAGAGGATCGTCTTGCCAGACTGCGCCGCGGCGATCGCGACCGGGCCGTGCATGTGGTTGGGCAGACAGATGTCAATCGCATCGATGTCCTTGCGATCGATCACCGCTCGCCAGTCAGTGGCGGTCTCCTGCCAGCCCCAGCGATCCGCCATGGCTGACAGCGACGACGCATCTCGTCCGCAGATGACCTTTCGAACGAGGCGATACGGGAGGTCGTAGAAATGAGGGGCCTGAACGTAGGCGTTCGAATGGGCCTTGCCCATGAAGCCCTGGCCAAGCAGCGCGACGCGAAATTCGGGAGGCATCCAATGAAAGTTTCCAGTTTCAAATCGCCTTAGTTTTTCTCGCCGCCGCGTCCCAGCCGAGGACCTTGTTCTGCTGCATCGCCTCGAGCGCGAGCAGGGCTGGCAGCGCGGAGTTGTAACCGATCTCCATCGGCGCATTGGTCTTCCGGTTCTTCGCCTTCAATTTGTCGAGGAAGTCGCGTGTGTGCGCGTGCAGCGGGTAATCCTCTTCGACGCCGCCGCGCGGGTTGATGTACACGTTCGTCTCGACCGCCTGCCCGCCGCCGCCGCGGCCGCCGCCAAACCCTCCCGCGCGTCCGCCGCCGGGCCCTCCACCTGCGCGGCCACCGCCGGGTGCTGCACCCGCGGGTGCGCCGGGTGCCGGCTCGGGTGGGACGCGATTGCGCGTCTGGCTGACTGGCGGCCGGAGCGCCCAACCCATTCGGTTCACCTGCAGCGTCCCGTTGCTGCCGTAGAAATAGACGCCCCAGCCTTCAATGTCGGGCGCCTTCGGATCGGCAAAGTTCGGTCGAGGAAAGACGTCGTTGGCGAACGACATGATGTAGTTGTCGAACTGCCAGGCGATCGAGAACTGGCTGAACACGCACTCCGGATCGGTCGCCGGGTTCGAGTAGAAGCCGATCGCCGTCGTCTTGAGCGGCTGCTTGGCGTCGGCATCCATGAACCAGTTGGCGACGTCGATGTGGTGGGCGCCCCAGTCTCCGACGAGGCCGCTGCCGTACTCCCACCAGGCACGGAATGAGGTGTATCCCATCTTGAACGGCTTCTTCGGCGCGTCGACCTGCCACGCGTCCCAGTCGAGCCCGGGGGGCACGTCAGCGACGTCCTGTTTGTTCTGCGAATAGCCGCCGCCGTGCTGAATCAGGACGTGGGTGACGGGGCCGAGCGACGCCATTTTCGACTTGGCTTCGATGAAGTGATCCCAGCTCCGTTGCTGCGTGCCGACCTGCACGACGAGATTCGGATATTTGTTGTAGGCGTCGAGCATCATGTTGATGCGCGCAATGTTGTTCGAGATCGGCTTCTCGACGTAGACGTGCTTCCCCGCGGCGAGCGCATCAGCCGTGATCCTGGCATGCGAGAAGTCGGGCGTACCAATAAGCACCGCGTCGATGTCGTTGCGCTCGAGCACGCGGCGATAGTCCCCGACGACGTCGAGCTTCTGCGCAAGTGGGCGATTGGGACTCTGAAAGTTCTGCTGTTTGTTCTGCGCGACCTCGCATCCCATCGTGAACTGCACGTCGTCGTAGCGCGTGAGCGAGTCGAACACGCGGCCGGAACGGCCGCCCATGCCGATGACGGCCATCCGCACGCGGTTGTTGGCGCCCTGCCACGCGAATAAAGGCTTGGTGGCTGCCGCTGCCAGCGCGACCGCGCCGTTCTTCAAGAGCTCTCGTCGATGCATCAACCTCTCCTTGGACCACCGGTTCCCACGTCGGTGGCTATGTGCGCGCGGCAACTGCGCGATCGGCCACGCCGATCTTCAAAAGCTCTCGTCGATGCATCAACCACTCCTTGGACCACGGGTTCCGGTTGGACTTTTGCGGAGTCTACACCCAAATTGAGTGTGTCATTGGGTTACGACGACAAGCGGCCAGCAGCCCCTTACAACCGTCAAATCGTCGCATAGATTTGGTCCATGAGTCGCTGGTCTTCCAGGGCGCGCTCGAGGCTCATCTCCGGCTGACGGCCGGCGCGGATCGACGTGGCGAAGTCCGCATACATCGCGCGGTAGCCGCGAATGTCCCTGAAGCCGGGCACGATCAGCCGCGGCAGGCCGGCCCCGCGCACGAGGACCACCACCCCGTTGGATTCGAACGAGATGATGCCGCGGCGGCCCATCAGCTTTGAAAGCCGCAGTCCACGGAAGAGCGACGGCACTTCCCGCGAATAGTAGAGTGAGCCGACCGCGCCGTTGTCGTACGTGAACGAGACGAGCATGCTCTTCACGCGCCGATCGGGACCCTCACGCGATGGAGCCGGCCGGAAGCCTTGGATCGTCTTGATGCGCGGCCCGAGGCTCCCCGCAATGTGCAGCCAGTGGATCCCTTCCTCGAAAAACGCATCGCCGCCCGCCATGGTTTCGTCATTGCGCCAGTCGTCGGATGTTTTCAGCCGGAGCGCGACGGTCATGAAATGCCCGAACACCATCTCGCCGATAGCATCCTCGGCCAACAGGCGCCGCAGGCAGACGGCCAGGGGCTTGTAGTGATCGTTCTCGCCGACGAGGACGGTACGCCCTCTCCGATCGCGCTCCGCGATAATCGAGGCGTAGTCCTCGACGCGAAGAAACGCCGGCTTCTCGACCAACACATGCTTGCCGCCGGCGAGCGCTCGCTCGGCCAGGTCGAGATGGAAACGCGGCGGGATGGCTATGACGACAGCATCCACGGTCGGATCCGCGAGTGCTTCGTCATAGCTGCCAAACGCCGTCCGACCGCCGTACTGGCGACAGAATTCTTGTGCCTTCCCACGATCTCGGCTCGCGTAGCTCGGCACGATCGTTCCCGCCAGCGCGCCTTTCACGTGCCGGCTGTGCACCCGCGTGATGAGTCCGCTCCCGAGGAAGGCGACATGCAACGGCTCCGACATGCAGCCGCTCAGGCTTTCTTCTTGGCCGTTCCGCCGATCTGAAAGCCCGCGTCGTTGAAGTCGAACCACGCCGCCAGGTCCGGCCCCTTGGGCGTCAGGGTCAACACCATCTTCACTGGACCCGAGAACGCCGTCAGCGGTCCCGAATAATTCGTGGAGGCCTTGAGTGTCACGACCTGACCACTCTTCGTGATGTCAGTAATCTTGTGCTCAGGGAATTGCGGGGCGCTGAGGCCGGCGACGACTTTGTTCCCCTC
>JBKPNQ010000066.1:0-7186 GCA_046732715.1 Acidobacteriota bacterium | reverse complement strand
CGGACCGCCGACGTCGGGCCCCTCGTCCCAATCGAGCCCGAGCCATCGCAGGCCGTCGACGATGCCGGAGACCATGTCCCACGATGACCGTTCGGTATCGGTATCTTCGATGCGCAGCACGAACGTGCCGCCGTGCCGGCGCGCGTAGAGCCAGTTGAAGAGCGCCGTCCGGGCGCCGCCGATGTGCAGGTAACCCGTCGGCGACGGGGCGAAACGGACGCGGAGCATCCCTCTATTATTGCTGAATGCTGAGTGCTGAATGCTGAATCGGGAAGTTGCTGATTGGCGACTGCTGATTGCTCACTCGCCTCGAAGTACGGCGAGCGGATCGATTCGCGTGGCGCGGCGGGCGGCGGCGAATGACGCGATCAGGCAGACTAGGCACATCAGCGCGACAGCGGACGTGAAGGTCACGCGATCGAGTGGCGGCACGCCGACCAGCCACCCGGACAGCAGCCGCGTCGTCGATGCGCCCAGCGCAACGCCGGTCGCCAGCCCGATTGCCGTCAGCGCCAAGCTGCGTCCGACGAACAAACGCAGCACGTCGACATGCGTCGCGCCGAGCGCCCTGCGAACGCCGATCTCCGACGTGCGCTCGGTTACCGATCGACCGACGACCGCGAACAACCCGACGGCGGCGAGCACGAGCGCCATCAACGCGAACGTGCCCATCAGCACAGATCCAAAACGCCACTGCGCAACCGCCCGTGTCGTCGTAATGGCCGGGACCGACTGGACATCGCCCGCCGGCAGTGCCTGATCAATCGATGCGACCAGCCCTTTCACACGCGAGGCCAGGCTTTCCGCCGGCTGCGACGTGGACATGACGAATCGCTGGAGCGGCCTGGGATTCTGGTAGAACGGTAAAAAGATCTCGGGATCGCCATTGAGCCTGAACCCTACGCTGCGGGTGTCACGCAGGAGGCCGACGAGTGTTTTCGTCGACCAGCGATCAAGGATCTTGACCCTGATCTGCCGTCCGAGCGGATCCGTGCCGGGCCACAGGCGGCGCGCCAGCGCCTCGTTCGCGACGGCGACCTCTGCGCTGCCGGCGCGATCCTCGTCCGTCAACACGCGACCGCGCAGGAGCGTGATGCCCATCTCGCTGAAGTAGTTCGCGCTGACGGCGGGAGCTCCAACCGTCAGCGTCGTTGACGACTGCTGGTCTCCCTGAGTGTCGACTTCCGCGCTGCTAATAAAGCCGGATAACGGTAGGTAACTGGTGACCGCCACTGCGCGCACACCGGGCAGGTCCGCAAGTTTCGCATTCAGCGTGTTGAAAAATCGCGTCCACGATTCCGGGTTGGGATAACGCGACCGCGGCAAGTTCACCGTCATCGTGATTTTTCCTCGCGGATCGAAGCCAGGATCGACGGGGCGAAGGTACAGGAACGTCCGACACATCAGACCAGCGCCGGCGAGCACCGCCACCGACAACGCGACCTCCACCACTATGAGCGCCGCCGCCGCGCGCCGACGCCGCGGTGAACCCAAGACACTCGATTCTTTCAGCGCCCGCCCTGGCGAGATTTGGGACGAGTACCAGGCCGGCAACAGACCGAAGAGCAGGCCGGCGCCGGTCGAGATCGCAATACACGCCAGCAGGACGTTGCGGTCGATCTCGATACGGTCGACCCGCGGGACCCATCCAGGAATGAGCGATCGCAACCAGTCGAGGCTCCAGTAGGCACCGATCAATCCGATTGCGCCGCCGAGGATGGCGAGGACGACGCTCTCCGTGAGCAGCTGCCGGATCATCCGTGCGCGTGTGCAACCGAGCGCAAATCGCATGGCCAGCTCAGGCCGACGCGTTTCGGCGCGGCCGAGCAGCAGGCTGGCAATGTTGGCGCACCCGATCAAGAGCACACAAGCTGCAGCCCCTTGCAGTGCAAAAAACGGCTCTCGCACATCGCCAAAAATCTGCTCGGTCAGCGGCAAGAGGCGCACGCGCGCAGGTGGTGCGCCCGGCTGACCCGCTTCGACGCTGGCGTCGAGCTGCGCTTCAGCGGCCGACGTCGCGACACCGGGCTTGAGCCGTGCGTACAGATTGACGAATGAAAACGGGCGCCCCTCACGGCGTGCGCGTTGAGCGCAATCACTGATCGTGATCCAGCCGTCTCTCTGTTCCCTGGCCCGGACCCCGTCAAACGTCGACGGCATTATGCCGATGACGGTTGACTGGAGACCGTCGAGGACGAGCGTTCGCCCAATCGCGGCCGGGTCACCTTCGAACGCGCGCGTCCATAACGCGTGACTGATGACGATTGTCGACGGGGCCCCGTCGACATCATCGTGATCAGCAAGTCCTCGTCCAGCGGCAGGGACCACGCCAAGGACGCGGAACATGCTGGGCGAGATGCAGTCCAAGGTGATCCGGCGCGCTTCTCCGTTGCCGGTGAGTATTGGATTTGCTCCCCACATAGCGGCAATGGCGTCGAATGCTCCCTCCTGCCGCTGCCACACTTCGAACTGCGATGGGGCGATCCCGGCACTCAAGCCATGCGGCAGCTGGCGCAGGACCACGACGAGCCGTTCCGGGTCTCGGAACGGCAGCGTGAACATCACCGAGTGGATGACGGCGAACATCGCCGTGCTCGCACCGACGCCGATGGCGAGCGTGACGACGATCGCGGCGGTAGTCAGCCGATCGTTCCACATCATTCGCAGTGCGTACCCGGCATCTCTCCTCAACGTGTGGACGTGCTCGCGCGAGGCAACCTCGGCCAGGCCGGCGAGCGTCCGAACCCAAAGGCGAGCCACCGCCACGCGACCAAGCGAGGCCGCCTCGGTTCGCTCCTCATCGAAGACCTGCGTCATCTCGTCCCCGAAGTCCCCCCTGAACTCGGCCGGAAAAAGGCGCAGGAACCATCGGTAGAGGCGCGAGGAGCGCCACCGCGTATTCATCGCTCCCTCACGCGCCTCGTGGATCGTCGAGGAGCCGGGCGGCCCGCGCGACCGAGATCATCTGCTCGAGCCGCCTGGCCTCGGCGACGGCGACCCGCCGACCGAAATCGGTGATCCGATAGTAGCGACGGCGTTCATCGTCTTTCGCGGCCGCCGGGCGACGGCGAGACTCGACGATCAGCCCGTCGGCAAGCAGGCGCTTGATGATTCCGTACAGCGTTCCGGTGCTCAGCACGACCCGTTCGTCAGTCAGGCGGGCCACCGTCTTGATGATCGCGTAGCCATGCTGCTCGTCGTCGGCGAGCGCGACGAGCACGTGGTAAAGCGGGGCGGTGAGGGGCAGGTATTGGGCCGGATCGCGACCAGATGGCGACATTTTAACTCCGTCGCGGCACTCTATATCGTGATACGACGTAGTGTCAAATGTGAGATGCGGGCCCGGCCACCGGACAAGGACATTCTGCGTGGTTCGTTCGGAGTTCAGCCGAGTTCGCGAACGAACCTTGCAGAACCCTGGAGAACCCTGTAGAACCTTGTGGAACCCGAGAGCGGATGTAATATTCGGCCGCACGAGTACCTTCCTGCAGGATGTCCGCTACGCGTTCCGCACGTCCCGGCGCAGCCTCGTGCTGACGCTCGTCATCGTCGCGTCGCTCGCGATCGGCATCGGCGCCAACACCGCGATCTTCAGTGTCGTCAACGCGCGGCTGTTGAAGCCGCTCCCCTATCCGGAGCCGGAACGTCTCGTGGTGCTGTGGCTGCGATCGCCGGGCATCAATATCCCGTGGGACTGGCCATCGCCGGGGCTGCCAGCAGACGTCAACAGCCCTCGTCCTGCTCATCGGCGCGGGACTGCTGATCCGCAGCTTCGTGCGGCTGCAGAGCGTCTCACCCGGGTTCAACGCTGCCAACGTCATCTCTCTGCGACTCGGGGCCAGCGGACGGCAGTTTCAGGAGCGGACCGCCGCGAACGAGTTCTTCCGCCAGATTGGCGACCGCATCGCCACCATCGTGGGCGTGTACGGCGTGATGTCGCACCTGGTGACGCAGGGCACGCACGACATCGGCGTCTGCATGGCGCTCGGCGCACCGCGCGGCGGCATCGTGCGCATGGTCATTCGGCGCGGGATGGAGCTGACGGCCGCCGGCCTGGCGCTGGGCCTCATCGGCGCCGTGCTGTTGACGCGGGTGATGTCCAGCCTGCTCTTCGGCGTCAGCGCGACCGACGTGGCGACGTTTACGATCGTGCCGCTGCTCCTGATCGTGAACGGCCTCGCCGCCAGTTATCTGCCGGCACGCCGTGCGACGCTGGTGGATCCGGTCGTGGCGCTGCGGGAGGAGTAGACGCGAGCGCTCGACGAGTCACTCGATGTCGCAACGTCGAGGAGGTTAGCGAACGGCCGGGCGACCGACCACATCGATAACCTTCTTCTCTCCCTCGGCGAGCGGGACCTTCACGGCGCCACTGACCGCAAGACGATCGAGGAGCACTGGATCGTACCACTCGTTCTCCTCCACATCGCCAACCGCGGCGACGTAGTATTCGCCTGATGGCAGGAGACCGAAGTGAAACGTGCCGTCGGGCGCCGACTGCTGCGCGCGAATCTTCCTCGACCGCGGTGTCCACAGCGTGCGGTCGGTTGAGAACAGGATCACCGTAGGGGCGCCGCCCGGTTGACCTGGCGCCTTCGCGGCGCTCCCGGAGAGCTCCGCGGGCCGATCGGAAAACGTTACGACAACGCCATCGAGACTCTGCCGAATGTCGATCGGCGTATCGAGCACGTCACGCCCGTTCTGGACCGTCGAGCTGAGCATCCAGCCGGGCGCGCCGTCAATCGCGGCGTGCAACCGATACTTTCCAGCCGCGATGCCCGTAATCGAAAACCGGCCCGTGTTGTCGGCCCGAGCCGGCGCCGTGCCCAAGCCGGCCTGGGCGCCCGAGATAAGCGGCACGAGCGACACACGTATCCTGGAGGCGTTCGGGACCGCCGCGCGCCCGTCAAACGCGACTCGGCCGGATAGCGTGAACCCAACCTGCATCGACAGCGCCACCTCCGGCTGGCTTTGACCATCCACGACGATGTCAGCCGTGGCCGAGTAGACGCTGGATCCGGATTGCGCCGTTCTGGCCACCACGGTGTAAGAACCGGGCGGCACGTTGTTGAAACTGAACTCCCCTCGCCCTCGCATCGAAGTAACCCGCGCTTCGCTGTTGGTGTTCGATAGGATCACGTCGTCTGTCGCAATCAGATGCACGGTGACACTGGGGATCATGTTCGACGGCCACGTGATGGTGCCGCGAACGGTGGTCATCGGCACATACTGAAGCTGGAAATCGACGCCCGTTCGCTCCTCTGCCCTCCCGAGCGGAATCATCAGCGACTGCGACGACACCGGCGTTCCCGGATAGAACACGGTGGCATATCCAACGGGACGCGGTTCATCTCCCCCCGATGCGATGGCGGCTTCGCTGCCGGCGACGCCCTGGCGTGACGACTGCCCCACCTCGTCGAGCGCTCGCCGCACCTCGCTCTCGGTCATCATCAGGATTTCATCGCCGGTCGAGAGTTGAGGGATGGCTGGCGCTGCGATCGTGTACTCGCCAGGCGCCAGGCCGTAGATGCGATACACGCCGCGATCATCGGTGATGTGGCCGGCCACCGTCGTCGCCACCGCCATCAAACGTCGCTCGCCGTTGATCGTGTACGAGATTCTGAGGGCGCGCAGGCTGACGCCCGGGATTGGCTGACCGTCGGGATCGAGCAGCGTTCCGGTGATCACGGCGCCTCGAAGGAGCGCCAGCGTGATGTCGTTTCGCGAAATGCCGTCGGTGATGGCGATCTGCGATCCGGCACTGCCCGGACGGCTCGCGCCGTAGTTCGTGGTCACGTAGCCGTCTTTCGCGCCGCCGAGCGTGTATCGCCCGCTTGGAAGCCCGGCAAACGCAAAGCGCCCGGCGTCGTCGGTGATGGTCGTCCGGGCGATTTCCTCGTCCGTGTTATTGAGAAACACCCGCGCGCGTCTCAACGGCCTGGCGTCGGCGTCGTCAGTGACGACGATTCCCGAGATGGAGGCTGTTCCTGTACCTGGCCTGCGGAGCGTTTCGCGAACGGGCTGTTGCGCGATTGCGGATTGATTCCATCCGAGCAGGACCACGAAGCAGAACGCAGTTGGTCGACCCATCTCTATCGGACCTGCCTGATTCGAAGCTCGAGCGACTTCGACTCGCCCTCAGCGATTGTCAGGTTCGTAGCACCTCGGCTCAAGTTGTCGAGAAATGCGGGATCCTGCCAGTCGCCGGCAACCTCATCGGGAATGGCGACGATGAAGTAGCTGCCGGCTGCAAGCGGCGACAGCTTGAACACACCGGTAGGGTCAACTCGAACGCTGCGGAATCGGCGCGGGTTGACCCACATGCTCGACCAGGTCTGCGCGTCGGACGGGAACACGATGACCGTCGCACCGGGATCGTTCGCTCCTGCGCTGTTCCGGACAGTGCCGATCACTTCGGTTGGCCGATCGGCATAGTTGAAGGTGACCCCCGTAGCGTCCGTATCGAGATCCATCGGTGAGTCGGATACATCGCGCCCGTTGTAAGTAATGGACTGAAGGAACCACCCTTGCGGCGACGCTCCGGCGCGCATGATGTATTTGCCGGCTGGCAAACCCAAGGCACTGAACTGCCCGGAGGCGTCGAATCGGCCTGTCACCGGAGCGATGCGCGCGGTCTGGGCCGTCGAGTCGACGATGACGGGCACTTGCATGAGGCGTGCACCTGGCCGCTCTCGCGTGCCCGTAAACTCGGCACGGCCACGGACGCCGAGACCGAACCGCAGCGCAATCGAGAGGTTCGAGATGTCGTCGCGCCCGACAGCCAGCGGAACGCTCGCCCACCGCACCGCGAATGGGTCGATGTACAAATTGGAGCTCAGGACATCTGGCGACGACACTGTTCCACCGGCGGTGTGAACGATCGTTGACGTCCCCGCCAGCCCATTGAGGGGTTTGGCGCCTTTGACGACACGGATCGAATAGAGGCCGACCGGCACGGCGGGAAAGACAAAGGCTCCCGCACGATCGGTTACTGTCGTCGCGATCTCCTGTTCGAGTGGTGTCTCGACGCCTTCCTCGGCCAGAATTCGCACCGGCAGTGCGCCGTTCTGACCATCCGGGCCGACAATCACGCCCGACACACGCCTCGTAGGTACCGGCATGAGTTGAAGATCGATACCGGTCCGGTCTTCTCCGGACCCGACGGTGACGACCGTCGCACGGCTTGGAC
>JBKPNQ010000065.1:0-41338 GCA_046732715.1 Acidobacteriota bacterium | reverse complement strand
AGGAGACGCAGGAACTGAACAACGTGAAGTTCAGCACCGCGATCAAGGTCGGTCCCGATCTGGTCGAGTCGAGTACGAGTGTTCCAACGGCCGCGGGCGCAGGGTTCCCGCTGACGGTGACCGATACCGTCAAGAACCAAGGCAGCGGTACGGCTGGTCCTTCGACGACGTCGTTCTATCTGTCGACCAACTTCTCGCTCGATTCAACCGATACGTTCCTCGGCAGCCGCAGCGTTCCGTCGCTTGGCGCCGGGCTCACGAACGCCGGTTCAACGACCGTCACAATTCCGCCGGGAACGGAGTTGGGGACCTACTACATCCTGGTCAGCTCCGACGACACGAACGCGGTGGCCGAGTCGGCGGAAACCAACAACGTGTCGTACGGAATCACCAGGGTCGGACCGGATCTGACCGTCTCTGGCCTGACCGCCCCGACGTCGGTCATTGCCGGTGCGACGATTTCGGTCGCCGATACGGTCAAGAACGCAGGAGGCGGTTCGGCAGGGGCATCGACGATGCGGATTTACTTCTCCGCCAACATCACGTTTGACGGATCCGATCAGCCGCTTGCGGACCGAACGGTAATCGGGCTCGGCCCCAACGCGACGAACTCGGGCTCGACGTCGGTGACGATTCCTCCGGGGACTGCCCCTGGCATCTATTACCTCATCGCCGTGAGCGATGCGGACGGTGCGGTGTCCGAGACGACGGAATCGAATAATACGCGGGCACTCGTGATTCGGATCAACTGACTGCGGTTGTCGATTGCTGATTGTTGATTGATGCAGAATCGATCAGCAATCAGCAATCAGCATTATGATCGGGGCGTCCGATGCGACGTCCGACGAAGGCCGGCGACCTTGCCGGCCGCCTCGACAGCCTCTACCACGACTACAACCGGGTCGATTCGGCGAGCGACCCGGTGCACAAGGCAAGACCCTTCACCGATCCCGCCGATCGCGAAATCGCTGCCTTCTGCGCCGGTGCGCTCGCGTTCGGCAGGGTCGCCAGCGTTCTGAACTCCATCGACAACCTGCTCAAGGCCGTCGGCCCTCGGCCCGCGGCGTTCGTGCGCAGTTTCGAGCCGGAGTCTGCCCCGGGGCCGATGCGCGCCATGGTTCATCGCTGGATCCGCGGCGAGGACTTGATCGCGCTGCTCTGGATCTTGAGGCAGATGCTCGAGCGATCGGGATCGATCGAACAGTTCTTCCTCGAGGGACTGAACGCTTCGGACGAAGATGTTGGACCGGCGCTCGACAGCTTTTCATCCCGTGCGCTGGCGCTCGACATCAAGCGGGCATACGGCCGCCGACCGAAGCGGGCCGGGGTGTGCTACTTCTTCCCTCGTCCCTCCGCGGGCAGCGCGTGCAAACGGCTGAACCTGTTCCTGCGATGGATGGTTCGTCGCGACGAGGTCGACATGGGCGTCTGGAGCCGCGTGCCGTCGTCGAAGCTCATCGTGCCGCTCGACACGCACGTAATCCGCCTCGGACGCTGCCTCGGGCTGACCCGCTATGCGAGCCCGGGGTGGCGAATGGCGGCCGACATCACCGCGTCGCTTCGCGCCTTGAACCCGGACGATCCGGTGCGCTTTGATTTTTCGCTCTGCCACGTCGGCATGATGAGTGCCTGCGGGTACGGGAGAAAGCAGGGAGACTCGCAATGCCCGCTTCGAGGACTGTGTCGCCCGCGCGTCGCCAGGCGAGGCTGAGCGCGATCCTGCTCGTCGTGTCGCTGGCGCCGGCGATTCTCGCGGCCTACATGGCCGGCAAGCGCGCTGGCGCGGTGCAGGAGTTGATGGCCGCCAGCCCGTCGAACGGGCCGGGCATTGCGTTCATCCGCAAACAGCCGTGCGCCAACGGCTGGTGCGAAACGATCTGGTTGGGAACGACGAAGGCAGATGCCGTGCAGGTGTCGGCGCTCGCGCCAGGCTCGGAACATTGCGATGAGATTGCCTGGGCCGTCGACGGCTACCGCGTCGGCTTTGTGATCAACGGCTATCAATTGCGCATCTTCGACGGCGTCGCCCGAAAGCCGATCAACCAGATCAACCTCATCGAGCCTGACGGCACCCCGTCGTCGCGCATCGTTCGCGGCGTGACGTTTTCACAGAACGGCGCCTCGGTCACATTCGATGATTGTCCGCGGGGGCGCTCTGGATGCAAGTCAGGGCTTGTGGCCGTACGTTAATCCCTAATCACTTATCACTGATCCTGAATCACTGATCCTCGAATCACTGATCCTCGAATCCCCAATCATCGAATCCCCAATCCTGAACACTCATCCGTGAATCGCTGCATCGTCGAATCGGCGCGCGATTGGGGATTCAACCATTCAGGGATACGCTGATCAGGGATTCAACGATGAGCGATTCACGGATGAGCGATTCTGGATCAGTGATTAGTCATAAGGGATTCAGACTCAACTCTCGTGGTGCGGCTGGAGCGCCACGCCCTGATATACGCTGAGCGTGTTTACCACCATCCGCTCCGTGCTGAAGAGGGCGCGGGCACGCGCGCGACCAGCTTCGCCCATCCCGCGACGAAGTTCGGCATCGTTGAGCAGCCGAACGATCGCGTCCGCCATTGCGTCGTGATCGCGCGGCGGCACGAGGATGCCGGTCTCGCCATCGACCACTACCTCGGGGATGCCGCCCGTCCGCGTGGCGACGATTGGTTTAGCTGCGGCCATCGCATCGAGGAGAGAGGTGCCGAGTCCTTCAGTGACCGAGCTCATGACGAAAATGTCGAAGGCCTTGTGAAGCGAGAGCACGTCTGGCCGGAACCCTGCGAGCAACACGTGTTTTTCGAGCCGGTGATCCTTGATCTGCCGTTCGAGCGCCGGCCTCAACTCACCCTCGCCGGCGATGACGAATCGCGCGTCGGGGACCTGGGGCAGCACGAGCCGGGCGGCTTCGATGAGGTGCTTTTGTCCTTTGTGGCCGACCAGGGCGGCAACGTTGCCGACAATCGGGGCATGGTGCGGTAACCAGAATTCGCCGTGAAGGTTGGCTGGCTCCGCCGCCTCAACCCGCTCGATGTCGATCCCTTCGTGGACAGTCACGGTCCTGCCGCGCGGCACGCCGTCTGCGATCAGCATCTGGCGAATGGCTTCAGATGCGCAGATGAAGCAGTCAACCTGTCGATACTTCCACCGCGAGAGCGCATTGCCCTTGAGATGAAAGTCGACGCGCCGCGCGGCGACGAGCGGTGGTTTGCTTGGCTGGGTGCTCATCGAGAGCGCCAGCGCCGCCATCGCCACGCCGTGCGGATCGTGGGCATGGACAATGTCGGGCTTCAGCCGCTTGATGATGCGCGCCAGCCGCCACGCGGCCGCGAGATCCATCTCGGTCTTGGGCGCGAGCGACAGCAGATCCAGGCCTTCCTTCGCACGTTGACGCAACTGCCCCTCGGAATGGGCCACGAGCATCGTCCGATGCCCGAGCGCGCGCAGTCCCATCAGCGTGTTCATGACCTGGTTTTGCCCGCCACGCCACGTCCGCGCCGTGTCGATGTGCAGCGAGAACATCAGCCTTCGTGGATTGTCGATTGCTGATTGATGATGGCTGACTGACGTTCCCAGAGCTTGGCCAGTTTCAGGAACACGTAGTACGCATTCATCCTCGACACCAGCAGCCCGATGGCGCCGTCGCGAAATCCTCCTCGAAGGATGTAATTGCGGATGAACGCGAATCGCGGATGAAAAAACATCTCGACGCCGTTCGTACGACGCCCGTCCGAGAACCATTGATCGGCGGCAAGCGTCGTGTAGCGATCGATCGTCGCCAGGTGGTGCGAGATGTCGCGGTAGGCGTAATGCTGCAGCTCGTGTCGCAGAACGCCAGGCATGGTATCGGCCTCAACCGACTCGTGGACGCGGCGCGTATTCCAGCGCGCCCGGCGGCGGTCGTACAGACGCAACTGGAAATCGGGATACCAGTCGGTCGATCGTATCCATCGCCCGAGGTACCACGTCACTCGTGGAATGCGATAGCCGACGTGAGGCGGGTCGTCACGAAGCGTGGCTCGAATCTCGGCGGCCAACTCGGGACTCACGCGCTCGTCCGCGTCGAGCGACAGGATCCAGTCGTTCGAGGCGATCTCGGCGGCGTGGTTCTTCTGCGCGCCGTAGCCCGGCCACTCGCGTACCTCAACGCGGGTCGCCAACCGGCGCGCGATCGAGACCGTCTCGTCGGTGCTTCCCGAGTCGACAACGACAATCTCGTCGGCCCAGGCGACAGACCTAAGAGCGGCCTCGATATGGCGGGCTTCATCCCGCGTGATGACCGTAACGGTCAGCTTCACGGGGTGCAGTGTATCTCAGGCGTCTTTTTTACTCTTGCCCGTGCCGCGTAGCTCTTGCCTTTTAACTTTTGCCTTTTAGCTTTGCCCTTTAACTCTTAGCTTTAACTTTCAACTTTTAACTTTAACTTTCTATCTCCCTGGCGGCACCATCTGCACGGAGTCGTAGCTCACGAGCGCGCGGTTATACGCGATGATGGCGTTCACCTCCGAAAGCTTGGCGCTCGAAAGGTCGCGCTGCGCCTGGTTCAGTTGGAACGTGCTTGACAGGCCGACGTTGACTCGCTTTTGTTCGGCCTCATACCGCTTCTCACTGAACTCGCGAGCCTTGCGCGTCGCCTCAACGCGCTTGAGGCTGGTCTCGACCTGGCGGGCAGCTTCGCGAACCTGCGCCGTCACCTGCAGTTCGAGCTGCTCGAGTGTCGTCACCTGCTGCTCGCGCTGAATTTTCGACTGGGCGAGGCCGGCATCCGCCACGCTCTGCCCAATCGGGTAGCTGAACTGGAACGCCACACTCCAGGTCTTGAACTGGTTGCCGAACACGTCATGCAGCGCATCGCTGAACGAACGCTGTGCAGCGCCAATCGGTACCGGGAATCCAGCTGACGTGTCGTACAGCGTACGCGTTCCACCAACGCCGGCCAGGCCGTAGTTGACGACGGCATTGATTGCGGGCAGCCGCTGATTCTTGGCGAACCTCAAGGTGATGTCGGTCTGGTCCATCTCTCGGCGCGCCTGGGCGATGTCAGTCCGGTGCTCGAGCGCATTCTGGATGGCGGCATCGAGATTCATCGCGCGCGGCGTCAGCGCCGGCTGTTCGGCCGGCGTGATGCGTGACGTCCAGAAGTCTGGCTGCTTCGGATTCAGGATCAGCGTGCGGAGCGCGTCTTCGAACGACTTGACCTGCGCCTCGGTGACAATGACAGATTCGTCGTTGCGGGAGACTTCAGCCTGCGCTTCAACGATGTCGATCTCTGGAATCGTGCCGACCTCGACGCGGCGCTGGTTGTTCTTGAGCGATTGGCGTGAGAGTTCGAGCGTCTGGCGCGCCACCTCCAGCTGACCGATAGCGCCGACGAGATCGAAGTAGGCGTTCCTGACCGTGCGCGACGTCGCCGTCACCTGCTGCTGCAGCTGAATATCGACGATCTCCTGCTGCTTCTGGCCGATCAACAGTTGTTGCCGTGTCGAATCGATCGTGAAATTGCGCAGCAGCGGCTGGGTGAAATTGAAATTGAAATTCGACGACAAACGGGGGTTGAACGGGTCGGTCGGGTCGCTGGTCGTATTTCGTGACCCGTCGAGCGACGCCTGGTAGTTTCCGCCCCCCCATTTGAGGGGCTGCGCAACCCCAAGGTTCGACCGGAATCCGGCGTTCGTCACGAAGTCATTGCCCGCAAGGAAGTTCTGTGGCGGGTTGCTGTTGCTGTTCTTGGTGGAGTTCGTGAACACCACCGGTGTGTAGTTCGCCCGGGTTTGCGCAGTTGCCAGCGCCTGCACCTGCGGGCTTAGGCGCTCCGCACGAATCCCCAAGTTGTTTTCGAGCGCCATTCTCACGGCTTCGTCGGCGGTGAGTTGCAGCTCCGAACCCGGAATCGCGACACTCGGTAGCTGAGCCGGAGGCTGAGGTGTCGCCTGCGTCGGCGGCGCCGGCGCCGTGGGCGATGGTGCTTGCGAGGGCGCGGGGGATTGTTCGGATGCGGACACCGCCCGCCCGGAAGCGAACAGCAGCACCACGATGCCGCCGATCAGAAAACACTTCAAACCTGACCGTATTTGTTGCTCGAAACGCATTTGCAGATCTCCAATTACCGCAACGTTGGAATTCGACTGATCGGGAATAGCAAGAATCGGCGCGCGGGCCGTCGTGGGTATGACGGAGGTCCGAAGCCTCCTGTTTCCAAAATGTATACTAATCCCCGTTTGCCCACCGCCATTGACCGATTTCAAGGGTTTCCAGGGACGATCCTCATGCGTCGACAGACCTTTGCGCTCGCGACAGCGTTCGTAACCACGTCCTTTGTCGCCACTACCGCTGCCCAGAAATCTTCCCCTGGGAATCCGGATACGTCCTTCGCCAGCCGCTTCGAGCTGACCGTCGATAGCATCATGCGCGGCTCGGATCTCGTGGGCTACCCGCCGACAGGCCTGCGATGGTCGGCCGATTCGCAGAGACTCTTTTTCGAATGGCGAAAACCCGGCGAAAAAGAGGCATCGACCTATGTCGTCGGCCGCGACGGCGGTCAGCCGCGCAAGCTTCCGGACGACGAGGTGAAGGCCGCGCCGGCAGCCAACGGACGATGGGACAAGGCACACCGCCGCGTCCTGTTTGTAGACGGTGGAGACATCGTTCTGGTTGACAGCGAGAAGGGAACCCGTCGTCAAATCACGCGAACCACCGGCGGCGAGTCGAACGCACGCTGGGCGAAGCACGATACCCACGTGACCTACGTCCGCGACGGCAACCTCTTCATTGTCCCGATCGATTCCCCCGACTCCGGCATCGTGACGCAGCTCACCGACGTCGCGGCCAAGAAGAGCGAGCCCAAGCTCACAGACAGCCAGAAGTTTTTGCGAGACGAGGAAGAGAAGCTCATCGAGTACGTCCGAACGCAGAAGGAACAGAAAAAGAAGGACGAGGAAAAGGAAAAGAAGGACAAGCTGCCGACCTTCGAGCTGCAGGATCGCCAGTCGGCGGCTGACCTCATGCTCTCGCCGGACGACACCCATGTGTTCGTCCTCGTTGCGGAGCGACCCACGGGTGCGAAGAACACGATCGTTCCGAAGTACGTGACCGACACCGGGTATACGGAAGACATTCCCGGCAGAACCAACGTTGGCGATACGCAGGATCGGCGGCTGCTCGGCGTGCTCAACCTTCGCACGGGCAAGTCAGTGTGGGCCGACGGGAGCTTCGCCCCGCCGGTTGTCGAGGCCGAGAAGCCGTCAGGAACGCCGTCGAAGGCGGAGCGCGAGATCCGCTGGAGTACGCCGGTGGCATCAGAGGACGGCAAGTTCGTCGTCGCGGCGGCCTCCTCGGCCGACAACAAGGATCGCTGGCTGGTGACCATCGATCCGGAGACCGGCAAGACGAAGGTGATCGATGCGCTGCATGACGATGCGTGGGTGCGCGAAGCGGGAACGGGCTTCGGCGCTCCAAGCGTGCAGTTCCTGCCGGACAACAAACGCATCTGGTTCCTGTCCGAGCGCGACGGCTGGATGCATCTATACACGCTCGATCTGTCGTCGGACGCGGCGAAGCCAAAGCAACTGACCGAAGGCAAGTGGGAAGTCAGTTCAGCGGACCTCGCACACGACGGCCGTACCTTCTTCATCACGACGAGCGAGGCGCATCCCGGAGAGCGTCACCTTTATTCCCTCTCGATTGACGGCGGCGCGCGCACGAAGATCACGTCCATGGTTGGTTCGAATCAGGCGGAGGTGTCGCCGGACGATTCAATGCTCGGCGTGATTTATTCGTACAGCAACAAGCCGCCCGAAGTCTTCCTGATGGCGAATAAACCGGGCGCACCTGCGACCCAGGTCACGGTCACGCCCACAGCGGAATGGCGATCGTTCAGCTGGATCGATCCCAAGGTCATCACCTTCACCGCCCGCGACGGTGTCGAGGTGTACGCGCGATTGTTCACCCCGGAGATGATCGGCGGCAAGCGGGATCCGGCACACCCGGGTGTCGTCTTCGTGCATGGTGCCGGCTACGCGCAGAACGCGCACAAATACTGGGCGAGCTACTTCCGCGAATACATGTTTCACAACCTGCTCGCGTCGCGCGGCTACGTGGTCCTCGACGTGGACTACCGCGCGAGCTCGGGATACGGGCGCGACTGGCGCACGGCGATCTATCGTCACATGGGTGGCAAGGACCTGGAAGACGTCGTCGATGGCGCAAAATACCTCACCGCGAAGGAGCAGGTGAACCCGAGACGCATCGGCGTGTATGGCGGCAGCTACGGCGGGTTCATTACGCTGATGGCCATGTTCACGACCCCGGACGTCTTTGCGGCGGGCGCCGCCCTGCGCCCGGTCACCGACTGGGCCCACTACAACCACGGGTACACATCCAACATCCTCAACGTCCCGCAGAAGGATATCGAGGCGTATCGAAAAAGCTCGCCAATCTATTTTGCGGATGGTTTGAAAGGCGCGCTGCTCATCTGCCACGGGATGGTTGATACCAACGTTCACTTTCAGGACTCGGTCCGCCTGGTCCAGCGGTTAATCGAGTTGCGCAAGGAGAACTGGTCGTTCGCGCCATATCCGGTCGAGAACCACGGCTTCACCGAGAACACGAGCTGGGCGGACGAATATAAGCGCATCCTGAAACTGTTCGAAGAGAATCTGCGCCTGCCTCGGAACGGGAAGGCTACGTAAATGGACTCGACAGCCGTTCTCGATTTGTTCCGGCAGTCCGGCGCCCTCCTCGAGGGGCACTTCCGGCTGACGTCCGGCCTGCATAGTGAGAAGTACCTGCAGAGCGCGCTCGTCCTGCAGCATCCGGAGTTCGCCGGAGCGCTGGGGGAAGCCCTCGGCGAACGGGTGAAGCATCTGCAACCGACCGCGGTGCTCTCGCCGGCGCTCGGAGGGATCGTCATCGGGCAGGAGGTCGGCCGCGCGCTGGGCGTTCGCGCGATGTTCGCCGAACGGCAGGACGGCAAGCTGACGCTGCGGCGTGGCTTTACTCTGTCTCCCGCCGATCGCGTCCTGGTCGTCGAGGACGTCGTGACAACGGGCGGGTCGACACGTGAAACCATCGACGTGGCCAACGCGCTTGGCGCCAATGTCGTGGGCGCGGCCTCGCTAATCGATCGCGGCGGCGATCCCCGCCGGGTTCCGGTGCCGCTCTTCAGCCTCGTCCAGATGAGCGTGCCCAGCTACGAGGGGGAATCCTGTCCCCTCTGTGCGAAGGGACTTCCCGTCGTCAAACCCGGATCGCGCGCGTTGTAGTCCGTGCGTAACCTCAAACTCACGCTCCAGTACGACGGCACGAACTACGTCGGCTGGCAGCGGCAGGGCAGTGGTGCGTCAATACAGGCGCTGCTCGAAGACGCGCTTGTGCCGATGTCGGGCGGACCCGTGACGGTGCACGGAGCCGGGCGCACTGACGCAGGGGTCCATGCCTTGGCCCAGGTCGCGACGGTCTCATTCGAGGGTACGCTCGATCCGCTGACGCTGGCGCGCGCGTTGAACGCGGTCCTCCCGCCCGATGTCCGCGTGCTGGCAATCGAAGAGGTCCCGCCAGGCTTTCACGCGCGCTTCAGCGCAATCGGCAAGGCGTACGAATACCGGATCGTCAACGCGCCATTCGTATCGCCGTTTCTCTCGCGTTATGTCTGGCACATCCCGCAACCCCTTGATCTCGAAGCGATGCGGCAGGCTGCGCGCTCCTTCGTCGGCGTGCACGACTTTGGCGCGTTTCACGGAGCAGGGACGATCGTCAGTTCGAGGGAGCGTGACATCCGACGACTCGAATGGACGGACGGCGGCGGCTACGATCTGCCGCTCGTCATGCATATTGAAGGAGACGGGTTTCTCCGCTACATGGTCCGCAACATCGTTGGGACGCTGGTGGAAGTGGGCGTGGGCCGATGGCCCGCCTCGAAGATGGAAACGATCCTCGCGTCCCGCGATCGCTCGCAGGCCGGGTCGACCGCGCCGCCGCATGGCCTCTTTCTCGTTCGCGTCGATTACTAGGCAAATGCGTCCCCCTTGTGAGATACCCGTAACACCCTGTATCATCAAGGTTTAAATTCGTCCAGCCATTATGTCGCTGCAGGACATCCTCTCCGTCGTGCCGGCCGGGTCGCCTGAAGAGGCGCTCGCACGACAAGTGAACTTTGCCCGTCTGCCGCAGCACATCGCGGTCATCATGGACGGCAACGGCCGATGGGCGGCCCAGCGCCACCTGCCGCGAGTCGAAGGGCATCGCGCCGGCATCGACTCGGTTCGCGACATCGTCGAGTCCTCCGCTCGCCTCGGCATCAAGGTCCTGACCCTCTACGCGTTTTCGGTCGAGAACTGGAAGCGGCCGGTGATGGAAGTCTCCACGTTGATGTCGCTCCTGAAGCGGTACCTTCGCCTCGAGCTCAACACGTTGCTGAGCAACAACATTCGCTTCAACGTGATTGGCCGCGAAGACGAGCTCGCGCCGGACGTCCGCGGTGAATTGAAGATGGCAGAGGAGAAGACGGCCCGCAACAGCGGGATGCTATTCAATATCGCGCTCAACTATGGCGGCCGAGCCGAAATCGTCGAGGCGGCGCGGCGCGCGATTTCGTCAGGTATGGCTGCCGCCGATCTGGACGAGCAGCACTTCGGGAACCTTCTCTACACGGCAGGTCAGCCCGATCCCGATCTGTTGATCCGGACGAGCGGCGAGATGCGCGTCAGCAACTTCCTGCTGTGGCAGATCGCGTATGCCGAGATCTGGGTCACCGACACGCTGTGGCCCGACTTCCGCAAGCAGCATCTTCTCGAAGCCATCCTCGCGTATCAAAAGCGTGACCGCCGGTACGGCGGGATCAAACAACCTGCGGTGGCCGGACGATGAGCCTGAGGTTCGGCCGCGAACGGACCGCCACCCGATACCTGTCTGCCGCCTGAATGGCATGACGCGGGTCCTCAGCGCGCTCGTGCTGTTGCCGATCGTGATCGGAGCGGTCTGGTTTCTTCCGCCGCTTGCGACGCTGGTGCTGGCACTCGTCGCCGCCGCTCTGGCGTTCGCCGAGTACGTGACTATTGCTTCCGCACTGGGTGCCGATGTCCCGCGCGCGGTTCCCGGGGCGGCTGTGCTCGGGGCGTGCGCCGCGCTCGGACGCGGGTGGGCGCTCGTCGATGTCGTGCTGATGACCGCGCTGATCACGGTCGGCGCAATGGCGGTGGCCTCGGGTCGACCTGGCCCGGAGATTCTGCGCAATGCAGCGGCCGCGTTGTTCCCGATCGCCTACATCGGATTGCCGCTGGGTGCCCTGGCCGCAGTGCGGGTGCTGGGCGGGCGAGAAGCCGTCCTGCTGATGATGGCCACCATCGTGATCAGCGACTCGGCCCAGTACTACACCGGTCGGGCACTTGGCCGGCGGCCGCTTGCGCCAACGATCAGCCCGAAGAAGACCGTGGAAGGCGCGGTCGGCGGTCTCGTTTTTGGAACGCTGGCGTTCGTTGTCGGCGCGCGATTCGTCTTTGGCACCGCGCCCGCCCTTCTGGTCACGCTCGTGGGTGCGAGCATCGCGGCGCTCGGCATCGTCGGCGATCTGTTCGAATCGCTGCTGAAGCGGAGCGCGGGGGTGAAGGATTCCGGGGCGCTCATCCCGGGACACGGCGGTGTGCTCGATCGAATCGACAGCTGGTTGTTCGCCGCTCCGGTGTACTACGTCTTCGTGCGGTATCTGAGTTTTTGAACGGACATGGCAGGTACTGATCTTCGGCGGATCGCGATCCTCGGATCGACCGGATCGATAGGCCAGAGCGCGCTGGCGGTCGTGGCGACGCATCCCGAACGCCTGCGCGTCGTGGCGCTGGCCGCGGGAGAGAACATCGCGCGATTTGTCGAGCAGGTGGCGTCCTTCTCCCCCGACACGATCGCGATGTCGTCAGCTCGCGCCGTCTCGGATGCGCGAGCCGAACTCCGCCGCCGCGGTGCGCCGGACGCAGCGACGGCATTCGGTGGCCCGGAAGGCCTGATCGCGGTGGCTACGCATCCGGAGGCCGACGTCGTCCTCTTTGCGTCATCGGGGACAGCTGCGCTCGACGCGGTATTGGCCGCCATTGAGGCGGGCAAGACCATCGCGCTCGCCAACAAAGAAATCCTCGTGATGGCGGGCGCGATCGTCATGGACGCGGCTCGCGCGAAGGGGGTGGCGGTCCTGCCGGTGGACAGCGAACACAACGCCATCCACCAGTGCCTGCACGGCCGCGCGGCGCCCGACGTTCGTCGACTGATTCTTACGGCATCAGGCGGCCCGTTCCGCGACACGCCGCTTTCCGAGATCGCGCGGGTCACGCCCGAAGAGGCGCTTCGTCATCCGACCTGGACGATGGGGCCGAAAATCACGATCGACTCTGCGACGCTAATGAACAAGGGGCTGGAGGTTATCGAGGCGCGGTGGTTGTTCGATGTGCCGCCGGAGCGGATCGAGGTGCTGGTGCACCCCCAGTCGATCGTGCATTCGATGGTCGAGTTCGTTGACGGCTCGATCATCGCGCAGCTCGGGGTGACGGACATGCGGCTGCCGATTCAGTACGCGTTCTCCTATCCCGCGAGGTGGAAGGCGCCGGTTCCGCCGCTGGACCTGGCCCGCGCCGGCAGGCTGGATTTTGCCGTGCCTGACACGGCGAAGTTCCCGTGCCTGCGTCTTGCGTTCCGGGCTTTGGCCGGCGATCCCGCCCTGCCCATCGTCCTGAACGCCGCCAACGAGGTGGCCGTCACGGCGTTCCTCGAGCGCCGGATTGCGCTGACGTCGATTCCTGAGCTGATCGGGCAGGCCATGGATGCCTGCGAGGCAGGGGGGGCACGGCCGATTCGCAGCCTTTCTGACGTCCGCGCGGTCGATCGCTGGGCCCGAGATTTCGCGGAAGCAGGGGCCGGTAGGGTAAAATTAAAGGTTTAACCGCCATTCTCGTCGGTCCGCGGCCGCCGCGGGGCCGCGCATCAGGGGCCATTAGTGACCAGCATTCTTGCGTTTGTTTTTGTCCTCGGCGTGCTCATCTTCGTCCACGAGCTTGGGCACTTTCTCATGGCGCGCCGGATCGGCGTTCGCGTGCTCACGTTCTCGCTCGGCTTTGGTCCAAAGCTGGCCGGGTTCCGCCGCGGCGATACCGAATACTGCATCAGCGCGGTGCCGCTCGGCGGCTACGTCAAGATGGCGGGCGAGAATCCCGATGACGCGCGCACCGGGGCATCGGACGAATTCCTCTCGAAATCGAAATGGCAGCGGTTCCAGGTTCTCATCATGGGGCCGGTCATGAACCTGGTCCTTGCCGTGGTCGTGATGGCAGCTGTGCTCTACCAGGGCGCGCCCGCCCCGGCGTTCGTGCAGCAGCCAGCGCTTGTCGGCACGGTCCTCGACAAATCGGTGATGAAGCCAGCCGGCCTTCAGGCCGGTGATGTCATCCTCAGCGTCGATGGCGATCGTGTGCCGACGTGGGAAGACTTTCTCAACGCCATGGCCGGGAAGTCCAAGCGCCAGGTGACGGTCAAAATCGACCGCGGCGGTAAACAGCTGGACATCACGTTCGTTCCCATCGGCACAGGCCGGTACGACATCGTCGACATCGACGGTCTCGCGATCCTGCCGGTCATGCACCCGCAGATCAAGACGTTGCAGCCTGACGCTCCAGCCGTCCAGGCTGGTCTGCGGCCAGGCGACATCATGATGGCCGCGGCCGGAGAGCGGGACATCACCAGACAGCGGTTGGTGGAGATCATCAGGGCCAACGAGGGAAAAACGATCACGCTCGAAGTCAAACGGAACGGACAGACCCTGCAAGTGCCGGTCACGCCGCGGAAGATCAACGACACGGTAATGATCGGCGCGGACCTGAGTGGCGTCGAGATGCGGACGATCGAGCCCGGGGTATGGGCCGCGTTCAAGATGAGCCTCGACCAGAACTGGACGTGGGCCAAGATGATCGTGCAGACGCTTGGCGGACTATTCACGCACCACACGTCGGTCAAGCAGTTGATGGGACCTGTGGCCATTGCCGATCTGTCCGGGATGGCAGCCGAGCAGGGGTTGCTGCAGCTGTTCAGCCTGATGGCAATGATTAGCCTGAACCTCGGCCTGCTCAACCTCATGCCGATCCCTGTGCTCGACGGTGGACACATCGCGATTCTCGCGCTCGAGGGGGTGTCGCGCCGCGACTTCAGCATGAAGGTCAAGGAGAAGATGCTCCTTGCCGGCTTCGTACTGCTGCTCATGCTGATGGCCACGGTCATCTACAACGACCTCACGCGGATTCAATGGATCGAACGGTTGATGCCGTGGCGGTAAAAGTTGAAAAACAAAAACTAGAAAGTACAGCATGCGACTGCGATTGGCGCTCGCCACAATTCTGACGCTTGCGTCGACAGCCGCACTCCACCCCCAGTCTTCCCAGCCTCACGAGATCCCTTTTCCTCCCGTCGCCACCTTCTCGATCCTTGGCTTCGACCCCGCAACAGGCGAGGTGGGCGGAGCGGTGCAGTCGCGCGTGTTCTCCGTTGGCAACGGCGTCTTATGGGCTGAGGCGGACGCGGGCGTCGCCGCGACACAGGCGATCGTTGACGTCAGCTACGGAGCGAAGGCGCTCGCGTTGCTGCGGGCGGGCATGACCCCGACGTCGATCATCAAAGCCATCCTCGACAGCGACCCGGACCCGCGCCCAAGCGACTGGACGAAGGAAGGCCGTCAGTTCGCGGTGATGGACGCGAAAGGCAACTATGCGGCTTACACCGGTCCGAAGGCGACAACGTGGGCTGGGAACATGGGCGGCAAGTTCTGCACGGCGCAGGGCAACATCCTCGCCGGCGAAGCGGTCGTCAACGGGATGGTGGACGCGTTTGAAAAAACCGAAGGACATCTGTCGATGCGGCTGATGGCAGCCCTCGACGGAGGTCAGGCCGCCGGCGGCGATAAACGCGGCATGCAGTCGGCCGCGATGGTCATCGTCAAGAAGAACGGCGGCGTGTGGCTGAACAACGATGTCGTCCTGCGCCTGCAGGTCGACGACAGCGAGGAACCTCTGAAAGAACTGCGCCGCGTGGTCGAGAAATGGAACGCCACACAGCGCCGCCGCCGTTAACTCCTGCCAGGCTTCACGATCTTCGTCAGGAATTCCGTCCAATGTTCGCGCTGGCGGTGCCAGTCGTGATGGCGGAGCTCGGCTGGATGACGATGGGCGTCGTCGATACGGTGATGGTCGGGCGAATCGGCCCGGAAGCGATTGGCGCGGTCGGGATCGGTAGTTCGCTGTTCATGGCGGTCTGCATTTTCGCGATGGGCCTGCTGCTCGGACTCGATACGCTGGTCGCTCACGCGTTCGGGGCAGGCCGCCTGGACGAGTGTCATCGCTGGCTGGCGTGTGGCGTCGTGCTCAGCCTTCTGCTCTCGGGTCCGATCACAATTGTCATTCTGGCGCTGTCGTCGGCGCTGAGCGGTTGGGGGATCGATCCGGCCGTCCTGCAACTGACGCAGCCATATCTCGACGTGCTGGCGTGGAGCATCCCGCCGCTGCTGTTGTACGCGTCGTTTCGACGTTACCTGCAGGGAATGGGCGCGGTGCGCCCGGTCATGATGGCACTTGTCTTTGCCAACATCCTCAACGCGGTGGTGAACTGGATCCTGATCTTCGGGCATCTCGGGGCGCCGGCCATGGGCGTCCGCGGATCCGCCTGGGCAACCGTGATCGCGCGGATGGTCATGGCTGCCGTGCTCGCCGTCGTCATCGTCTATCGCGAGCGAACGCGCGTTCGGTCTCGATTGGCCGCCGTACGCCCGTCGCGAGCGGGCTGGTCGAAATCCGTTTCGAACATCGACCTGCCGAGGATGCGCAGGCTGCTAGCGCTTGGGCTGCCGGCGGCGAGCCAGGTCACGATCGAGGTGGGCGTCTTCGCCGCGGCGACGGCACTCGCAGGACGTCTGGCACCTGCCGCGCTTGCCGCGCATCAGATTGCCGTCAACCTTGCATCGCTGACCTTTATGGTGCCGCTCGGAATCGCGTCCGCCGGAGCGGTTCGCGTCGGCCATGCCGTCGGACGGCGCGATCGTGCGGGAGCGGCCCGGTCGGGCTGGACCGCAATTCTGTTCGGCGTGGTGTTCATGTCCTGTGCGGCGGCGGCGTTCCTGCTTGTCCCGCGAGCCCTCATCGGTGCGTTCACAAGGGATCCGGCGGTCGTCGGGATTGGCGTCTCCCTGCTGTTCGTCGCTGCGCTGTTTCAGCTGTTTGACGGTGTGCAGGCGGTCTCCACCGGGACGCTGCGCGGCCTCGGCGACACACGAACGCCGATGCTGTGGAACCTCGCGGGTCACTGGTTCATCGGCTTGCCGCTCGGATACTCGTTGTGCTTCGTCTGGGGCTTTGGCGTGATTGGCCTGTGGTGGGGACTGTCAACCGGGCTGATCATCTGCGGGATCGCGTTGGTAATCGCCTGGTCGCGCCGAGTGGCCGCGCTTTCGATGCTGTGAACTACGCGCGCTTGCGCGGATACTTTGTGGCGACGTAATTATCGACGAGCTCGCGGAAGGCGATCGCCAGTTCGTCGTAGGTGCCTCGCAGCGTCGTGTGATGCTGCCCGTCGATGTAGACGGGGCAGTTGGGGGATTCTCCGGTGCCCGGCAGGCTAATGCCGATGTTTGCCGCCTTCGATTCACCGGGCCCGTTCACCACGCATCCCATAACCGCGAGCGTCATCGTTTCGACGCCGTCGTACGTCCTCTTCCATTCGGGCATGCGCTCGCGGATGTAATCCTGGGTCCGCTCGGCAAGCTCCTGGAACGTGCTGCTCGTCGTGCGGCCGCACCCGGGGCACGCGGTCACGCTCGGAGAAAACGATCGAAGACCCAGCGACTGGAGCAGTTCGCACGCGGCGTACACTTCCTCTCGACGATCGCCTCCCGGGCGCGGCGTCAGCGACACGCGGATCGTGTCGCCGATGCCTTCGTTGAGCAGCACGCCCATCGCCGCGGCGGACCAGACGAGACCCTTCGTCCCCATCCCCGCTTCAGTCAGGCCGAGGTGCAAAGGCTGGTCAGTCTTGCCGGCCAAATCGCGATACAGCGCGATCAGGTCCCGCGGCCGCGACGTCTTGCAGGAAATGATGATCTGATCGCGGCGAAGACCGCCCTCGAGCGCCAGCTCCGTGGATTGCAGCGCCGACAGCACCATGCACTCGTTGATGATCTCTTCGGATGTCAGGCCGCGGTCGCGGTCGGTGTTTTCCTGCATCTTCGCGATCACGAGTTCCTGATTGAGCGAGCCGCCGTTTACGCCAATCCGGACGGGCTTGTGGTGATCGCGGGCGATGTTGCAGATCGTCGTGAACTGCTCATCACGGCGTTTGCCGGTTCCAACGTTGCCCGGATTGATGCGGTATTTGTCCAGCGCCTCGGCGCAGCGAGGAAATCGCGTGAGCAGCAGATGGCCGTTGTAGTGGAAGTCGCCGATGAGCGGCGCGGTGACGCCCGCGTCCAACATCCGCTGCTTGATCTCAGGAACGGCCTCAGCGGCTTCGGGCAGGTTGACCGTCACCCTGACCATTTCCGATCCCGCTTCTGCCAGCTCGATGCATTGCTTCGCCGTCGCCGCCGCGTCAGCGGTATCGGTCATCGTCATCGATTGCACGACAACAGGCGCACCGCCGCCGACCTGAACGGAGCCCACGCGGACGCCAATCGTCTTATGCAGTTTGAGGACAGCCATGAACGGGATCACTCGATCATACGGAATAAAGATGCCAGTTGCCAGTTTCCAGTTGCCAGTTTCCAGTTGCCAGTGTCCACTCTCCGGTTTCCAGTCGCTGGCAGCCAGGTCGCCAACCGTCAGTAACTTCCCAGTTTCCAGTAGAGCCAGAGGACCAGCTTGAAAATAGCGACGGCAACTGGCAACTGGCTACGTAGTTACTGGAAACTGGGAGCTGCAGCGTTCTCTACCTCAGCTGGACGTTCGTGAGGCTCTCCTTTTGCATCGTCAAGGTTGAATTGGCGATTCGTGTCCACTTTGCTGGACCGTAAGGGCCAAAGGGGAGAGAACTGATGAATCGATTGAAAGTGACCTCGCTGACGTTGAGTCGAGCGCTTGGCATGCTGGCAGCGGCTCTGCTTTGTCTGTCGTTGGCGCGGCCTGCGGCGGCACAGGCGGTGACGTCATCGGACATCCAGCGGTTGCAGGATCAGGTGTACGACGCGAGCAACGACGTGACGCGCATGCGAGGCAGTCAGGACACTGCCGCGCAGTTACGGAGCGAGCTCGACGACCTGCGTGACGAAGTCGTGTACCTCAAGGTGAAGCTGCGGAAGGAAGGGTCCGTCAGCCGAAGCGATTTCGACGACGTGCAAAATCGCATTCAGGATGTGAGATCGCGGGCCAGAGCTGAAACGCCGACCAGCGCCGGCTCGTCTCCTCGGGGCGGAGTGAATGGCGGCGTCTACGACGATCGGACGCGACCCGATCAAGGCACCAGCCCACGGACGAGCACGGGCTCGAGTGCAATTCCCGCCGGCCAGGAGATCGACGTCCGTCTGGAAAAGGAACTGTCGTCCGAGACTGCAGAAGTCGAGCAGCGTTTCCAGGCGACGACCGTGGCTGACCTCTATCGTGGCGACGAGGTGCTGATTCCGGCCGGCTCGACGGTGCGCGGCATCATCAGCTCGGTGAACAAAGCGACGCGCACCGAGCGCAAGGGGAGTCTCACCGTCGCGTTTGATCAGATTACGATTCGTGGCCGAAGCTATCCGATGCGCGGCACGGTCACGCAGGCGCTCGAAAGCGAAGGCATCAAGGGTGAAGTCGCGAAGATTGGCGCCGGCGCTGGTATCGGCGCGATCATCGGTGGCATCATTGGCGGAGCCAAGGGCGCCCTCATCGGCGTGCTCATCGGTGGCGGCGGCACGATCGCGGCGACCGAGGGTAAGGACGTAACGCTGCCGGCCGGCACCATTCTGCGCGTCCGGATGGACACCCCTCCGGCGATCAGGTAGCGCGGCCGACTTCTTTCATCGCATCCCGCGCCGCCTTGATCGTTTGATCGATGTGGCGCGGGGTGTGCGCTCCCGACAGGAACCACGCCTCGAACTGCGACGGCGGCGGATAGATTCCTCTCGCCACCATCCCCCTGAAGAATGTGCCGTACGCCACCGTATCGGCGGCCAGAGCGGAGTCGTAATTGCGTACCGGACGATCGGTGAAGAACGGCGTCAGCAGTGATCCGAACGCATTCACCTGCAGCGCGACGCCGGCGCTGCGCGCCGCCTCGGCAAGTCCGTTCGCGAGCTGCGCGCCGAGCTTCGCCAGGTGTTTGTACAATCGCGGCGAGAGCTCGCTGAGCGACCACAGTCCCGCAGTCATCGCCAACGGATTACCCGACAGCGTCCCAGCCTGGTAGACCGGTCCCGCGGGTGCGACGAGTTCCATGACTCTCGCGCTCCCGCCGTATGCGCCCACCGGCAGCCCTCCGCCGATGATCTTGCCAAGACAAGTGAGATCAGGACGAATGGCGTACAACTGCTGGGCGCCTCCTGCGGCAGCCCGAAACCCTGAGATGACTTCGTCAAAGACCAGAAGCATTCCTTCGCGATCGCAGATCTCCCTCAAGCCGCGTAGAAAGCCGTCAGCTGGCAGGACGAGGCCCATGTTCCCGGCGATCGGTTCGACGAACACCGCAGCGATCTGGCCCGCATGTTGCTGTGCGAGTTCCTCGACCGAGCCGAGATCGTTGTAACGCGCGACCAGTGTGTGGGCAGCTGTGGCGGCGGGCACGCCCGGGCTTGTCGGCACACCCAGAGTCGTGGCTCCCGACCCGGCCGCCACCAGAAACGCATCGGCGTGACCGTGATAGCAGCCGGCAAACTTGATGATTTTGTCGCGCTTCGTGGCCGCCCTTGCGACTCGAACCGCGCTCATGGCCGCCTCCGTCCCCGAGCTGACGAACCGCACGCGCTCCATCGACGGCATCAGCATCGCGACTCGCTGCGCCAATCGCGTTTCGAGTTCGGTGGGCGCGCCGAAACTCGTGCCGCGCGCCGCGGCTTGCGACAGCGCTTTGAGCAAGGCTTTCGGGGCGTGGCCGTGGATGAGCGGCCCCCACGACATCACGTAGTCCACATAGGTGCGACCGTCGGCGTCTTCGATCTGCGCGCCGCGGGCGGCGACGATGAAAAGTGGTGAGGCGTTGACCGACTTGAATGCGCGGACGGGGCTGTTGACGCCCCCGGGGAGAATGCGCGAAGCGGCGGCGAAGAGCTGTTCGGACCGGGGTGAGCGGGACCGTTTTCGTCCAAGCATCCCGCGACGATAACACAGGGGTCAGACCGGGGTCAGACCGGGGTCAGACTGGGGTCAGACCGGGGTCAGACCGGGGTCAGACCGGGGTCAGACCGGGGTCAGACTGGGGTCAGACCGGGGTCAGACTGGGGTCAGACTGGGGTCAGACCTCATGAGCGTCGGGCACGGGTGTTCGGAATCGACACTCGCGATTCCGATTTCGGCACGCCTGACGAACTGGCATTGGCGATTGGTATCAATCTCCCCGGTGGCGAAAAGGAGATCTGTCGTGATCAGGGACCTGCGATATGCCGTCCGCGCGCTGCGGCGATCACCGTTGTTCGCGGTATCGGCCGTCGTGACGCTGGCGATCGGCATTGCCGTGAACACGATCATGTTCACGCTGCTCAACTCACTGGCCTTGCGACCGATGCCGGTGCGCAACGCAGACCGGCTCGTGCGGCTGTACCCGATCGACGCCGCCGGCCATCGCCAGAATCTCTTTTCCTACCGCGACTACCTCGACTATCGGGATACCGCCGTGCTCGACGGCATTACCGCCTACATTCCAGCGAGCGTCACCGCACGTGTCGCGTCGAATGAGGCCGAAGACCTCATCGCCTACGTTGTCGCGCCAAACTATTTCACGCTGCTCGGTATAGAGCCTTCCCTTGGACGAGCGTTCATCCCCGCTGACGACGGCACGGGCGACCCGGCGATCGCAGTGATCAGCCATTCGTTCTGGCGCAGGCGGTTCGCGTCGGATCCCGCGGCCATCGGCTCGTCGCTCGTGATCAACAATCGACGGTTCACGATCATCGGCGTCGGCCCGTCGCGGTTCAGCGGCACCGAGCCTCTCTCGCCAGACGTCTGGGTCACGGTTGCGGTGCAACGCACCGTGCTGCCGCCTGACAACCTCGTCAACGATCGCTCGACGTCATGGCTGCTGGTCGTCGGTCGCCTGAAGGCGACGATCTCGAAGTCCGCCGCGGCGTCCGCGCTCTCGAGCCTGGCGAAAAATTTGTCGGAGGCTTTTCCCGGGCGCGATCGCCCTTCATCGATCGAAATCGCGCCGGCCACGTTCTTCACGCTCGACGCAGGGATCTGGCCGCTGATCATCCTCGTCCTTTCGACGGTTGCGCTCATTCTGGCGATTGCCTGCGCGAACGTCGGCAACCTGGTCCTCGCGCGCACGAGCAGCCGACAGCGCGAGATTGCGGTGCGTCTGGCGATTGGCGCCACGCGCTGGCGCGTGGTCCGACATCTGATGGCCGAGAGCGTCCTCCTTAGTCTGGCGGGAGGCGGCGTGGGGCTGTTGCTGGCAACTTGGACGCTGGATCTGCTCTATCCCCTCGGACTCTCCTTCGTCCCAAAGGAAATCGGATCGGTGGTTCTGGACCTGTCGCCCGATCTCCACGTCTTTGGCTATACGTTCGGCCTGGCGCTGGCCGCCGGCCTGCTCCTCGGTCTCGCGCCGGCCCTTCAGTCATCGTCGCCCCACCTCGCAGGGTCGCTCCACGATGACGGCGCGATGGCTGGATTGGGGCTACGGCCTTCGCGGCTTCGAAGTGCGCTCGTGATTCTGCAAGTGGCGGTGTGTCTGGTGCTGCTGGTTGGCGCCGGGTTGCTCACTCGTGGATTGCAACGCGCACAGGCGCTCGACGTCGGCTTCGGCACGTCTGGCGTTCTCTACACCGAGTACGATCTCCGTCGACACGGCTACACGGTCGATCGCGCGCAGGAATTCAATCGCGGGCTCGCCGACACGGCCGCCGCCGTCGCTGGTGCTCCGGTCGCGCTCACGTCGCACGTGCCGCTTCACGGAGGCGTCAAACGCGCGACGGCCAGGCCCGAAGGGCATGCCGAGCCGGTGACATGCACGACGACCTTCATCTCGCCCTCGTACTTCGAGACGTTGACCATTCCCGTCACGCGCGGACGGACGTTCTCACGCGTCGAAGCGTTGGACGGCTCGCCGGTCGTGGTCATCAGCGAGGGGCTCGCGACTCGCTTCTGGCCCGAAATGGATCCCATCGGGCGTAAGCTCAGTACCGAGGCGGTGTCCGTTCCGTTGACGGTTGTTGGCGTCGTCCGCGACACGGCCAGCGCATCGCTCTGGCGCGACAAGGAGTTGTCGTTATACTTGCCGCAGGGATTCGCCGACGCGCGCGATCTGCACGTCATGGTTCGGGCAGGTGGAGAGACGCAGGTAGTGGCGAACGTCCTGACGCAGCGGGCGCACGCGATCGACGCCGATGTGCGTTTCACGGCAACGCCACTCGACTCGCTGCTGCGTCTGTGGATACTTCCGTCGCGGATCGCGGCTGTCGCCGCAGCCATTCTAGGGATACTCGCGCTCGCGCTTGCATCGCTCGGGTTATATGCAGTGATGGCTTACGACGTCACTAACCGGACGCGCGAAATCGGCGTGCGCCTGGCGCTGGGTGCCAGTGCGGGCGACGTCATCCGCCTGGTCCTCGCCGGGGGGATTCGACTGCTCGTGGCAGGCCTCGGTGTCGGCTTCGCGGGCGCCCTCGTCGCCGGCCGTCTGCTGCGTCAGTTTCTGTTTGATGTCAGTTCGATCGACCCGGTGACGTTCCTGCTTGTTCCGGCGTTCCTGGCAATTATTGCGATCGCCGCCTGCTATCTGCCCGCGCGACGCGCCTCGCGGATTGCGCCGCTCGACGCCCTCCGATCGCTTTAGAGGTCAGACCGGGGTCAGACCGGGGTCAGACTGGGGTCAGACCGGGGTCAGACCGGGGTCAGACTGGGGTCAGACTGGGGTCAGACTGGGGTCAGACTGGGGTCAAACCGAAGTCTGACCCCGGTCTTGACCCCTCAGCTGGACGGCTTCACCGGCGTAGCGGCGTCGCTGCCCGCGACGGTTCTCCATGTCCGAACCCGCCAGCGCGTGACAAGCCCGTTGCGGACATAGGGATCGCGGCCGGCGAACGCCGCCGCCGCAGCCGGCGAATCGCTCGAAAAGAGCAGCACGGCGCCGTCGACCGGGTCGTCGAGCGCGCCGCCAAGGACGAGCTCGCCGCGCGCGTGCGCTTCCCACGCCAGGGCGAGATGCTCGTCCCTGAACGCCGCACGCCTCTCGACGTAGTCTGGAACGACGTCGTAGAACAGCAGATAGTGCACCGACCGGCGTATCCTACTTCTTCGGTTTTGCGGCTGGCGCGGCGCTCGCCTCGACCTCGGTCGCGATCATCTTGTACTTGACCGTTACCTTGTCGCCGACCTTGAACGTCCCCTTGGTCGATGCATCCTTGGAGAATTCCCACGTCTCGGTGGCGCTCTTCTGTACCGTGAACGTGTCGCCTTCTGCGGTCTTGACGATGCCAGTGAATTGATAGCTCTTGGCCGCCGCGTAGGCACTGATCGTGAGTACGGCGACGAGGACGAAAAGCACCGCGGCAATCTTCCGCATGTCTGCCTCCAAGGTGAGTCTGTATAAGTGAGTCGAAATGCCGAATGCTGACTGCTGATTCGATCGACCAGCATTCAGCATTCGAGAATCAGCATTTCAGCTTAGCGCCCGCGCGACTTCCCGCGCGTAGTAGGTAATGATGATGTCCGCCCCGGCGCGGCGGATCGAGGTCAGGGTCTCCATCATCGCGCGCGGTTCATCGATCCAGCCGTTCCTCGCCGCCGCTTTCAACATCGAGTACTCGCCGCTCACCTGATAGGCGGCGGTCGGATAGCCAAACTCCGCTTTCACCTGTGCGATGACATCGAGATACGCCAGGGCGGGCTTGACCATGACGATGTCGGCCCCTTCCTCGATGTCGAGTGCGACTTCGCGAAGCGCCTCTTCAACGTTGGCGGGATCCATCTGGTGCGATCGACGATCCCCGAACGCTGGCGCCGAATCGGCGGCCTCGCGGAACGGGCCGTAGAACGCCGAGCAGTACTTCGCCGCATACGACATGATTGCCGTCTGCGTAAACCCCGCATCGTCCAGCGCCGTGCGAATCCTGCCGACACGGCCGTCCATCATGTCGGACGGCGCGACGACGTCGGCGCCGGCGACCGCGTGCGACAGGGCGGCACGCGCCAGTTGCTCGACGGTGACGTCGTTGGCGATCTCGTCGTCAACGATGATGCCGCAGTGCCCGTGCGATGTGTATTCGCACAGGCAGACGTCGGTGATGACGAGCAGGCCGGGCACCTCCTGTTTGATCGCGCGAATCGCCATCTGAACCGATCCTTCAGGATCGTGGGCCGCCGATCCGACGACGTCCTTTTCCGCCGGCAACCCGAACAGCAGAACCCCGGGTACACCGTCGGACTTGGCGGCCGCCGCCTCTCGCACCGCCTCATCCACCGACAACTGATACACGCCCGGCATCGATCCGACTTCACGTCGCTGCCCTTCGCCTGGACAGATGAAGAGGGGATAGATGAAGTTGTCGGGCGACAGTCGCGTTTCACGAACCAGCGCACGCATTGCCGCCGTGCGTCTCAGCCGGCGCGGCCTCCGTCTCAACATCTCGGATGGCGCCTGCGTTCCGTTCGCAGTCGCCCGGGGCATATCGGAATGGGTCCTGGTCGTCATCGCTTCAGTCCAACTGGTTCGTTGAAGTGCTCCACGAGGGCATCGACAAGATCGGGAATGGTATACCGCGCCGGCATGACTGTGGTCTGGATTCCGAGCTGTTGCGCGGCTTCGGCGGTCACCGGGCCGATCGACGCGACCACGATCGACTGCAGGAGGTCCGCCGCCTGATCCTGTCCAAGCATCGCGACGAAGTTCCTCACGGCTGATGCGCTCGCGAACGTCACCGCGTCGATCTGCCGATCGAGCAGCATCCGGTAGACGTCGTACTCGCCCTCCCGATCGCCGCCTCCGGGAATGGTACGGTAGGCGATCACATCCACGACGTCCGCGCCAGCCTCGCGCAGCTCGTCGGCCAGCCGGTCGCGGGCGATATCGGCGCGCGGCAGCAGGAAGCGCTGTCCCGTCAGGCTTCCGGTTGCCTTCAGCGCCTCGAGGAGGGCGTCGGCGCGGAATTCAGCCGGTGTGAGATCCACCCGAATGCCGTAGCGCTGGAGCCGGGATGCCGTTGAAGGACCGACCGTACACAAACGAACGCCGTGCAGATCGCGGACGTCGCCATTGGCGAGCAGCCGGCGCATGAAGTAGTCGACGGCATTGGCGCTCGCGAAGATGATCCAGTCAAAGGTGCCGGCGTTACGGCACGCGTCCTCGAGCGGGCCGGGATCTTCGGCGGCGGTGATTCGAATCGCGTGTGCCGGGATGGCTTCCGCTCCCCGCTCTTCCAGCATGTCGATGAGCTCCGTTGCTTGCTCGCGCGACCGCGTGACCACGATTCGGCGTCCCGAGAGCGGCCGATTGTCAAACCATCGAAGGTGCGAGCGCAATCCCACCACCGCGCCAATGACCATCAAGCCCGGCCGTTCGCTGTCGGCGAGTGACGCGATGGTCTCGAGCGTGCCTTCCACGGTTTGTTGCGACGGCAGCGTGGCGTCGTAGATCAGGGCGGCAGATTCATCCGGCGCCCGACCGTGCGTCATCAGCGCCTCGCTCATCGCCTGGACCTGGCGTTTTCCGGCATAGCAGACGATCGGACCGGCCGTGGCGGCAAGCCCCGCCCACTCCTTGTTGGCGGTGATGTTCGTCTCGTTCTCGTGGCCGCGCACGACGGTCAGCACATCTCCTGCTTCCGGATAGGTGACCGGGATGCCGGCGTAGGCGGCACCGCCAATTGATACCGGGATGCCAGGCACGACCTCGAAAGGCACGCCATGTTCGTGCAGGAACAACGCTTCTTTGCCGCCGCTGTCGAACACAAACGGATCGCCCCACTTCAAGCGGACGACCGTCTTCCCATCGCGTGCTTTCTCTGCCAGGAGGAAACAAATAGCGTCCTGCTCGAGCGGTTTCGGCGCCGCCGCCCCGACGTCGATGCGTTCGGCATCCGGCCGTGCTCCTCGCAGGAGACGCGCGTGAACGCGATGATCGTAGATGACCACGTCGGCCGCTTCGAGGTATCGCTGCCCGCGGACGCTGATCAGCGTCGGATCGCCTGGTCCAGCCCCCACGAGGTAGACGCACGGTTGCTTCATGGCGTCACGCCAGTCCTGACGGCGTTGAGAATCTCATCGGCTCCGGCTTGCAGCAGTTCATCCGCGAGCCTGGTCCCCGCGGCCGCCGGCTCTGTCGCGAGCCCGGTCGCGGTGCGGCGAATCACGCCTCGGCCATCTGGCCAGGCGACCACTCCCTGGACGCGTAAACCCTCGCGCTCGTGTTCGGCGATCGCGCCAAGCGGCAGCTGACAGCCCCCGCCAAGAGCCGCCACCACCGCTCGCTCCGCCGCGAGTGAGGTAGCCGCGTCAGCATCGCTGATCGCCGAGACGGCCTCGCGAGCAGGACGATCATCGCTGCGACTTTCAATCGCCACAATACCCTGTCCTGGCGCCGGTACACACACATCGATCGGAATCGGGGCGGAGATGCGTGATTCGAAGCCGAGCCGCCGCAACCCGGCGGCTGCCAGCACGAGCGCCTCATAGTCGCCCGCGTCGAGCTTGCGCAACCGGGTATCGACATTTCCACGAATCGGCGTGAACCTCGCGTGAGGAAGCAGCGCCGCCAGCTGGGCGATCCGCCTGACGCTGCCTGTCCCGATCGCCGGCATTTCGCCGAGGTGCGCGAGCGCGCCGTCGAAATCGATTGCGATGTTCCCTCGGCGCAGGACCAGCGCGTCCCTCGGATCCTCCCGCGGAAGCGCGGCCGCGACCGAGAGTCCGTCGGGCAGGATCGCCGACATGTCCTTCGCGCTGTGGACGGCGAGATCGATCTCGTTTGCCAGCAGCGCGTCTTCGATTTCCTTGACGAAGAGTCCCTTGCCACCCGCCTGCGACAGCGGCGCATCCTGAAGCCGATCGCCGCCAGTCTTGATGACGATCGTCTCGGTTGGCACACCCGCCTGCTCGAGCAGCGTGGCCACCGTCTTCGCCTGCCAGAGCGCCAGCGCGCTGCCGCGGGTGCCGAGTTTAAGCGTCCTCACGACGACACCTCGGACTCTTCTTCCGGCGCCACGAATCCTCTGTCCTTGTCCCCGGCGAGGCTGAACAGCCGGTTCAGGGCGTCGGCGTACGCGACGATCATGGCTTCGTCGCTGACCGACTTCAACTGCTCCGTCGGCGTGAGCAGCAGTTTCTCGACGATGAGCCGCGTCACCTCATCGATGCGCGATCGCGCTTCCGGTGGAAGGCCCGCGAGCTTCGGTTCGAGCCGCTGCAGTTCGGCGCGGCGGATCGCTTCAAATCGCTGGCGCAAGGCGACGACGGTGGGGACGATCTCCCTCGACTGCATCCAGGCGGCGTACCTGGCCACCTCTTCGTCGACGATGGCCTCGGCGCGAGCCAGCTCGGCACCGCGCCGCGCCAAGTTCTCCTGCACGATGGTTCGCAGGTCGTCGATGTTGTAGAGGAAAACCTGATCGAGGCCGCCGACTGCCGGATCCACATCTCGCGGGACGGCAATGTCGATGATGAACAACGGGCGATGCCGCCGGGCTCGCATCGCCTCATCGACACGCGCGCGCGTGAGCACCGGCTCGGACGCGCCGGTCGCGGTCACGATGATGTCGGCCGCCGTCAGCGCCGCATCCACCCGATCCCAGGAGACCGCGACGCCGTCGAGTCGTTCCGCAAGATTCTGCGCGGTCTGGAGCGTGCGGCTCGCGATCGTGATCTGCTTGACGTGCTGCGACTGCAGGTGGAGACCGGTCAGCTTGGCCATTTCACCGGCGCCGAGAATCAGCACGCCGCGATCCTTCAAATCGCCGAATATTTTTTTCGCCAGCGCGATGGCCGCGTAGCTGACCGAGACGGCGCCTTCGCCCAGCCCGGTCTCGGAGCGAACGCGTTTGCCGACGGAGAATGCGGAATGAAACAGCCGGTTCGTGAGGGCGGCGGTGAATTGCCCATCGCTGGCGACGGCGTACGCCGCCTTGACCTGACCGAGGATCTGCGGCTCGCCGACGACCAGCGAATCGAGTCCGGCGGCGACACGGAAAAGATGCCGGGCGACGTCCGGGCCGCGATGCACGTAAAGGTGCTGGTGCACGTCCGCGTGATGGATGTCGTGATACTCGCTGAAAAAGCGTCCAATCTGATCGGCGGTGTCGTCGGTTTCGCCGACGGCGTAAATCTCGGCGCGGTTGCAGGTCGATAGCACGACCAGTTCGCGCCCGATTCCACGGGACGCCAGCTCGGTCAGCGCCGCATCGAGCCCTTTGCGTGAGAAGTCGACCGATTCACGCAGCTCAACCGGCGCCGTGCGATGACTCAATCCAACCGCGAAGAGGCGCATCACCGGATGTTCATCAGAAATTGTGGCTCGCCGTGAGAAAGTATCCGACCAGCACGAAGTTGAGCAGCACGATGGCGAACGCAATGCCGGACAAGTAGGCGGCGCGCCGGCCGCTCCATCCAATCGCCTTGCGCGCGAAGAGCGCGAACGAATACACCCCCCACGACACGAGCGCGACGAGAATCTTGGGGTCGGCGAGCGACATCGCCTGCACGCGGGGATCGGTCGATCCCTTGACCTGCCACAACCAGATGCCGCCGACCAGAACGCCAACGGTCAGGAAAGACCAGCCAACGGTGATGGCACGGCTGTTCATGAGGTCGAGCGACGCCAGCGATGGCAGCCTCGTGTAAAAGAACCCCAGCTGCTTCGCTTTGATCTCCTTGAACAGGAGCGCGTAGGTGACGCCGAGGACGCACGCGAGCGCAAAGCTCGCGTAGGCAAAGAGCAATGACATCACATGAACGGTGAACAGCGGGCTCTGCAGGACCGGAGGTCGCGGCGCGATACTCGTGTCGAGTGCCGGAATCACGTCCAGTCCCACCATCAGGACCGCGACGAACACGCCCATCGATCGCTCGTCGGATGACAGCTCGATGTAGAGGTACGACAATCCGAGCAGCCACACGAACGCCGAGATCGCGGCGCTGGTGCCCACCAGCGGGGCGTGACCCGCCTGCATGGTCTGCATCCCGATGAGAAAGGTGTGCGCGAACACCCCGCCGGCCATCAGCGCGGTGGCCAATCGCCCGACTCGCGGGTCGCGCCAGGCAAAGTGCGCGACGTACGCCGCCGCGGCGGCGGCATACAGCAGGAGCGGCACCAGATGCATGGTGTTCTATTGACCCGAGGGGCCGTAGTAGCCGCGGCGGGTGCGTGCGCTGACTCCCGGCTTGTTGACGCGCACGTCGATCCGCCGCCATGCGCCGTTGCGCATGGGATTCTTCGACGAATACGCCATCGTGTACTGGCTCGCCAGCTCTTCAGAAATCTGCTCGTAGATTTTCGGCAGTTCCGCCACCGACGTCGGGAAGAAGACGCGCCCGCCGGTTTCCTGCGACAGCTGACGGAGCACGAACTCCGCTTCCTTGAACTTTCCGCGCCCCGATTCCGGCTGTCGCAGGCCGACCGCGTAGATGGCGGTCTCTGACCGTTTCGCCAGATCGAGCACATCGTCGTACTCGATCACGCTTGACGTGTCGTCGCCGTCCGAGAGGACGACGATAGCCTGACGGCGAATCTCCTCGGCGTTTTTCGCGCGCTCGTCCTTGAGACCACGCAGCGAGACGTAGATGGCGTTGTACAGCGACGTCGAGCCGTTGACGGTGGTTTGACGGATCGCCCGCTCCAGTGCGTTCACGTCATTCGTAAAGGGCTGCGGGATCCGCACCTGGCTGTTGAACTCGATGACCTCGATGACATCGTCCTTCTTCATCCGCCGGACGAATCCGGTAGCGGCTTCCTGCGCCGTGGCAATCTTCTCCTCCATGCTGTTGCTGGTGTCGAGAAGAATCGCCAGCGCGATAGGCTGCTGCACTGCTGAGAAGAAGCTGAGACTCTGTTTAGCCCCGTCCTCGTAGACTTCGAAGTCCTCCTGCTGAAGGCCGGTCACGTACTTGGTGCCTTCCATGACGGTCACATTCAGAGAGACAAGTTCGACGCCGGCGCGGAACTTTCCTTGTTGCGCGGCCAGGCCGATCGAGACCGCGCAGACGATGACTGCGGCGATTGCCGCAACCCGGGCGGTTCTCATTCGCTGGCCACCTTGGTCCGCGCCCGGACGGTGACGTCAGGCTTGGACACGGTGATTTGCAGTTTCTCAGGCGGAATGAGCCGTTCCGGCCTGCCGTAGGTGACGACGTACTGGTGGAGCAGGTCGTCGGCGACTCTGAGCAGCGCTTCGGGGATTCCCGACGTTGCGAGCACTTGATCGCGCCGTCCACCAGTGTCCTTCGTGCCTTCGGCGATCGTCTGATTCAGATTGCGCATCTCGTCCGCCATCGATGAGGACGGCATACCGATCGATATCATGTTCAGGGTGGCGCCGCTGCCGTTCAACGTTTTCAGGACCGTTTGCCACTGAAGGTTGCTGAACTCGACGGCGTCCATCGTGATCCCGATGATGTGAGGACGTTCGGCCTCGCGATGCTGAAAACCCTGGCTGGCTTCCTGAATGCCATCCAGCATGTACGCGCCGGCACCTGGCCGCGCGAAGATTCGAGTAATGCCGCGCTTCAGGGCGGTGACGTCGGTGGTGGCCGGCACCAGCGACGTCGAACGTTCACCGACCGTGACGATACCGATCTCGGCGTGCCCCTGCATCTTCTCGACGAACTTTGTCAGCCCTTCGCGCATCGGTTGAAGCGCTGGATTCAAGGCCTGACTGTCGTCGACAAGCAGCACGATGTGGAGAGGGGCCGTCGCCGGCTCGACACGGAGGACTTCGCGTGCGGCGCCATCTTCGCGCACCTGGAAATCGGCAGCCTGCAGTCCGGTGACCGGCGCGTCCTTGTTGTCGAGCACGCTCACCAGGACGCTCCGGGTTCGCGCATCGCTTGCCGCCGCGGGCCGGTTGGCGGTCTTCTGCTGAGGTTCGGTTGCGATGGCGGCCAGGGCAGCGAGCCCGAGCGCCACAAGAGCCTGGATCATTGTGGGAGCCTCGTTCAAATCGAGTATAGGCGCCGGGCGCGGAAAGCGTCAAGAACGCGATTTGTCCGAAAATTATTGGTACAAAGGGAGTTGTCGTTCCTTGACACCCCCCGGATCGGGTGCTATCTGTTGTCGACGCTCTTCTCGCCCCTGCGTGATGGCGTGTTGATTGGTTGATGCCTCGTCGCCGCATTATCGTCAGCTGACGTCGATGGTCAACATTTCGCTCATCCCCTGTCTCCCAGCGTCAGGCGCGCTCGTCAACGCGCTGATTGGCCGCCGGTGGTTTAGTCGGGGGGCGTCGGCCGCAGTCGCGTGCGTAACGATGGCGGCGACGCTCGCGCTGTCGGCGTGGTCGCTGGTCGCGATCACGTCGCTGCCGGTCGATGCCCGGGTCCATGACGTCGTGCTGGGAGACTGGATCCCGTCGATTCCACTCCAGACCGCGACCGGCATCGAGATGTTTACCGTCAACTGGACCTTTCGTCTCGATCCGCTTTCCGCAGTGGTTGCCACGCTGGTCACAGGCATCGGCTTGCTCGTCCATCTCTATGCCGCGGCGGAGATGCGGGAGGAATCGGACTCCCGGTACGCGCAATTCTTCAGCGGGCTGAGCCTCTCGTGCGCGTTCATGCTGACGCTCGTGCTCGCCGGTAATTTCTTCGTGCTCCTCGTCGGCTGGCAGGGGATGGCGGTGTGCTCGTATCTGCTCATCGGGTTTTGGTTCGACAGGCAGGCCGCCGCTTCCGGCGCAACCAAAGCGTTCATCGTTCAGTGGCTCGGCGATTGGGGACTCTTTGTCGCGATCTTCCTTGCCTATTTCACCTTTGGAACGCTCGACTTCAGAGAGCTCGCGGCGAGCGTGACCTCGCTGCCGGTAGAAGCGGGGAGCTTTGGTGCGATCTCGGGTATCTGTCTCGGGCTCTGGATTGCAGCGCTTGCCAAGAGCGCCCAGATTCCGCTGCACGTGTGGTTGCCAGCGGCGGCGGACGGGCCGGCACCCGCCCCGGCGCTGATTCAGACATCAACGACCCTGACAGCGGGCGTGTTTGTCATCGTCCGCAACGCGGCGCTGTTCGAGCGCGCGCCCGTGGTGATGACGATCGTCGCGACGATTGGCGTGCTGACGGCAATCATGGCCGCCGCGCTGGCGCTCGTCCAGACCGACATCAAGCGTGTGGTCGTCTACTCGACGATTTCGCAGCTCGGGGTGATCTTTACCGCCCTCGGCGTCGGTGCATTTTCGGCGGCGATATTTCACCTGGTCTCGATTGGCCTGTCCCAGTCCCTGCTGTTCATTGGCAGCAGCACTCTCATTCGAACGATGGACGGCGAGCGGGACATGCATCGGATGGGAGGACTTCGTCAGTACATGCCAGCGACGTTCGTGACCATGATGGTAGGCGCGCTGGCCGTGACCGGCATTCCACCGTTGTCCGGTTTCTTCAGCGCAACCCAGATTTCGTCCGGCATGCTTGCCGGCCACCGGCTCCTCTGGGTGATTTCGTGCGCAACGGCCGTTCTCACGGCCGTCTACATGTCACGGCTGATGCTGCTGACGTTTTACGGCACCTATCGAGGACCGGCGCGCACCTGGCCGGACCCGAATTCTCGCGAAGCGCCGCTCCCCGTCGTCGTCACCCTCATGGCGCTCGCAGTGGCGACCATCGTCTTCGGATTCATAGGAATCTCCATCCCCGGCCATGCCGCTTCGATCGTCCATTTGCTGACATCGGCCGCAACGGCAAACGATCCGGAGCCGTCTTTGTCCACCGTGTGGATCCTGGCGGGTCTCCTGGTCGCCGTGCTGTTGCCGTTTGCCGGCATTGCGATCGCGAGACGGCTCTACCAACGAGATCCGGGGATGGACCTCGATCTGTCCAGCCGATGGCCCGACGGGCAGGCGCTTCTTGCAAATCAGTACTACTTCGACGAGTTGTATGCGGTGACGCTGATGAGCGGCATCTTCACGACCGCGCGCGGCCTCGCGCGCTTCGACGACCGTGTCATCACTGCGGTCCTCACCGGCTGCGTATGGATAGTGCAGATTGCCGGATGGATCGTTCACATGATCGACAAGTATGTGGTCGATCGGATTGCGGATTTGGCTGTGTCAAATTTTAGGTTTTGGGTTTTTCGTTTTGGGTTTTTGGTTCTCGATTTAGGTTCTCGGTTTCGGTTCTCAAACCAACAGCCAAAAACGTAAAACCTAAGCTGAACGATTGTGCTGTCACTGATCCTCTTCACGCCGCTGGTCGGCGCCGTGGCGCTCCTTTTCGTCGATCGTCAACGGATCGACGTCATTCGTTGGGGTGCCAACGCGTGTGCCGCGGCCACGTTCCTGCTGGCGTTGCCGCTGTGGTTCCGGTTCGAGCCGTTTGGCGCCCCCTGGCAATTCGTCGAGCGCAGGTCCTGGATCCCCGCTCTCGGCGCGAACTATGTCCTCGGCGTGGATGGCGTCAGCACGCTGCTTGTTCTGCTGACGACGCTGGTTGGCGCGATTGTCGTGGCCGCGTCCTGGTCATCGATCACGGAGCGGTTGAAGGAGTACTACAGCGCCCTGCTCGTGCTCGAGACGGGACTGATCGGCACTTTTGTGTCGCTTGACTGCCTGCTGTTCTTCGTCTTCTGGGAAATCACGCTCGTGCCGATGTATTTCCTGGTCGCCATGTGGGGAACCGGACGACCGCTCCACTCAGCCTTGAAATTCGTGCTCTACACCCTGCTTGGCAGCGCCGTCCTGCTGTTCGGCATCTTGCAACTGTATTTCGTCAATCACTCAACGACTGGCATCTACACCTTCGACATCACCCAGCTTCAACGACTGATCATTCCTTTCGAAACCCAGAAATGGATCTTCCTCGCCTTGCTGGTGGGATTCGCAGTAAGAATACCGATCTTCCCGCTGCATTCGTGGCTCGCTGACGCTCAGAACGACGCTCCGGCCGCCGGATCGATCATGCTCACCGCGATCGGGTTGAAGGTGGGTGTCTACGGACTGATTCGATTCGGGTTGCCGATCCTGCCTGACGCCGCGCGTCACTACGCGCCCTGGATGGCGGGGTTGTCGATCGTCGGCATTGTCTACGCCGGGCTGCTGGCGCTCGCCGAACGCGACTGGAAACGGCTCGTGGCCTACGCCAGCCTTAGCCAGATGGCGATGATGACGCTGGGCGTGTTCGCGTTGACGCCAGCCGGCCTGACCGGCAGCGTCGTACAGCAGATCAGTCACGCAGTCTCGATTGCCGGCCTGTTGCTCGTCGCCGGGTTGGTCTTCGAACAGCGTCACACGCTTGATATCGCCGAATACGGCGGGCTGGCGAAGCTGACGCCGGTCCTGTCGGCCGTCTTCCTCGTCATGACGCTGTCCTTCATTGGCTTGCCCACGTTGAGCGGCTTCATCGGCCAGATGTTGATCCTTCAGGGCCTCTACGTCGTGCACACGGGGTGGGCCGCGATCGCGGCAGGCGGAATGGTGCTCGGCGCCGCGTGCCTGCTCTGGCTCTTTCAGCGCACGATGCTGGGGCCGGCCGATAATCCGGCGAACGCACAGCTGCGCGATGTGAGCATTCGCGAAGTGGCGACGATCGTTCCGCTCATCGCGCTCTCCATCTGGATGGGGATCTACCCGGAGCCGGTTCTCCGGCGGTTGCAGTCATCGGTGGGACGCGTCGTCGTCCGAGTGAGCCCAGAGTACGGCCCCGCCATCGCCAAGGCCGAAGCTGAGTGCAATAAGCCGGCAGCGCCGGTCGTGATCCCGGGCACGCCGTCCGGGTTGATAGTGGATGCCCCGTGCACCGACGGTTCCGCTCCGGAGCCGAAGCCGGTACCACCCGGCGGCCGTTGACGCCGGTGGGTTTTGCGGTTGGCAGCCCCGCGGCTCGAGCGAGCTGGGGTGGGCCCGCGAGCAGTGATAAAAGATAGAGCATGGACGATCAACAGCCTCAAAGACGCGGCAACGGGTCCATGGCGGAGACCATGCGGACGATCGGCGCGCTCAGTACCGTTGGCTTCTCGTTCGTCCTCGCGATCGCAATCGGCGCCGGTTTCGGCTGGTTTCTCGACAAGTCGTTTGGCACCGCCCCCTGGATGTTTCTCGTGTTCTTCGCCCTTGGCGTCGCCGCTGGCATCCTCAACGTCTACCGGACGGCAGGGCGAGTCCTGAAGTAATCCTCGCGTGGAGCCCGATCCCCTGCTGCGACGCGTCGGCCGCACAGCGCTATTGGTGTGCAGCCTGATGGCGTTTGTCGCGTTGCTCGTGTCGCGGACGCCGGTGATGTCGGCGCTGGCGGTGCTCGGAGGGGGGCTGATCGTCGGCGCGAGCTACCGCACCATTCAATCGAGCGTCACGGCGCTGGTCGAGCGAATTGCCAACCCGAACGCGCCTCCTGACGAGCGCCCTTCGATGCGCGGGGTTGTCATGAAATTGACCGCGCGCTACGCTTTACTCGGTTTTGCAGCGTACGTTATGATTGCTCGTTTGCGCCTGCCCCCTTTGGGGCTGCTGGCTGGGGCGTCATCGATAGTGACGGCCGTGGCTGTCGAGGCCGTTCGTTTCCTCTTCAAGAAGGATTTAGCGTCGCGCACCTAACGTGCGGGGCCCGTACTCTGTCGAGACGGACTGAATGGAGAAGCTCGAACACCCGCTCTGGATCGTGGACCTGGTGAACGCGGTGCTCGGCCCGCCGGTCAAGGCCGTGCTCGAGGCGCTCGGCTTCCACATCAAGGCAGAGCACGGGACTGTGATCCCGAACTATCTCGTGATGGTGATGTTGATCGTCGCGGTCCTGACCGTGCTGTCGCTCATCATCCGGTCACGTCTCAGCGTCGAGAATCCCGGCCGGTTGCAGATCGTTTTCGAAGACGGCATCACCGCCCTTCTCAATCTGCTCGAGGAGTGGATTGGGCCGAAAGGGCGAGACTTTCTCCCCCTCATTGGCACGTTCGGGATCTTCATCCTGTGCGGGAACTATATGGGCCTGGTGCCGGGCCTGATGGCACCGACCAGCAACATCAACGTGACGCTCGGCTGCGCGCTCACGACCTGGGTGTACTACCACTTCCAGGGCGTCAAGGCGCAGGGCATCGTCAGCTACGCCAAGCATTTTGCGATGCCGCCCGGGTCGCCCGCCGCGCTGGCGCCGCTCATGCTGATCATCGAAGTCATCAGCCATCTCTCCCGGGTGATGTCGCTGTCGCTGCGGCTGTTTGGGAACATCTTCGGGGAAGAGATGGTTATCCTCATCCTGTTTACGCTCATCCCGTTTTTCATTCCGCTGCCCATGATGTTCCTGGGATTGGTGACCGGCGGCCTGCAGGCGTTCATCTTCGTCCTGTTGTCGATCATCTACCTGCAGGGGGCGGTCGCCGTTGAACATCACGACGACGAGCACGGGCACGACGCGCCGAGCGGCCACCAGGCGCCGGCTGCGGCGTGATCGCGCTCGATTGTCATCATTTCGCGTATTGTTGCTGAACTTCGCACCGGAGAGGGTTCTTCAGAGGAGGCTTGGGTCGTGAGTAAACGTTTCGTCCTGACATTCGTACTGGTTGTGGCGGGTGGTCTGTTCGCCCCGGTGTTTGCGCAGGCACAGGGCGCGGAGCCCGTCAACCTCGAGATCGCCAAGTGGTCGATCATCACCGCCGGCTTTGCGCTGGGCATCGCCGCGGGCCTCGCGGCGCTCGGTCAGGGCAAGGCAGTCAGCTCGGCGGCCGAAGCCATCGCGCGCAACCCTGGCGCCGCCGGCGACGTGCGAGGCGCGCTGATCCTGGGCCTCGTGCTGATCGAGTCGCTCGTCATTTACGTGCTCCTCATCTCGCTGCTCCTGTTCTTCTTCAAGCCGTTCGGCGGCTAGTCGATAATCACTCCGAGGGGTTTCGCCCCTCGGACTCTCCTACACGCTTGCTCGCGGGGCCCCACACGCCCCGCTCCGCTCGCGTGGGCTCACTCGCGCGCTCGTTCGCCACTCTCGTACGGGGTTTAACGCACGGCGGCCGCCGGAAGCTCCTGTATCCTCTGTGCTCGCGTGGTCTTTTTTTGACCGCCAACTTTCCGTGAGGCGACTGCACTTCCGACCGATCGACGCGCTGCTGCTCCTGATGGCGATCATCTGGGGCACCAACTACGTCATCATCAAGCACGCATTCCGTGAGCTCGATCCGCAGGCCTTCAACGCGATTCGGATGAGCGTGGCGTCGGCGGTCTTCCTGGCCGCGATGACCGTCGTCCGGAAGTTCCCTGCTGCGCGTCATGTCGAGGGGTCGCTCGCCAGCACCTTCTACACGCCGTCGCCCATCAGCCGACGCGACTGGCTGGGTCTCGCTGCACTGGGCATTGTCGGTCAGGGCTTCTATCAGTACTTGTTTGTCGGCGGGCTTGCCGGCACGAGCGTGTCCAACGCCGCGCTGATCCTGGCGGCAACGCCAGTGCTGATCGCGCTGTTCGGTGCCGCGGCCGGAGAGGAGCGTGTGACCGGCGTGCACTGGCTTGGCGCACTCCTGTCGGTCGTCGGCATCTACCTCGTTGTCGGGCGAGGAGTGAGTGCCAGCGGCAGCACACTCCGCGGCGATGTCACGATGTTCGCCGCCGTCTGTTGCTGGGCGATCTACACGATGGGATCGCGGCCACTGATGATTCGGCATTCGCCGGTCGCGGTCAGTGGTCTGTCGATGGCGATCGGAACCGCTCTGTATGTTCCGGCGGTGACGTCGCATATCCGCGCAGTGACATGGGCCGAGGTCAGCGCTGGGACGTGGGTAGCGGCGGTGTACTCGGCGCTGTTCGCGCTGTGCCTCTCGTACACGATTTGGTACGCCGCCGTGCGCGAGATCGGAAGCGCACGAACGTCCGCCTACTCGAACGTGGTTCCCGTTGTCGCCATGATGACGGCGGTGATCTTTCTCGGTGAGCCGCTCGGGGTGAGGAAGCTAGCCGGCGCGGCGGCGGTGCTCGTCGGCGTTGCGCTCACAAGGATCAGGGTCGTGAATCCTCCAGAATGACGGGTTCACCCAGGTTCTACAAGGTTCCGCAGGGTTCGTTCTCGCGTGCGAATGAACCCCGCAGACCCCAGAACGAACGCTGCAGAACCCAGAGCGAACCCTGCAGAACCCAGAACGAACCCCGGAGAACCCAGAACGAACCTCGTAGAACCCAGTAGAACCTAGTGGAACCTCGTAGAACCCTTTGTACGACCGCCCCTGCTAGAATTGATCGTGACTCCATGAAGTCTCACTACTATTCGCAGCACGCCGTTGCGCTACGGGCTGAGCTGGGCGAAGCCATCTCTCGCGACCAGATGCGCGAGTTTCACAAGAAGTCCGCGTACCGGCATTTCCTCGTCGCAGCCCGGCAATTCGCGATTCTTGGCGCTGCGACGTGGGGCCTCATCCGGTTCGACAATCCGCTGATCTGGCTTCCGCTTGTGCTGGTGCAGGGGCTGACCATTTTTGACTTCACCATCCTGCTTCATGAAGTCGTCCATCACACGGTGTTCGAGCGCCGGCGGCCCGTCGTCGAGCGGGTCCTCGGCCTCTTCTATGCCATACCGAGCGGCATCTCGGCCAGCCAGTTCACACGCTGGCATCTCGATCATCACGCTGAACTGGGGTCGGACGAAGACGATCCGAAGCGCGCCCACCTCTCGCCGAAGGTGAACAAGCGCTGGTACAAACTGCTGTACTGCACGCCCGCGCTCTTCCCGATCTATTTCCGCGCGGCGCGTCGCGAATCGACGACCTATCCGGCCGAGCTCCAGCACACGATTGGTTGGGAACGCAAGGTGTCGATCGCCGCGCACCTGACCGCGCTGATCGCCCTCTGGTATTTCTTTGGTTTCTACACCACGCTGCGGACCAGCATCATCCCGGTCTTCTTCGTGTTTCCGATCGCCTTCACGCTGAACCGGCTCGGCCAGCACTACGACATCGATCCGAACGATCCGGCAAAATGGGGAACGCTGATGAAGGGGCACTGGTTCTGGGATTTCGCGTTCTTGAACTCCAATTACCACCTCGAGCACCATTACTTCCCTGGCGTTCCGTTTTATCGTCTGCCTGCGCTCCAGCGTGCGTTGGTTCCCTTCTATCAGCGCCGCCACATGCGATGGCAGAGCTACGGTCGCCTCGTGTACGGCTGGCTCGTCGAAAACCACGCCCCTCATACGGACTGGAGCCGCGACGCAGCGCCCGCCAGCAGACACCAGCCAGCAGCCAGCAGCCGATAACGATTCCACTGGCTCAGAACATGCACTTCGGCCGGCTCGATGCTGGGAAAGATTCTGTCCGGCGCAGAAGATGAGCTGGTTCGCGACGAACGGCGCGTGCTCGCGCGGCTCCGAACCGCGCTCGCGCGTTTCGATGCCGCTCCTGAACACCAGCAGGCGCTGGATCGCTCGATCGAACAGCTCGACGAGCTGTTCCTGCTCGTCATCGTTGGCGAATTCAATTCCGGCAAAAGCGCGTTCATCAACGCGCTGGTCGGTGCCGCGGTCGCGCAGGAGGGAGTGACGCCGACGACGGCGCAGATCAACGTGCTGCAGTATGGGGATCGTCACGATCGTCAGGCGCGTGAAGCCCATTTGCACATCATCACGGCACCGGCCGACATCCTCCGCGAAATTCATATCGTTGATACCCCCGGGACGAACGCAATCATCCGCGAGCACGAGTTGATCACCGCCGAGTTCGTCCCGCGTTCGGACCTCGTGCTGTTCGTGACCTCGGCCGATCGACCCTTTACCGAGACCGAACGGGCGTTTCTCGAGCAGGTGCGCGGCTGGGGCAAAAAGATCGTCATCGTCATCAACAAGATCGACATTCTCGAGGCGGATGCGCAAGTGGAGGAGGTCGCCGCGTTCGTGGCCGAGAGTGCACGGACGCTGGTGGGTTTCAGTCCCGACATCTTTCCGGTCAGCGCCCGGCTCGCGCTGCGCGGCAAACAGGGCGACCCGTCGGTGTGGGGGGCCAGCCGCTTCGAGGCGTTGGAGCGATACGTCCGCGAAACCCTCGACGCTCCCGGCCGCGTGCAGCTCAAGCTGCTCAATCCGCTCGGCGTCGGCGCTGCGTTGACCGATCGTCATGCCACGCTGGTCAAGGATCGCGCGGCCCTGCTCAAGGACGACGTCTCGACGCTCGACGAAGTCGACCGGCAGCTGGCGCTCTACCAGTCGGATCTCATGCGCGACTTCGGTTTCCGGATGTCGGACATCGATCGCATCCTGCTGGAGATGGAGAAGCGTGGCCAGGACTTCTTCGACGACACGATGCGGATCGGCCGGGTAATGGATCTGCTCAACCGCAGTCGCGTGCAACACGGCTTCGAGCAACAGGTCGTCGCTGACGCGCCGCAGCAAATCGAGCGAAAGGTCGGCGAGCTGGTGGACTGGCTGGTCGATGCGGATCTTCGGCAATGGCAGGATGTGACCAGACATCTGGCCGAACGACGGCGGCAATACCACGACCGGATCGTTGGCGAGGGCGGATCAGAAAGATTTCACTACGATCGCACCCGGCTCATCGAGTCGGTCAGTCGTGAATCACAGAAGGTCATCGACACCTTCGATCGGCGAAAGGAAGCGCGTCAGCTGGCTGATGACGCGAGGAACGCCGTGGCTGCGGCAGCCGCGGTCAGCGCTGGAGGTGTCGGGCTGGGAGCGATCGTGACGATCGCGGCGACGACCGCCGCCGCGGACGTAACCGGCATCATCATGGCATCAGTGATCGCCGCGCTGGGGTTTTTCATTCTTCCCGCCAAACGCGAGCGGGCCAAAGAAGAGATGCGTCGCAAGATCGGGAAGGTTCGCGAGCGGCTGTCGGATGCGCTGCACGCGCAGTTCGCGACGGAGATTCAGAAGAGCGCGGACCGGATTCGCGGCAGCATCGCGCCGTACAGCCGATTTGTCAGGGCGGAGGGGGACAAGCTTCAGGGCATGGAACAGGAGCTTCGCGCCATCGCCGCGGATCTGGCATCGCTCCGGCGCCGGATCGACAGACAGGCAGCGTAAACGATTCCCCGTCGTAAGATGACGCGGTGAGTCGACTGATACGCGAGTGCCTGAATGCGGTCCTGATC
>JBKPNQ010000064.1:0-19968 GCA_046732715.1 Acidobacteriota bacterium | reverse complement strand
ATCGGACGCGGAACATCGGCATCATGGCCCACATCGATGCCGGCAAGACCACTACGACTGAACGGATCCTGTTCTACACGGGCATCACGTACAAGATCGGCGAGGTGCACGAAGGCACCGCCGTCATGGACTGGATGGAACAGGAGCAGGAGCGCGGGATCACGATCACCTCGGCCGCGACGACCTGTTTCTGGCGCGAGCACCGGATCAACATCATCGACACCCCCGGCCACGTCGACTTCACCGCCGAGGTGGAACGTTCGCTGCGCGTGCTTGACGGCGCGGTCGCGGTGTTCGATGCCGTCGCCGGCGTCGAGCCGCAGTCGGAAACCGTCTGGCGGCAGGCGGATAAGTACCGCGTCCCCCGTATCTGTTTCGTGAACAAGATGGACCGCATCGGGGCGGACTTCAAGCGCACGTTCGATCAGATCACCACGAAGCTTGGCGGCAACCCGGTCGCGATTCAGCTGCCGATTGGCAGCGAAGACAAGTTCCTTGGCGTCGTTGATCTCGTCGGGATGAAGTCGATCACCTACAAGGACGAGACCATGGGCGCCGACTACGTCGTCGGCGAGATCCCGGCGCACATGCTCGAAGAGGCGAAGCATTTCCGCGAGCAGCTGATCGAAAAGGTCAGCGAGGCGGACGACAAGATCCTCGAGAAGTACCTGCACGGCGAAGAGATCTCCGAGGACGAGATCAAGGCCGCGCTGCGCAAGCGCGTGAACAGCTCGGTCCACACGACCGGCGACAAGGCGGAAGCGGCGTTCGTTCCGGTCATCTGCGGGTCCGCGTTCAAAAACAAGGGTGTGCAGCCGCTGCTCGACGCGGTGGTCGACTACCTGCCGTCGCCAGTCGATGTGCCGCCGATCAATGGTTTCGATCCGAACAAGGGACCGGACACGATCGTCGAGCGACCCGCGTCGGACGACGCGCCGTTTGCCGCGCTGGCGTTCAAGATCATGACCGACCCGTTCGTCGGCCAGCTGACGTTCATTCGCGTGTACTCCGGGGTCATGACCGCGGGGTCGTCGGCCTTCAACTCGACGAAGCAGAAGAGCGAGCGTCTCGGCCGGCTGCTGAAGATGCACGCCAACAAGCGTGAAGAGATCAAGGAAGTCTACGCCGGCGATATCGCCGCGGCGGTCGGCCTGAAGAGCGTCTCGACCGGCGACACGATCTGCGACGAGAAAAAGCCGGTCGTGCTCGAGTCGATGGACTTTCCGGAGCCGGTCATCTCGCTCGCGATCGAGCCGAAGACGAAGGCCGACCAGGAGAAGCTCGGGCAGGGCCTCGGCAAGCTGATGGCCGAGGATCCGACGTTCCGCGTGAAGACGGATCAGGCGACCGGTGAAGTGGTCATCGCCGGCATGGGCGAGTTGCACCTCGAGATCATCGTCGACCGGTTGAAGCGCGAGTTCAACGTCGAAGCCAGCGTCGGCCGTCCGCAGGTCGCCTACAAGGAAACGCTGACCCGTCCGGCTGACGGCGAGATGAAGTACGCGAAGCAGACCGGCGGCCGCGGCCAATACGGCCACGCGAAGATTCACCTGTACCCGGGCGAGCCGGGGTCCGGATACGTGTTCGAGAACAAGATCACGGGCGGCTCGATCCCCAGGGAATACATCAAGCCGGTGGATGAGGGCATCAAGGAAGCGCTCACGCGCGGAGTGCTGGCCGGTTATCCGGTGGACGACGTACGCATCGAGCTCTACGACGGCTCGTACCACGACGTGGACTCGTCGGAAATGGCGTTCAAGATCGCTGGATCCCTGGCATTCCAGGATGCCGCCAAGAAAGCCAAGCCGGTGCTGCTCGAGCCGATGATGCGGGTCGAGGTGGTCGTGCCGAAGGAGCACCTGGGCGGCGTCATGGGCGATCTGTCGAGTCGCCGCGGGCAGATTCAGTCGCAGGAAGATCGCGGCGGAACGCAGATTATCAACGCGCGAGTGCCGCTTTCCGAGATGTTCGGCTACGCGACGGATCTGCGCTCGAGCACGCAGGGCCGCGCGACGTACTCGATGCATTTCGATCGATACGAGCCGGCGCCGAGCAATGTGAGCGAAGAGGTCGTGGCGAGGGTTCAGGGGAAGTAGTTTCGAGATCAGACTTATGGCTACAGCATTCAGTGACAAGATTCGCATCCGTTTGAAGGCGTACGACAACCGGGTGCTCGATCAGTCGACGACGGAGATTGTCGACACCGCCCGGCGCACCGGTGCGCGGCTGGCGGGTCCGATTCCGCTGCCGACCGAAAAGAACAAGTGGACGGTGCTGCGTTCGCCGCACGTGGACAAGAAGTCGCGCGAGCAGTTCGAGCTGCGCACGCACAAGCGCCTGATCGACATCTTCGAGCCGACGCCGCAGACGGTCGACGCGCTGATGAAGCTCGATCTGCCGGCGGGCGTCGACGTCGAGATCAAGGCGTTTGGTAAGGAACACAAATAGTTACTGGCAACTGAGAGCGACAGCTATGGTCACAGGCATCATTGGCAGAAAAGTCGGCATGACCCAGGTCTTCGCGCAGGACGGCACGGTGTCGCCGGCGACGGTGATCAAGGCGGGTCCCTGCGTCGTCGTGCAGGCGAAGGCGGCGGCAACCGATGGCTACGAGGCGGTGCAGCTCGGCCTGGTGGAAGAGAAGCCGGCCCGCGTGCGCAAGCCGCTGGCCGGGCACTACCAGAAGGCCGGCGTGCCTCCGACGCGCGTGCGTCGCGAAGTCACGTTGGCGGCCGGAGCGGACGCGCTCAAGGCCGGCGATCAGGTACTGGTCGGCGGCGTCTTCAACAGCGGCGATCGGGTCGACGTGATCGGGATCAGCCGCGGCAAGGGATTCCAGGGTGTGGTGCGGCGCCATCACTTCCGGGGCGGCGCGGCGACACACGGGTCGATGTTCCATCGTGCCCCAGGCTCGATCGGCGCCTCGTCGTTCCCCTCGCGGGTCGTCAAGGGCATGCGCGCCGGCGGACGAATGGGCGGCGACCGCGTGACCGTGCGCAACCTCAAGGTTGTGCAGGTTGACGGCGAGAACAACCTGCTCGTGATTCACGGGGCCGTGCCCGGCGCGCCAGGCGGCTACGTCGTTGTCCGAAAGGCCGTGGCTGCCAAGAAGGTCTCCGTGCCGCAGGCAGAAAAGCCGTCGAAGGCGGCGAAGGGCAAGAAGTGAGTGCCAGTTACCAGTAGCCAGTTCCCGGTTCCCAGTAATCAGGGAACTCGAACTGAAAACTGGAAACTGGAAACTGGAAACGCGTTATGAAACTCAATATCCAGAATTCCGAAGGCAAGACCGTCGACACCATCGATCTCAACGACGACGTGTTTGGCGGACGCGTGAAGGCGGATCTGATCTGGGCGTCGGTCGTCCAGGAGAACGCGTCCGAGCGTCGCGGCACCCACGCGACCAAGAATCGCGCGCTGGTCAGTGGTGGCGGCAAAAAGCCGTACAAGCAGAAGGGGACCGGCCGCCCGCAGGTCGGATCGAGCCGCACGCCGTTGTGGCGCAAGGGCGGCACGGTGTTCGGACCGCAGCCCCGCAGCTATGACTACGCGCTGCCGAAGAAAGTCCGCATCGGCGCCGTGCGAGCGGCGCTCTCGCAGAAGTTGAGCGATGGCGCGCTCATCGTCCTCGACAAACTGGAGACGGCCGACGGCAAGACCAAGGGGACAGCCGAGATGTTCAAGCGGCTCGGCGTATCGGGCAAGGCGCTCGTCATCGACGTGAAGCCGGACCAGAAGTTCACGCTGTCGGCCCGCAACATCGCGGGACTGCACCTGGTTGCGGCCTCGCGCGTCACCGCCCGCGACATCATCGACACGACGCAGGTGGTCGCGACGCGAGAGGCGCTCGAGAAGTTGCAGGAGGCTCTCGCCTAGTATCCAGTTCCCAGTCGCCAGTTTCCGGTAGAGGAAACGACGGCAGACTGGAAACCGGAGACTGGTAACTGGTAACTGACATGAAACTCACAGACGTTATTAAGCGCCCCCTGGTGACCGAGAAGACGACGCTGATCCGCGAAGGCAACCGGACGCTCGTGTTCCAGGTGGCGCCGGCGGCAACCAAGGTCGACATCAAGCGGGCGGTCGAGAAGCTGCTCGGCTCCAAAGTCGAAGCGGTTCGGACCTCGATCTCGCACGGCAAGATGAAGCGGCAGGGACGGTTCGTCGGCCAGCGGTCCGACTGGAAGAAGGCGTATGTGAAGCTCCGGGAAGGCGAAAAGATCCCTGAGTTCCTCGAAGGCGCGTAATGCAGTTTCTGGTTTCCAGTTTCCAGTTTCCAGTAATCACTGGGAACTGGTAACTGGCAACTGGGAACTACAAGGATCAGTGAAATGCCGATCAGAAAATATAATCCGACGTCGCCGGGCCGGCGGTTTCAGACGGTGCAGGTGTTCGACGAGGTCACCACGTCGAAACCATACAAGCCGCTGGTCGAGCCGCTGCGGAAGTCCGGCGGCCGGAACAATCACGGCGAGTTGACGTCGTGGTGGCGCGGCGGCGGCCACAAGCGCAACTACCGGGTGGTCGACTTCAAGCGGGACAAGCGAGACATCCCCGCGAAAGTCTCCACCGTTGAGTACGACCCCAATCGGTCGGCGCGGATTGCGCTCCTGACCTACGCCGACGGCGAGAAGCGGTACATTCTGCAGCCGCTCGGGTTGAAGGTCGGCGACACGATCGTCTCCGGCGACAACGTCGACATCCTGCCGGGAAACGCGCTGCCGCTGAAGAACATTCCGCTCGGCACCCAGATCCACAACGTCGAATTGAAGCCGGGAAAGGGCGGGCAGATCGCGCGCAGCGCCGGATCCTCGGTGCAGCTCGTGGCCAAGGAAGGCGAATACGCGTCGGTGAAGATGCCGTCCGGCGAGATCCGGAAGATCAACATCGAATGCCTGGCGACGATTGGCCAGGTCGGCAACGTCGATCACGAGAACGTCTCGATCGGCAAGGCGGGCCGCAGTCGTTGGCTCGGGAAGCGGCCGCACGTCCGCGGCGTGGCGATGAACCCGGTCGATCACCCGCTCGGCGGCGGCGAGGGCAAGACGTCGGGCGGCCGGCACCCGGTGTCGCCATGGGGCCAGCCGACCAAGGGCTACAAGACGCGGAACCGGAAGGCGACGGATCGGTTCATTGTGCAAAGGCGGCGGAAGTAGTTTCCAGTGCCCAGTTTCCAGTTTCCAGAACGTCATTTTGATGTTTTCTGGAACTGGTAACTGGCCACTGGCCACTGGTAACTGATATGAGCAGATCACTAAAGAAGGGCCCATTCGTCGACGTTCCACTGCTCGAAAAAGTGGAGGTCATGAACCGCGGCGGCGAGAAGAAGGTCATCAAGACCTGGTCGCGCCGGTCGACGGTGATTCCCGAGATGGTGGGACACACGATCGCGGTGCACAACGGGCGCAAGTTCATCCCGGTGTACGTGACCGAAAACATGGTCGGCCACAAGCTCGGGGAGTTCGCGCCGACGCGCCAGTTCAAAGGCCACACGACGAAGAGCGACAAGGCCGCGGCCGTGGCGGCCGCAGGGGCGCCAGCAGCCGGAGCCGCTGCGCCGAAGGCAGGTGGCTAATGGCAGTTCAGGCGCACGCAACCGCGAAGTACGTCCGAACCTCGGCGCAGAAGGCCGGGCTCGTGCTCAATCTCATTCGCGGCCGTGATGTGAACCAGGCGCTTGCGACGCTTCGCTTCGCGCGCAAGGGTGTCGCCCGCGATATCGAGAAGGTGCTGCGATCGGCGATCGCGAACGCGTCGCAGAAGGACGGCTTCAGCGGCGACGTCGATCAGCTGTTCGTCAACGCGTGCTACGCGAATCAGGGGCCGTCACAGAAGCGGATTCGCCCCGCTCCGATGGGTCGCGCGTTCCGGATCGTCAAGCGCACGGCGCATCTGACCGTCCACGTGACCGAACGTCCGACCCTTGTCGCGCAGCCGGTTGCGCCGGAGCCGGGGACCACGCCGTCTCCGAGCGAGGGCACTCCGAAACGGCGGCGAGGCGCCAAGCCGAAGGCGAGGCCCGCGGCGAAGCGCACAGCGAAGGGCGGCGCGGCGAAGAAGAAGACGGGCGGCGCGCGCAAGAAGGCGGCCGCGGCGGGTGGGCGTGCGAAGAAGGCCGCAAAGAGCTGACCGACGGTCAGCCGACAGCTAACGGAGATTTATGGGTCAGAAAGTACATCCGCACGGGTTCCGGCTCGGGTTCAACAAGACGTGGCGCTCGCGATGGTTCGCCGACAAGGACTACTCGAAGCTGCTGCACGAGGATCTGAAGCTTCGCGACACGCTCAAAACGCGCTTCGCGCATGCCGGCGTGTCGAAGATCGAGATCGAGCGGGCCGCCAACAAGCTGAAGATCGACATCTACACCTCACGCCCCGGAATCATCATCGGGCGGAAAGGGACGGAAGTCGACAAGCTGAAGCAGGAAATCCAGAAGAAGACGAACCGCGAAGTGTTCATCAACATTCAGGAGATCCAGAAGCCCGAGCTCGACGCCCAGCTGATTGGCGAATCGGTCGCCATGCAGCTCGAGAAGCGCGTCGCGTTTCGCCGGGCGATGCGGAAGGCGGTCGAGTCGGCGCTGCGGTTCGGTGCGCGCGGCATCAAGGTGCGCGTGTCGGGTCGACTGAACGGCGCGGAGATCGCACGCTCCGAGTGGTACCTGCACGGACAGCTGCCGCTGCAAACGCTGCGCGCCGATATCGATTACGGGTTCGCCGAGGCGAGCACCACCTACGGCCAGATCGGCGTGAAGGTGTGGCTCTACAAGGGTGAGCGCTTGGTACCGCGGATCGGGCGCGAAGAAGACTATCGTGCGCCCCGGCGCACGGCAGGGGGGCGGGGATAGCAGAAGTTGCCAGTTTCCGGTTCCCAGTTTCCAGGCTTGAACGGGTGACTGGCCACTGGCAACGGGAAACTACAGGGTTTTTCTTATGTTGATGCCGAAGAAGGTCAAGTACCGGAAGCAGCAGCGCGGCCGGATGACGGGAAAAGCGTGGCGCGGGGCAGATGTCTCGTTCGGCGACTACGGGCTGAAAGCGCTCGAGCCATGCTGGATGACGGCCCGGCAGATTGAGGCGGCGCGCGTCGCCATGACCCGCTTCATCAAGCGTGGCGGCAAGATCTGGATCCGGGTGTTCCCGGACAAGCCGATCACGAAGAAGCCTCAGGAAACCCGAATGGGAAAAGGAAAGGGCGCACCGGAGGAGTGGGTGTGCGTGGTTCGCCCCGGCCGGATCCTGTTCGAAATGGAAGGGGTGAACGAGGTGGACGCGCGGAAGGCGATGCGGCTGGCTGCGGCGAAGCTTCCGATCAAGACCAAGTTCGCGACCCGGTTCGCCGAGGAGCAGGCGTCATGAAGGTGACCGAAATCCGCGATTTGGCAATCGACGAGCTGCAGCAGCGCGCCAGGGAAATGGACGATCAGCTGTTCCGGCTGCGCATCCAGAAATCGATGGGGCAACTCGAGGCGGCGCACAAGCTCAAGGCGGTGCGGCGCGATCTCGCGCGCGTCAAAACGGTGCTGCGCCAGAAAGAGATCGCCCAGGCGGCCAGCTAAGGGTGGGGAAAGAGTAGAGCTCGTTTCACAACATCAGGCGCGCCATGGGCGCGCCCGCCGCAGCGGAGCGGGGCGTTGTCGCCACGCGAGCGAACGGTGTGGGGGGACCGCGGGGGCGAAGGCCCCCGGATCTAATAAAGACATGGCCACGAAAGCGGAAATCACCGGGCTTGTCGTCAGCGACAAGATGAACAAGAGCGTCGTTGTTGCCGTCGAACGTCAGATTCGTGATGCGCTCTACGGCAAGACCCAGAAGCGCACGTCGAAGTTCCTGGCGCACAACGAGTCGAACGACGTCAAGGTCGGCGATCGCGTTGCGATCGCCGAGACGCGACCGATTAGCCGCCGCAAGCGCTGGGTCGTCACCCGCGTCATCGAGAAGGCCAAGGAGATCTAGGGATTGCTGAATGTTGATGGCTGAATGCTGATTGACCGGAAATCTTCAATCGACCATCAGCCATCGACCATCAGCAATTTCAGGAGAGCACTCATGATTCAAATGCGATCCATCCTTGACGTGGCGGACAACTCCGGCGCGCGCAAGATCGCGGCGATCAATCCGATTGGTGGATCGACCGGCCGGTACGCGCGACTCGGGGACATCATCACCGCGTCGGTGAAGGAAGCGACGCCCGACGGCAACATCAAGAAGGGACAGGTCGTGAAGGCCGTGATCGTCCGCACGGTCAAGGAGCACCGGCGCAAGGACGGCAGCTACATCCGGTTTGACCGGAATGCCGCGGTGCTCATCAACGACCAGAACGAACCGATCGGCACGCGTGTGTTCGGACCCGTGGCCCGCGAGCTGCGTGAACGCCGATTCATGAAGATTATTTCGTTGGCGCCAGAGGTGCTGTGACGAAGTCGCCAGTGACCAGTTTCCAGTGTCCAGACTGGAGATTGACTGGGAACTGGCAACTGGGAACTGGGAACTGAAATGTCCAGATTAGCAACCCCGATTCGGAAGAACGACACCGTGGTGGTGATGACCGGGAAGGACCGCGGCAAGCGCGGACGCGTGCTCAAGGTACTCCCCGAGAAGAACCGGCTGGTGGTCGAGGGCGTGAACATCATCAAGCGTCACACCAAACCCAATCCGCAGCGCCAGATCAAGGGCGGGCTGGTGGAGCGGGAAGCGGGCGTGCACGCCTCGAACGTGCAGCTGGTCTGCCCCGAATGCGGCAAGCCGACGCGTCTCGGCCGGCGGCTGCTCGGCGACGGTCGCAAGGTCCGGATCTGCCGCAAGTGCGAGGGAGTGGTCGACAAATGAGCCGCCTGAGAGATCGTTACGAGAAGGAAGTCGCGCCGGCCCTGAAAAAGGAGTTCGGCTATCGCAACGTGATGGCGATTCCCAAGATCGAGAAGATCGTCGTCAACATGGGGCTCGGCGAGGCCACTCAGAACGCCAAGATCGTGGACGCTGGCGCCGACGAAGTCGCCCGCGTCACCGGCCAGAAGCCGGTCGTCACCCGGGCCAAGAAGTCGATCGCGCAGTTCAAGGTGCGCAAAGGGATGCCGATTGGCGCGATGGTGACGTTGCGCGGTGAGCGGATGTGGGAGTTCCTGGATCGGCTGATCGCGGTGGCGCTGCCGCGCGTGCGCGACTTCCGCGGCGTGTCGCCGCGCGGCTTCGACGGCCGCGGCAACTACACGCTCGGACTCAAGGATCAGCTGCTGTTTCCCGAGATCGACTACATGAAGGTCGACAAGGCTCGCGGGATGAACATCTCCGTCGTGACGACGGCGAAGTCGGATCAGGAGTCACGCAAGTTGCTTCAGCTGCTCGGAATGCCGTTCAGACCGAATTAAGAGAGATTCAATGGCCACAACTGCGAAAGTTGCGAAAGAAGTCAAACCGCCAAAGTTCAAGATTCGGCTGCGGCACCGCTGTCAGCGGTGCGGCCGTCCCCGCGCCTACATGCGCAAGTTCGCGCTGTGCCGCCTCTGTTTCCGCAAGCTGGCGCTCGAGGGGGACATTGCCGGCGTGACGAAGAGTTCATGGTGAAGTGGCCTGTAACCAGCTCCCAGTTTCCGGCCGGAGATTGAGAGATGACTGGTCACTGGCGACTGGCAACGGGAAACTACAGAGAAGAAGATTTATGACCGACCCAATTGCAGACATGCTGTCGCGGATTCGGAATGCGACGATTGCCCGGCACTCTCGGGTGGACATGCCGTCGTCGCGGCTGAAGGTGGAGATCGCCCGCATTCTCGAGAGCGAAGGCTACATCCAGGGATTCAAGGTGCTCGAGCCTCAAGCGGGCGAGCGCGTGCAGGCGCACTTGCGGATGTTCCTGAAATACGGGCCCCGAGGCGAGCGCGTGATCAGCGGCATCCAGCGCGTCAGCCGGCCCGGCCGCCGCGTCTATTTCGGACGCGACGAAGTGCCCGACGTCCTGGCCGGCCTCGGCACCAGCATTCTGACGACGTCGCGCGGCGTGATGACGGGCCGAGAAGCGGTCAAAGCGGGGGTCGGCGGAGAAGTTCTCTGTAATGTGTGGTAGGTGACAGTTTCCGGTTGCCAGTCTGCAGTTTCCAGTCGAACGGAAACGGAGTGGAACTGGAACTGGGAACTGGGAACTGGGAACTGATATGTCACGGATAGGAAAGAAACCAATCGCGATTCCGAAGGGCGTGAAGATCGACACCCAGCCGGGCGCTGTCGAGATTCAGGGACCCAAGGGCAAGTTGCGGCAGCCGCTGCCCGCCGGTATCGGCTTCGAGGTCGACGGCGATCAGCTGCACGCCCGGACCCTGCGTCAAGACGCGGAGCTCGGAAAGTTTCATGGTCTCGCCCGAAGCCTGGTGGCGAATGCGGTGCGCGGCGTGACCGAGGGATTCCGCAAGGATCTCGATATCGTTGGCGTCGGATACCGCGCCGAGCTCAAGGGGAAGCAGGTGGTGTTTGCGCTCGGGTATTCGCACCCGATCGTGTTCGATATTCCCGCCGGTATCGACATCGCGATCGATAAGCAGACGCACATCACCGTCACCGGGATCGACCGTCAGGCGGTCGGGCAGGTCGCCGCGAACATCCGGCGGCTCCGCAAGCCCGATCCGTACAAGCAGAAGGGCGTTCGCTACACCGGCGAGCATCTGAAGAAGAAGGCGGGCAAAACTGGGGCGAAGTAAGGTCGCAGTTTCCAGTCTCCAGTTTCCAGAACGGCTTCTCTGGCAACTGGCAACTGGCAACTGGCAGCTGGAAACTGAGATATGAAAATCAACACCACGAAGGATCGCCGCACGCGAATCGCGTTGAGGCAGCGGAAACGCATCGCCGGCACGTCCGAACGGCCGCGCCTGCGCGTGTTCCGCAGCGTGTCGCACATCTACGTGCAGGTCATCGACGACATGACCGGGACGACGCTCGCGTCGGCGGCGAGCACCGAGCCGTCATTGAAGGGCACGTTCGCCGGATCGACGAGGGGTGGCAATGTTGCCGGCGCCAAGGCGCTTGGCAAAACCATCGCCGAGCGGTTGATCGACAAGGGCATCAAGCGGGTGGTCTTCGATCGAGGCGGATTTCTGTACCACGGCCGGATCCGCGCGGTCGCGGAGGCGGCGCGCGAGGCGGGGCTGGAATTCTAGGTGAGAGTTGCCAGTCTCCAGTTTCCGGTCAGCCGGAAACTGAGCCAACTGGAAGCTGGAAACTGGGAACTGGAAACTTATGATTGAAACACGAGAAAAAATCGACGCGTCGCAGCTTGACCTCAAGGACACGGTAGTAAACATCAGCCGCGTCACGAAGGTCGTCAAGGGCGGCAAGAACCTGAGCTTCAGCGCACTCGTGGTCGTCGGCGACGGCCAGGGGATCGTTGCATTCGGCGTCGGCAAGGCGAAGGAAGTGCCGTCGGCGATCAAGAAGGGCATCGAGGCGGCCAAGAAGTCGCTCATCCGTGTGCCGCTTGCCGGAACGACCGTCCCGCATCCGGTGCTGGGACGTTTCGGCGCGGGCCAGGTCCTGCTGAAGCCGGCGCCTGATGGCACCGGCATCATCGCCGGTGGCGCGGTGCGGGCGGTGGTTGAGTCGTGCGGGATTCAAAACGTGCTGACCAAGTCGATTGGATCGGCCAACTCGCACAACGTCGTTCGCGCGACGTTTGCCGGCCTGCGTGGCCTGAAGGATCCGGGCGCGGTGCGGCAGCTGCGTGGCAAGGAAGAACAACCCGGCGATCTCGCCGCGGCCACCCGTTAAACGATCATGGCGAAGAAGACTGCGAAGAAGAGCGCCGACGCTCCGAAGGTTCGGATCAAGCTGGTGCGAAGCCCGATTGGGTTCGATAGGACCCAGGCGCAAACGGTGCAGGGAATGGGCCTGAGACGTATCGGCCATACCGTCGAGCTGGTCGACACGCCGGCCACGCGCGGCATGATCCTCAAGGTGCGACACTTGGTGGAAGTGGCGGAATAGTTGGCGAATCGTGAATTGGTGAATTGGTGAATTGGCTTCGCCCGCGCTACCGCGCGTGCTTCTAAAGGGCGGCGGTAGCCGCGCGATGCAAATTCACCAAATCACCAATTCACCAATTCACAGATTTACAAGAGACAACACTCATGGATCTCAGCAGTCTCCGTCCCCCGAAGGGGGCAACCCACTCGAAGAAGCGGATCGGCCGCGGCCAGGGCTCGGGTCAAGGCGTGCAGGCGGGACGCGGCCACAAGGGGGCGAAATCGCGGTCCGGCTTCAAGCACAAGCGCGGGTTCGAAGGCGGCCAGATGCCGCTGCACCGGCGCGTGCCGAAGCGGGGATTTCATAATCCGTTCCGGCAGGAATTCGAGATCGTCAATCTCGATGCGCTCGGCGAGCGGTTTGATGCCGGCACGGAGATCACGCCGGAGCTGCTCAGGGAACAGGGGCTGATTCACCGGGCGGGTAAGATCAAAGTGCTGGCGCGCGGAGACATCTCGAAGGCGCTGACGATTCGCGCGCACAAGTTCAGCGGCAAGGCGGCGGAAAAGATTGCCGCGGCCGGCGGTAAGGCCGAAGTCCTCGCATAGGGGGCGGTATGGAAAGCCTGAAGAACATCTTCGCGGTTGCAGACCTGAGGAAGCGTGTGCTGTTCACGCTCGGGCTGCTCGCGGCCTATCGCGTCGGCGGCCACATCCCGACCCCGGGCATCAATAAGGATGCGCTCGCGGCACTGGTCGAGCAGGCAAAGGGCACGATGTTCGGTCTCTACGATATGTTCTCGGGCAAGAACCTGTCGCAGATGACGATCTTCGCGCTCGGCATCATGCCGTACATCAGCTCGTCGATCATCCTGCAGCTGCTGACGGTGGTGTGGCCGTACCTCGAGCGGCTGTCGAAAGAGGGAGAGCTCGGCCGCCGCAAGATCACGCAATACACCCGCTACGGAACGATTCTTCTGAGCGTCGTGCAGTCGCTCGGCATTGCTTACTTCCTCGAGAAGAACACCGGCATCGCCGGAGGGCTTCCCCTGGTGTACAGCCCGGGCTGGGGTTTTCGTCTGATGACGGTGCTGACGCTCACGACCGGCACATGTTTCATCATGTGGCTGGGCGAGCAGATCACCGAACGCGGCATCGGGAACGGCATGTCGCTCATTATCTTCGCGGGCATCGTCGTCAATCTGCCGCGCGCGGTGATCGTGACGGTCGATCAGCTGCGAACCGGGCAGATGGGGCTGGTGCGCCTGCTCATGCTGATCGTGTTGATGGCGGTCGTCATTGCCGCAATCGTCTTCGTCGAGCGAGGCCACCGGCGGGTCACGGTTCAGTACGCGAAGCGCGTCGTCGGCCGGCGCATGTATGGCGGATCGAGCACGCACATTCCACTCAAGGTGAACACGGGCGGCGTCATTCCGGTGATTTTTGCGTCGTCGATTCTGGCGTTTCCGGCGACACTGGCGCCGCTGATCCAGGAAGGCGGTCGTCTCGGCTTCCTGCGCCGGCCGGTCGAGCAGATCGCTCCCGGCATGCCGCTGCATGACTTGCTCTACATCGTCGGCATCATTTTCTTCTGCTACTTCTACACCGCCATCATCTTCAATCCTGATGACGTGGCGGAGAACATGCGGAAATATGGCGGGTTCATCCCCGGGATTCGTCCCGGCAAGCGGACCGCCGAATACATCGACACGATCCTGACGCGGATCACGCTGGTGGGCGCGATCTATCTCGCGATCGTGGCGATTCTGCCGCAGTTTTTGATCAGCGGTTTCAAGGTTGCGCCGATTCCGTTCATCGGTGAACGGCTCGACGCGATGTTACCGCGGTTCATCACCGAAGGGATGAACGTGGCGTTCTACTTCGGCGGCACGTCGCTCCTCATCATCGTTGGCGTCGCCATGGACACTGTGCAGCAGGTCGAGTCGCAACTTATCATGCGTCATTACGACGGCTTCATGAAGAAGACGCGGATCAGGGGACGGCGGGGACAGTAGTGGTGGCCCACCAGGGGGATTGCCCCGGCGCCATCAACGTCGTGATGCTGGGACCGCCGGGTGCCGGCAAGGGCACGCAGGCGGAGCGGCTGGCGCGTACGCGCAAGCTGCCGAAGATTTCGACCGGCGACATCCTGCGCGAGGCCGTCCAGGCGGGCACCGAGATCGGCCGGGCTGCCAAGGCGACGATGGAGGCGGGGAATCTCGTCGGCGACGACATGATCATCGCGATCGTGCAGGACCGGTTGAACCGGGCCGACGCGCGCTGCGGCTTCGTGCTCGACGGATTTCCGCGAACCGTCATCCAGGCGACGGCACTGGATCGCATGGTGTCGAATCGCGGACCACTGGTGGTGCTCGACATGGTCGTCCCCGACGACGTGCTGGCGCAGCGGCTGGCAACGCGGCGGATTTGCGGCACGTGCGGATCGACGGCTGCGCCGGATTGGACCGGCGTATGCGTCAAGTGCTCCGGCGCGCTCGTGACGCGTGTGGACGACGAGATTGAAATCGTGACGGAACGGCTCAAGGTATACCAGCGGCAGACGAAACCGCTCGTCGACTATTACTCGAACCGGCCGAACTTCAATTCGATTGACGGCAATCGTGCGCCGGACGCGGTGACGGCGGCGGTCGAAGCCGCGCTGAATGCGGCGATTGGCGCCGCGCGACGCGGGGTCGCATTGTGATTGTCTGCAAGTCGGCCGCGGAGCTGGAACGGATGCGGGCGGCGAACATGCTGGTCGCGGATGTGCTGGCGGAATTGACCGCGATGGTTGCACCCGGAGTGACGACCAGAGATCTCGACCAGGCGGCGGAAAAGTTGGTCAGGGATGGCGGCGCCGAGCCGGCGTTCAAGGGGTACCGCGGATATCCGTCGACGTTGTGTGCATCGGTGAACGAGCAGGTGGTGCACGGCATTCCATCGAACCGGGCGTTGAACGAGGGGGACATCATCTCGCTCGACATGGGGGTGAAGCTGGACGGCTTCTTTGGCGATTCCGCGGTGACCGTGCCGGTCGGCCAGGTTTCGGACGAGGCGGTCACGCTGCTGCGAATCACACGCGAGGCGCTCGAGAAGGGGATCGCGCAGGTCCGGTTGGGCGGCCGCGTGTCGGATATCGGCCACGCCATCCAGCAGCACGTCGAGGCGCATGGGTTTTCGGTGGTTCGTGAGTTCGTCGGGCATGGAATCGGCGCGGCGCTTCACGAGGAGCCGCAGATTGCCAACTATGGCGAGCCCGGCCGCGGGCCGCGTCTGGCCGAAGGGATGACGCTCGCGATTGAGCCGATGGTGAATCTCGGGAGACCTGCGGTGAAGGTCCTGGCGGACGGCTGGACCGCCGTAACCAGGGACGGCAGCCTGTCGGCGCACTTCGAGCACACGGTGGCGGTCACCAAGAGCGGTCCGCTCGTGCTGACACGCCCGAGCGTTCCGGCGTCAGCGGCGTAGAAGGCGCGTCCGCCCGCCAGCCTTCGCCAAGGCTACGGCTGGTCCGCCGCAGCGTCAGCCGGAGGCGGAAAGGCGGAAGCTGCGGAAATGCTCGAGAAGGATCCACGCGAGATCGAACGGCAGTCGATATCGATGGAAGGTGTGGTGCGGGAGTCGCTGCCCTATGCGCAATATCGCGTCGAGATCGACGGGCCGCGACAGGTAATCGCGCACACCCCGGGTGGACCGGGACGCAACTTCGTGCGGGTGTTGATCGGCGATCGGGTCCGGCTCGAGTTGTCGCCGAAGGATCTGGGGCGGGGACGGATTGTGGCTGTGATTCGATAGTTGCCGGATGCGTGGTGCGGATCCGGGATTCGAAACGCCCGGACGGTCTTGACTGAGCACCGCGATGGCGCGATATCGCGGCCCGAGCGAATGAGCGAGGGCTGGCAGGCGCTGGGGTGGGCCCCAGCGCAAAGTGAGAAAAGCTATGAAAGTCCGAGCGTCGGTGAAAAGAATCTGTGACAAGTGCAAGATCGTGCGCCGCCGCGGCGTGGTGCGCGTGATCTGCTCGAATCAGAAGCATAAGCAGAGACAGGGATAATGAAGTTTCCAGTCTCCGGTTGCCAGTCTCCAGTGACTGGGAACTGGGAACTGGGAACTGGAAACGACAAGGATCAAGAGAGATGGCACGTATTGCTGGCGTCGATCTTCCCCGAGCGAAGCGTATCGAGATCGGGCTTACCTACATCTATGGCATCGGCCGCAAGCGCTCGAATGACATTCTCGGCGCGGCCGGGGTGAGCCCCGACATCCGCATCAAGGACCTGTCCGAGGATGACGTGCGCAAGATCAGCCGCGTCATCGAGGAACAGGGCGGGGTCGAAGGCGATCTGCGCAAAGAAATCTCGATGAACATCAAGCGGCTGATGGAAATCGGCAGCTACCGCGGCCTGCGGCACCGGCGGAATCTGCCGGTGCGAGGGCAGCGGACGAAAACCAACGCGCGCACGCGCAAGGGACCGCGCAAGGGAGCGGTCGCAAAAAAGAAGACCGTGTAGTTTCCAGTCTCCAGTTCCCAGTTTCCCGTCAGAGAGCACCTGACCTCAGGAAACAACGGAACTGGCAGCTGGTAACGGGCAACTGGAAACTGAATTTATGGCAAAGAACGACCCAATCGACGCGTCAGCCCCACCAGAAGGTGGAGACAAGAAGAAGGCCGGACGCCCTGCGAAGAAGAAAGCGTTCAAGAAGCGTGGCGAGAAGCGCATCGTGCACCATGGCTTCGCGCACATCCAGGCCTCGTTCAACAACACGATCATCACGATCACCGATCCGGAAGGGGCGGTGGTGGCCTGGTCGAGCGCCGGTGGCATTGGCTTCAAGGGATCGCGCAAGGGCACGCCGTTCGCGGCGACGCAGGCGGCGATCGCCGCGGGCAATGCCGCCAAGGCGTTCGGCATGCGCAGCGTCGAGGTCCGCGTGAAGGGCCCGGGCGCCGGCCGCGAGTCGGCGATCCGCGCGCTGCAGACCATCGGCATCGACGTGAAGTCGATCCGCGACGTCACGCCGATTCCGCACAACGGATGCCGGCCGCCAAAAAGGAGACGGGTGTAGTTTGTGAATTTGGTGAAGTGGTGGAGTGGTGAAGTGGTGAATTCGGCTTCGCACGCGCTACCGCGCGTGCCGTTAAAGCACGGCGGTAGCTGCGCGCCAGTTCACTGATCCACCAGTCCACCAATTCACCAATTCACCGATTCACCAATTGTAAGGACAAGGATCAAGGACAAAAGAATGGCCCGTTATATCGGACCCGTTTGCCGGCTGTGCCGGCGCGAAGGGATGAAGCTCTTTCTCAAGGGAGAGCGCTGCTACACGGAGAAGTGCGCGATCGAGAAGCGGAACCTGCCGCCCGGTCAGCACGGCAAGCTCCGCAAAGCGAAGCTCGTAGGCTACGGCCTGCAGCTGCGCGAGAAGCAGAAGGTCAAGCGCATTTACGGCGTCCTCGAGAACCAGTTCCGCCGCTACTTCGAGATGGCGGATCGGACGCGAGGGATCACCGGCGAGACGCTGCTGCAGCTGCTCGAGCGACGCTTCGACAACGTCATTTACCGGCTCGGCCTCGCGACTTCGCGCGCGCAGGCGCGCCAGTTCGTGCGCCACGGCCACTTCCTCGTGAACGGCAAGAAGGTGGATGTGCCGTCCTACTCGCTCAGAGCCGGTGACGTCGTCACCGTGCGCGGCACGAGCGCGGAGAACGCCGCGATCCAGCACGCCATGGAAGAGGTCAAGGGCCGCGGCATCCCGGAATGGCTGTCATTTGATGCCGGCCAGATGACCGGCCGCGTCTCATCGCTGCCCACTCGCGCGCAGATCAACCTGCCGGTGCAGGAGCAGCTGATCGTCGAGTTGTATTCGAAATAAGTTCCCAGTTTCCAGTTTCCAGTCACGTCAATTTCTCACTGGGAACTGAAAACTGGAGACTGGCGACTGTTAGCTCCCCGCCCGCAGCCTTCCCGGACCTGCGGCGGGAGGCGGGGAGCGAAACGGCAGGTCCGGCCGGCGCCTACATTCGGGCGCTTGTTCTGAAAGGTACCAACCATGCTCTGGAAAGGTTTTCAGCGACCGAAGCGGCTCGAATTCGAGCGCGAAACGCTCACCGAACGGTTTGGACGGTTTTACGCACAGCCGTTCGAGCGGGGCTTCGGCACCACGGTGGGCAACGCGCTTCGTCGGGTGCTGCTGTCCTCGATCGAGGGAGCAGCGGTCACGGCGGTCAAGATTGACGGCGTCCTGCACGAGTTCTCCCCCATCCCCGGCGTCGTCGAGGATGCGACCGATATCATCCTGAACCTCAAACAGGTTCCGCTGAAGATGCACGTCGACACGACCAAGACGCTCTACCTTCGCATCGAGAAGGCCGGCGAGGTCAAGGCGCGCGACATCGAGACCGACGCCGACGTCGAGATCCTGGAACCGGATGCGCACATCGCGACCGTCGCCGAGAACGGCAAGCTGCACATGGAGATGCGCGTCAAGCGCGGCCGCGGATACGTCTCGGCTGACAAGAACTTCGACGAGGATCTCGGCATCGGCTGGATCCCGATCGATTCCGTGCACTCGCCGATTAAGAAAGTGAATTATCTGGTCGAGGCGGCGCGCCTCGGACAGACGACCGACTACGACAAGCTGACGGTGGACGTCTGGACCAACGGATCGGTGACCCCGCGCGACGCCGTGTCGCTGTCGGCGAAGCTGATTCGCGACCACCTGAACATCTTCATCAACCTCGAGGACGTGGGCGAACTGCAGCAGGACGCGGCGGCGGACCAGCCTCGTGCCGCGCTCAACGAGAATCTCGACAAGAGCGTCGAGGAGCTGGAACTGTCGGTGCGGTCGTACAACTGCCTGAAGAATGCGAACATCCGGACGATTCGCGAGCTGGTGCAGAAGACCGAAGGGGAAATGCTGAAGACCAAGAACTTCGGCCGCAAGTCGCTGAACGAGATCAAGGAAATCCTGTCGGGCATGGGCCTGAGCCTCGGGATGAGACTCGATCAGCCGACGGCGCAGGCACAGGACTAACAAGCTCATGGCTCGAGGCTCAGGGCTCAGGGGGCAATCTGTTGCCTGAGCCGTGAGCCATAGGCCCTAAGCCGACAAGGATCGAGAAATGCGTCACAGAGTCAGTCACCGCAAACTCGGCCGGGTCACGGAGCATCGCATCGCGCTGCTCCGGAACCAGGCCGAAGCGCTCATCCGGCACGAGCGCATTGAAACCACGATCCCGAAGGCAAAGGAGCTTCGTCCCTTTGTCGAGCGGCTGATCACCATTGCCAAGCGCGGCATCGCCGGCGGCGACGCCAACGGCAAATCGCTTCACGCGCGACGGATGGTCCTTCGCGACATCCAGGATCGCGACGTTGTCGGCAAGCTGTTCGACACGATTGCGCCGCGATTCGAGACGCGCCCGGGCGGGTATACGCGGATCCTGCGAATCGGCTACCGGCGCGGTGATAGCGCCGAGATCGCCCAGATCGAGCTGGTCGGCAGCGAGTTCAACCCGAACGCCGAGGCGGAGAAGGCGGAGACGGCTGAAAAAGCGAAGCCGAAGGGTGTCGGCGGCCGGTTGCGCGCCGCGGCGGAACGCCTGCGCGGCAAGAAGGCGCAGAGCGGCGAAGAAGGAGCCGAGGACGCGGCGGCCGAAAACAAGGCCAAGCCGAGGCGCGAAGGGAAGTCCAAGGCCAGCGGCCGGGCTACGACGAAGGGGAAAGCCGCACAGACGCGAGCTCCGAGAAAAGCAGGGGGCTCGTAAAAAGTTAAAAGTAAAAGTTAAAAGTCAGAAGTTGCAAGGGACAAGAGCGCGAAGGCTGCCTCTTGTCCCTTTCGTTTTTTTGATTTTCTTTTAACTTTTAACTTTGAACTTTGAACTTTCAACTTTTAACTTTCTACACCTCTTCCGTCGCCTCGTGGCCCCGCTCGGCCTTCGCCGCGGCAATGATCTTCCCGTGAAGGTGCGACGGCACCTCCTCGTAATGTGAGAACTCCATGTGGTACGAGCCGCGGCCGCCGGT
>JBKPNQ010000063.1:0-41192 GCA_046732715.1 Acidobacteriota bacterium | reverse complement strand
GAATGGCCCGAGCGCTCGATCGATGTTCCTACTTCGGTCGCGAATTCCCGCGGTCCATCGGATTCGCATGGTAAACGTCCCCACGGTTTTCGTTGTCGATGATGATCCGTCCGTGCGCACGGCCGTCGAACGGTTGCTCCTGTCGGTCGGTCTGCCGTGCGAGACCTTTGCCACCGCTCCGGAGTTTTTGCGCCGCGCGGCGGAGGGGCTGGTCGGTTGCCTGGTGCTGGACGTCAGGATGCCGGGGCCGAGCGGCCTGGATCTTCAGCGCATGCTGGCAAGCTCGGGTCACGAAATCCCGATCATCTTCGTGACCGCGCACGCCGACGTGCCGCTGACGGTCCGGGCGATGAAAGAGGGCGCGCTGGAGGTTCTGACCAAGCCGTTCGACGACCAGGCGTTTCTGGATCTCGTCAACCAGGCCCTCGAAACCGCCCGCCATCGCGACGAGCAACGCGAAAAACGTGGACGGTTGTCGTCCCGCTTCGAGACGCTGACGCCCCGTGTAAAAGAGGTGATGGCGCTGGTCGTCACCGGCATGCTCAATAAGCAAATCGCCGGTGTGCTGGGAACCACTGAGAAAACCGTCAAAGTGCATCGCGCGCAGGTCATGCACAAGATGGAAGCGGATTCGCTGGCGATGCTCGTTCGAATGGCCGACTCGCTCGGAAACGTCACCGCTCGCTACTGACCGCTTCTCCAGAGTACCGTTGGACCAAAGTCCAACTCCGCTGGCCCCTAGGTCCAATGGCTTTTCGGCTTCGCCACGACATATCGTGGCGACACTCGAGACTCATTGCACGTTTCAGGCGGGCAGAACCCGTTGTCTGGGTCGTCAACACCTGGCTTCAGCCCGCGTGATGTGCGGCGGATCACCGTGAATGTGCTTCACAACATCGTGGGATCGCGGCGGCCCCAGGCAGGGCGTTGGGACACGCTCGCGCCTGTCCTCGTCCTGGTCGTTCTAATCGCGGCCCCTATCGATCGCCTCGCGACTGCTGGGGACGACAGCCACGATCAAAAGAAGGTCCTGGTTCTCTACACGGACAGGCGAGACCTGCCATCGACCGGGCGGGTGGACGACGCCCACAGGATTGCGCTCGTCGAGGGACTGGGCGGGCGGCTCGATTATTACAGCGAGTACGTCGACCTGATTCGTTTCGAGGATCCGAAATACCAGTCGGCCCTCCACGAATACCTCCACTCGCGATTCAGCGACCTGCACCTGGACGCGGTCATCGCCGCCAGTACCGCGGTCCTGGATTTCGTGACGGCGAACCGTGATCTGTTCGGGGATGCGCCGATCGTGTTCGCGGCCAATGAAAAGGTGCCGCGACCGCCGAACTCGACCGGCATCCGGACGAAGACCGAATTCGGCGGGACCATCGCCCTCGCGGTCGCGCTGCAACCCGGGGTGAAGCACGTGTTCGTGGTCAGCGGCGCGTCGAGGTTCGACAAGTCGTACGAACAGCTGGTTCGCGGTCAGTGCTCGGCATACGCCGATCGGTTAGCGTGTCATTACCTGTCGGGCCTGGCGATGACGGATCTGCAGGCGCAGCTCAGTCATCTTCCTCCCAACTCCATCATCTTCTTCTCCTCATTTCTTTATGACGGGGCTGGAAACAGCTTCCCGCCGGTGGAACTGTTCGATCATCTTTCCGCATCGGCGAATGCGCCCATCTACAGCGTGGCTGAACAGTCCATCGGCCACGGCGTCGTCGGGGGTCGCGTGCGCGCATCGGAGATCGTCGCGCGCCAGACGGCGTCGCTCGCGTTGCGCGTCCTCGCTGGAGAGCAGGCAGACCGCATCCCGGTCACGGACGAGAACGCCTTCGTGTCGCGGGTTGACTGGCGTCAGCTCCAACGCTGGCACATACCGCTCGAGCGCGTGCCTGACGACTCCGTGGTTCTTTTTCGCCAGCCGACGCTCTGGTCGACCCACCGGTCGTATGTCCTTGGCGCGATCGCTATCTTCGGCGCGCAGCTGGTCCTCATTGCCGCGCTCCTGACCCAGCGCCAGAGCCGCCGCAGAGCGGAAGGCGCACTCCGGCACACGGAAGCACGCAACGCCGCGATCCTGCGAACTGTTCCGGACTTGATGTTCGTGCTCAGTCCCGACGGGGTCTATCTCGACTATCACTCGCCTAACCCTGACGCTCTGCTCGTGCCGCCTGAGCGTTTTCTCGGGAAGCACATGCGCGATGTGCTGCCGCCGGATCTGGTGCAGGCGTTTGAGCCGCTCCTGCGGCAGGCAATTACGGGTGGCGAGCCGCTCTCATTCGAGTACACGCTTCCAATTGGGGGCGCCGAGCGACACTACGAAGCACGACTCGTCCGCTGCGACAACGACACCATCGTCTGCATCGTCCGCGACGTCACGGCCAATCATCATGCGTCGGAGGAGTTGCACCAGGCGCAGAACGAGCTCGCGCAGGCCACGCGCGTGCGGTCACTCGGTGAGCTCGCGGCCGGCATTGCGCACGAGGTGAACCAGCCGTTGTCGGCCATCATCACCAACGCCCGGGCGGGCTTGCGCCGATTGGATGGATCGGACCCGCCAGACGATCTCCGCGATGTGCTTCAGGACATCGTGAGTGACGGCAAGCGAGCGACCGACGTCATTGCTCGAATACGAGGGCTCGTCAAACAGCTGCCAACCCGGCCAGCGCCGCTTGACATCAACGAGGTCATTGACGATGTGGTCGCACTCAGCCGCCGGACGCTGCATCAGTACCACGTCGCTGTGGAGGTGAATCGCGGCCTCGATCTCCCGCTGGTCACCGGAGATCGAGTCCAGCTGCAACAGGTGCTGTTGAACCTCGTGCTCAATGCCACCGACGCCATGAAATCCGTCAACGGCAATGGTCGCGCGCTCGCAATCACCTCGGCGCGTACCAACGGCGTCGTCAAGGTCATGGTCGAGGATTCCGGTCCAGGGCTCAACGAATACAGCGTACGGCGTATCTTCACGCCATTCTTTACGACCAAGCCGGATGGTATGGGTGTCGGTCTATCGATCAGCCGTTCGATCGTGGAGGCACACGGCGGGCGGCTCGCGCTCAGTCGAAACTCGAATCGAGGCGCCACGTTCGAATTCGAACTGCCGGTTCCACGATGAGGAGCGCATCTGACAGCCGTCGAACCAGGAGCCATTGTCCATGCTGACCGATCCAGCTGTCTTCGTGGTTGACGACGATCCGTCGGTTCGAACAGCGATTTCACGGCTGCTCGTCTCGGTCGGGCTCCCGGTCCAGTCCTTCGGCAGCGCCGACGAATTCCTCGCGCACGTTGGCTGCTCGCCGGCGGGGTGCCTGATTCTCGACGTTCGGATGCCGGGATGCAGCGGCTTGGACCTCCAGCGCCAACTCCTCGAAGAAGGGTACGAGCTGCCAGTGATTTTCATCTCGGCCCACGCCGATGTGGCGTTGACGGTTCGAGCGATGAGGGCGGGCGCCATCCAGGTATTCACCAAGCCGTTTGACGATCAGGCGCTTCTCGACACCGTGTACGAGGCGCTCGTCCAGGATCGCGAAAAGCGGACGCAACGTGACGAACTGGCCGACGTGCGTCGTCGGCTCTCGCGGTTGACGGCACGGGAACGTGAAGTCATGAGCATGGTCGTCACCGGGATGCTGAACAAGCAGATTGCGTCGGAGCTCGGGACGAGCGAAAAGACCGTCAAGTCGCAGCGTGGCCAGGTCATGTCGAAGATGCAGGCGCCGTCGCTCGCCGAACTGGTGCGGATGGCCGACCGGCTGGCGGGGGTGGGGGATCTCGCGCCATGGCAGCCGGGTAGAACCGACCCGTTTGTCGTTGGACCAAAGTCGCATGGCGACAGGTCTTAGGTCCTATGGACCGGCCGAGTTCTGGCGCCATATAAAGGAGCCCTACTCAGAGGTTTGATGAAACATTTTCTGCAGTACCGATTCGACGAGCGGGAGCGCACCTTATGGCGTGGCACCGAGGAGATCCGCCTGACGCGCAAAGCGTGCGCGATCCTTCAGTGCTTGATCGACGCGTCCGGCGGCATCGTGACGCACGACGCGATTCTGTCCAGTGTCTGGCCCGGAACCCACGTGCAGGCGGACAACATCAAAGTGCTGGTCCACGAGATCCGTGCGGCGCTCCAGGACGACCCGCGCGATCCCAGATTCATTCGCAGCGAGCCGGGCCGCGGCTACAGCTTCATCGCGCCCGTGTTGGATGCGCCATTGCCGCAACCGGATTCACGCGACAGCGCGATCTCCTCGATCTTCGTCAACCACCACGACGATCTCGCGAGATTGAGCGGAACACTGACTGACCCCTCGCGATCGGATTGCCGTGTGATTCTCGTCGAAGGGGAGCGCGGCATGGGCAAGACCGCGCTGTGTGACGCCTTCATGCAGCTCGCGCGCGACGTTCCGGCGGTGCGCATCTGTTATGGACAGTCCGTCGCGCACGCGGGCAAGCCCGAACCGTATCAGCCGATCGCCGACGCGCTGCACCACCTGTCGCGTCAGTCGCCGTCAACCATGCCGGCGCTGTTTTCGCAGCACGCGCCGACATGGCTCAGACGTCTTCCTCCCTGGGTTGCCGACGCTGCGCGGTCCACCGAGGACGTGCTCTACGAGCCAACGCGGATGCTGCGGGAGATTGGGGCGCTGCTCGAAGCGATGGCGGCAAACGTCACCACCGTCATCGTCCTCGACGATCTCCAGTGGGCCGACCTCGAAACCATTGAACTGCTCCGCGCGCTGGCCCGGCGTCACGCGCCGCTGCGGACGATGATCCTGGCGACCTACTCGCCGTTTGCGACGACGGTGACCGCGGCGGCGTTGCGAAGCCTTGCGGCGGAGCTGCGTGCTACGGGTCCGACGCCGCCGATGACGCTCGCTCCGCTTCACGAAGATCACGTGCGCACGTATCTTGCCGAACGTTTCGGCAGCGGACCGATAGAGGCGCTGGCCCGGATGGTCCATCGATTGTCCGGCGGCAACCCGCTGGTGATGGTGTCGACGATGGATGCGCTGGTTGCAGCCGGCTCGATGGTCATCCAAGGGGACAGCTGGCGACTGCGTCACGCGCCGCGCACGATTGAGCGTTCGCTGCCGTCGACGGTGCAGGACCTCATCCTCTGGCGCTTCGATCAGCTCGAGGCCGAGGATCGTGTGGTTCTCGAATCCGCGGCGGCGGTGGGGACTGAGTTCTGCGCGGCGGACGTCGCGAAGGCGACCGGAGCGGAGTCAGCGCTGCCCATCACACGACGTCTCGAAACGCTGTGCGATCGTGGGTTCATCGCGCGTCGCGGCCGGCGGGTGCCGGCGACACCATTGGCCGAGGGCGTCTATCGCTTCGATCATCCTCTTCACGCACAGATGCTCTCCGGACATGCTCCCGTGTTCGATCAGCTTCGAGCCAGGGAACGCCTCGCCTCGGACGGCGGCTCGCACCAGCGCGCCGGCTGACCTCGTCAACGTCGACCTCCTCAGGTTGTGAGAGGATTACAATACGCCGCGCCAGCCGGCGTATCGGCTTGACCGCCTCGAGCCACCGCATACACGCGATCATGGTTGACGAACCTACCTGGGCACCCTCGACGCGGTTGAGAATGTCGGTGCCGGCTCTCGCCGCCGCGACGTGTGCTGGCTACTACCTGGGGTCGCTGATCGGGCTGCAGCTGCGGTTCCCGCCGGCGACCACGTCGATCTTGTGGCCGCCCAACGCCATCTTGACCGCGGCGCTGGTGTTGGCGCCACCCCGGCGCTGGTTCGCCATCCTGCTGCCGGTACTTCCCGTCCACATCCTGATCCAGGTCGGCACCGGATGGCCCTTGTCGCTCATCCTCGCGCTCTTCGTGACGAACTGTTCCGAGGCGCTCATCGCGGCAGGCGGGATGACGCTGCTCACGAATACTCCGTGGCGGTTCGATACCTTGCGCGGACTGGCCGCATTTTTCCTGGCCGCCGTGCTGATCGCTCCCGCGCTTTCATCGTTTGCCGACGCCGCGGTCGTCAATCTGGTCCGCGGTGAGGATTACTGGCGCGTCTGGAGCAACCGCACCACGGGTAACATTCTGGCGGAATTGACCGTCGTTCCTGCCGTCGTCGGGGGAACGCTGGCGATGCTGCGATGGTGGAGGCGCGGCGGGCTGATGCCGCGCCCGGAGGGGATCATTCTCGCCCTGAGTCTCGTCGGCATCGCGTGGCTCAATCTCAGCAACTCGGTGAGCAGGATTCCGCCCCTTCGTGCGATGTCGAGTCAGACACCGCTGGCGGTGCAGTTGCCATTCCTGCTCTGGGCGGCCATGCGGTTTGGGCCGACCGGCGCCGGCGTCGCGATCCTCATGACCAGCCTGGTTGGCGCCTGGGCTGTCGTTCACGGCATTGGTCCTTTCGCAACGGTCGCACCGGCGACCACGGTCACGGCGATCACGCTGTCGCTCATCGTCGTGGCGACAACGCTGCTGTGGCTGGCGACGCTCGTCGAAGAACGGCGCCAGACGCAGCACGCGCTGGCCATCCGTCTCGAGTTCGAGGGACTGCTTTCACGGTTGTCGTCGGCACTGGTGCAGCAGCCGAGTGGCGAGATGCCTCGAGCGTTCGAGAAGTGGCTCAGTCGCATTGGCAGTGTGCTCGGCATTGACGCCTTGACCGTGTTCAGCGCGTCGTCGACGACATCGCTTGCCCGGATCTATTCCTGGATGGATCCTCGCACGCCGGTCGATCGAGGCGCGCTCGAATTGGAACACGTCTCGTGGGCGCGCCGGAGCCTTCAGTTTCAGGATGCGCTTCTGATCCCGGGCGTGTCGTCAGGGGGCGAACGTTTCGTCGAATCGCAGCTCGATTTCAGAGTCGGCGGGGCGATTCCGCTGGCCGGTGAGGGACAGCTGCTCGGGGCGCTGACATTCAGCTCGTTCAGCGAGCCGCCGGACGGCAATCTGCCGGCCAATCTGTGGCTGATTGGGGAAGTGTTGGCCCCCGCGCTCCGGCGTCAGCGCTCGGAAGACGCGCTTCGGCAAAGCGAGGTCATGAAGTCGGCCATCCTGCACTCGCTCACCGCGGGAGTTGCCGTCATCGATCGGTCTGGATGCCTGTTGCAGTACAACGCGAAGTGGCAGCACGCCACTCGCGGCTGCGACTGGATCAATGTCGACATTGGCGAGAACCTGCTCGAAACCAGCAGGGTTGCCGTGGAACGTGGTAATCCGCTGGCGCGCGATATCAGGGACGGTCTGGCCGGCGTGCTCGACGGGTCGAGAGATCGTTACGTGGTCGAACGAATGGCGGACTCCGGCGCCGACACGACCTGGTGGTCGCTCACGGCCGTCCCTCTGAATCGTCCCGAGGGGGGCGCGGTGCTGATTCGCGCCGACATCACCGAGCTGCGACGCGCCGAGATGGAGGCGCACCGAAGCCGGCAGCAGCTCGCGCACGTGTCGCGCGTGTCGACGGTCGGAGAGATGACTGCGTCACTGGCTCATCAGCTGAATCAGCCGCTCGCCGCAATCATGACCAATGCGCAGGCCGCCGGCCGAATGCTCAACCTGCCGACGCCTGACGTCGATGAAGTGCGGACCATCCTGCAGGACATCGTCCGCGACGATCGTCGCGCCAGCGATGTGATCCAGCGGCTCCGACAGCTGCTGCGCAAGGGCGAGCTCGAGATGATCGGCGTCAACCTCACCGCCGCAATCCGCGAGGTTGTCGATCTGGTCAGCAGCGAAGCGATCGTCCGGAACATCACGGTGTCGTTCGATTTCGCGCACGAGCCGGTCTTCGTGACCGGCGACCGGGTTCAGCTTCAGCAGGTGATCCTCAATCTCCTCCACAATGCTATGGAGGCGATGGCCGAGCAGCAATCCACCACACGCCGAATCGTGATTGGATCTCGCGAGGACCACGACAACGACGTAGTGGCAATCACTGTCCGTGATTCAGGTCCTGGCCTGCGACACGGAACCGAGGATGTGGTGTTCGAACCGTTCTACACGACGAAGATCGGTGGCATGGGGATGGGACTCTCCATCGTTCGGTCGATCGTCGAGGCGCACGGCGGATCGATTCACGCGAAAAATGACATGACGGGCGGAACCGTCGTTGAATTCCAGTTGCCTGCGAATGTGGTGGAGGCGTGAGACTGGGAGGCGACGGGGACCGGGAGGCGGCGGAGTCTATTCTTCGTTCGTCTTCGTTAGCTCCGTTTCTTCGTCCCCCGGTGACGTGCCTTCGAATCCGTCCTCGACGAGATTCTGCCAGGGGAATTCGCCTGCCAGAAATTTGCCAGCAGTTTGCCGTCGGGTTTGAGTTCGCTACCCCAGGCGCATTCGGTACCTTCAGCCCTCCTCTATTCGCAAACTCCCACTCGGCTGCGGTCGGCAGCGCTTTGCCAGTCCACGTCGCGTACACCGCCGCGTCGGAGTACGCCACCTGGACCACCGGATGTGACGCGAGTGCGCTGAAGGAACTCGAGACGACAACCACTCCCGCCGATCACGACACTTCGTGGAAACCGTGGCCCGGAGGAAGCGCCTGACTCGTGTCGGCCGATTATTGCGTCAGCGGTCGGCTTCGTGACGGAAGGCGGCAAGCCCGATGACGCCTCCGGCGGTCAATCGGTCCGCATGATCGTCAGCGGGTCGGTGGCCAGCGCCTGACGTGCGGGAAACACGCTCGCAACGGCGACGGCGATGAGGAGCGCCGCTGGTGCGGCCAGCCAGATCCACACGGTGAGCGAACCTGCATTCGGCGTGACGCGCGACAGCCATCGCGCGACGAACAGCGAGCCGACAAGTCCGGCCGCTGTGCCCACGGTCGCCAGCCGAACCCCTTCTGACAGGACGTCAGCGACCAGCCGCCAGCCCTTGGCACCGAGCGCGAGGCGAACCCCGAATTCGCGCCGGCGCTGGCGCGTGGCGTCGCTCATCGCGGCGTAGAGCCCAAGCACACCCAGCGCGAGCGCCATCGCTGCGGATGCGCCGACCAACACCGTGGCGATACGCTCCGGCGCGAGTGCAATTCGGCTCAGGTGCTGCTCGAGCGTCCGCACGTCCGGCGGTCGACGGCCGCCCGGAATGCCCTCGAGTGTTTTGCGAAGCGTCGTCAGCGTCGCGTCGTTGGCATTGCGCGTTTGCAGGATCGCTGTCATGCGGGGCAGGAAATTCTGCGTCATCGGCAGATAGATCGCCGGTTCGACCCGTCGCTGCGACGTGCGAAGGGGCAGTGATCGAACCACGCCGATGATCTCGGTGCGGTGTCCGGCGGTATCGATGATCGCCGCGCCAATGGCGTTGCCGCCGAAGTACAGTTCGTTTGCCTCCTGATTGATTACGCCGACGCGACAGCCGTTCGTCGTGGCAAAATTCGAAAAGATCTTTCCGGCGATCGGGGTGAGCCCCATCACTTCGAAATAGCCCGGCGAGACGACGCTGGCTTCGAGCACGGCGGGCGGCAGCCTCGATCGCTCGGGAATCTGAAAATGCGGATGCGATCGATCGAGCGGCGGCGGCGGCTGATTGGCATAGTAGAAGACGGTCGGATTGTCCTCCCCATCTGTTCCCCGGGTTGCCACGACGCCGATAATTTCGACGCGCTGTCCCGACGGATCCTGAACTGAACGGCCGACAGCTTCGCCACCGAAGATCTCCTTGCTGGCGTCTGCGTTCACGATCGCGACGCGGCAGGAATCAGGCGTATCTGCCCCTCCGAACATGCGTCCCGCGAGTGGCGGCATGACGACGTGGTCGAGAGATGCCCGAGTAAACGTGGCGACGCTCATGACGACGTCACGCAGCGGCAGCCCGGCCGGCTCAATCCGAACCGCCTGCCACCCGGGCCGGCCTCCTGGCGGCGTGCCGGACCAGGCGGCCGAGACGATCCGCGGTGACGACATCGCCGCCAGTTCCGCGTCGTGGAAATACTCGAGGCCGAGATCCGGACGAGCGAAGAGTTCCCGCGCCTCGAACGTCGCCAGGATCGACCCGCGCAGGTGTTGCCCCATCTCTGTCTCGAGCGCTGCCTGGAATCCGGTCAGCAGAATTGCCGCGGAGATGATGAGAAGACAGCAACAGGCCATCTGCGCCACGACCAGTCCGGCGCGGACTCGCCGCATTGTCGTTGACGGACCCGCGATTTCGCGCCGCAACACCGCGGCCGGATCGTCGTGCCGCGTTTCAAACAGCGGGGCGAGGCCGCACGCGATCATGATCGTGAGGCAGGCGCCTGAGGCGGTGAGCGTGCCGGGCAAATCGGCGACGAACTTGAGCTGTCCGGCGTCCTGTTCGAACAGCAACGATGGGATGAGCCGCGTCGTCCACAACGCGAGCAAGACGCCGAGTGCGCCGCCAACGACCGAAAGAACGATCGCGTCGGCGAGCAGCTGGCGCGCAAGGCGGCCGCGACTGGCGCCGATTGCAATGCGCACAGAGGTCTCCCGCGAACGGGCGGACGCGCGCGACAACAGGAACGTGGCGACGTTGACGCAGGCCATGAAGAACACGGCGCCGGCGGCCGTGGACAGCAGTCGTCCCATTCGCTGTAGGCCGCCTGAGACTTCCGGTGTCATGCCCGTGTAGGCAAGTACCGTGACGATGTCATCGGTTCGCACAGCATTCAACGAGGCCTGAGCCCGCCCGCGCGAAACTCCCGGCCGCAAGCGGCCGACAGCCCAGAAGATCTGCCGCGTCCGATCGCGAGGCTGCAACGTTCGTTCGTCGAGCGGCACCCACGCGTCCACGTCACTGCCGACGTAAAGCCCCTCGAGCCACTCCGGTGCCACGCCGACAATGCGGCTCGTCGTCTCATCGACCGAGATGAGATGTTTCCGAAGATCCGCCTGACCACGAAATTCGCTCTGCCAGATGCGGTGACTGATGATGACGCCGCGGTTGGGCGACAGTTCGAGAAGCGCGGCAAGTTCCGGTGTGATTGTGGCGACGGACATGACCGACGATCGCCCGTCCACGCCGACGCTGCTTCGGGAGACCCGCGCGGCGCCCAGCAGCTCGAACAGCGTCGTCTCCGCGCGCAGCGACCGATACGCATCGTAGGACACCGGACTGAATCCGTCCTGGGCATCGCGAGCGAAGACCGAGACGACTCGATCGATGGCGGGGATCGGCAGATCGCGAGTGACCAGGCCGCGCACAAATCCCACGATCGCGGCATTGCTTCCGATGCCGAGCGCGATCGTGAGCACGAGCGTCAACGACAGCCCAGGACTCCGGCTGAGCGTGCGTGCCGCGTACTTGAGATCCGACCAGATCATCTGGAAGAGGCGGTGCCAGCGGTGTGCCACGCCGATGGTCAGGAATGGCAAGATTCCACGCCATCTTACAGGCAACGCTGTTCGGCTTTGGGATCGACTGTCAGGATTTGGGACGTGGAGACCCTATGTCGAGCTGCGATCGAGCCTCGAGCAAACAGGAGAAAGTGTTTTCTCCCTTCTCCTGTTTGCCCTTGGTCAGGTCGCAGTTCGACGTGCTCCCTTCTAGGCGCCACCACCATGACCCAGCGCCTCCGCCTTCGATCGTAGGAAGTCTCGCTCGGCGGTGTTCGCGCTGCACTCGATTGCCTGCGCGTATTCAGTGGCGGCCTCTTCTCTCCGCCCGAGACGCCGGAGAAAATCAGCCCGAATGGCGTGAAAGAGATGATAGCGATCGAGGTGATACCGGTCGACCTCGAGCGCGTCGACCAGCTGAAGGGCGGTCGCTGGCCCGTCAAGCTCGGCGACCGCGACGGCGCGGTTCAAGGCGACGATCGGGCTCGGCCCGAAGATCAAAAGCTGATCGTACAGATGCAGGACCTGACGCCAGTCGGTCGCTGCCGCGGTTGGCGCGTCACTATGAACCGCGTTGATGGCGGCCTGAATCTGGTACGGACCAGGCCGATTGCGTCGAAGACAGTGGCGGACGATGGCCTGACCTTCGGCAATCAGCGTGTGATTCCAGCGCGTGCGGTCCTGATCGGCGAGCAGCACCAGGTGACCATCTGGTCCGATGCGAGCGGCGCGGCGAGACTCGATGAGCAGCATGAGCGCCAGGAGCCCAAGCACTTCCGGCTCGCCACTCATGAGATCGGAGAGCACGCGCGCCAGCCGGATCGCCTCGGTACTCAGGTCATCGCGCACCAGGCGATCGCCTGACGAGGCGACGTAACCCTCATTGAAGATCAAATAGATCACTGCCAGCACGGCGCGGAGCCGTTCCGGCAATTCGGCGGCATCGGGCACGCGGTACGGAATGCCGGCGTCGCGGATCTTTGCTTTTGCTCTCACCAGCCGCTGCGCCATCGTCGCGTCCGGCGTCAGGAACGCGCGGGCGATTTCAGCGGTCGTGAGCCCGCCGAGCAGCCGCAGCGTCAGCGCTACCTGGACGCTGGTGGCCAGCGCCGGATGACAGCACGTGAAGATCAGGCGCAGCCGTTCGTCGGGCACGTCGCTTTCCTCGTCGGTCTCGAGATTGCTGTTCGCCTGCAGAAAATCAGCCTGGGCGTGACGATCACGGCGCGACGACTCGCGGCGCAGTCGATCGATCGCTCGGTTGCGAGCCGTCGTGATAATCCAGCCCGCCGGGCTCGGCGGGATTCCACTCGACGGCCACCGTTCGACCGCGATCGTGAACGCGTCCTGGACCGCTTCCTCGGCGGTATCGATATCGCCACAGGTGCGGACCAGGACGGCCACTGCGCGACCGTATTCGGCGCGAAACACATGCTCGATCTCACCCGCTGGAATGGGAGGCATCGCGCGAGTCAGTGGCCAGCGTCCTCTCTGAACGGCCGCACTTCGATCGGCAGCGTGGTCGCCCGAGCGAGTTTTCTTCCCCAGGCTAACGCCTCGTCCAGGTCGGGCGCCTTGATGATCGTGAAGCCGCCGATGTGCTCCTTGCCCTCGGTAAAGGGCCCATCGATGGTCAGAATCTCGCCTTCCTGGGGCCGCAGCACGGTTGCGCTACTGGCCGAGTGCAGTCCGCCGGAGAAGACCCAGACATTCGCGGACCGCATCTCATCCCGAAGCGCGTAGACGTCGCGCATGATCGTCTGCAGCAACTCGGGCGCAGGCGCTGGTCCGTCCGGTTGATAAACGCTGAGCAGGTACTGCTTCATCTGTCGATCTCCTGATGCCACAACCGGCATTATGCCGGCTGCTCACCATCTATACGAACGGCGGGGAGCTGAATCGACAGGGCGGGGAAGATTGCTGAGTGCTGATTGAGGAGAGGGCGGATTGCGGATGGCTGATCGCTGATTGCTGATTGAAAAGCATCAACCTCTTCAATCAACAACCAGCAATCAGCAATTCTTTTACCGTCGGCCGCCGCCACCGCCGCCGCGTGATCGCCCGCCACCGCCGCCGCCGCGATAGCTGCCGGTCCCGCTCGTGCCACTGCCGCCGCGGTAGTTGCCGTAGTCCTTTGTGCGCGTCGTGCCTTCGCTGCGTGCTCGGGCATCACGATTGAGCTGATCGGTGGTGCTGCGATCGGCTGAACCGGTCGTGGCCGGCCGGTTTCCGGAGCGTTCGCTCGGCGTGGGCCGTTCACCGCTCGGCTGGTTCGGCGTGTTGCTCCAGCTGCCGTTGTCGTACTTCTGCCACGTGCCGTCCTGGCGACGATAGGCGTTCCCGTCCTTGCCCGCATAAATGTCGCCGCCGCTCCCGGCCGCAACTCTGCCGCCCTCAGGGCCGCGCCGCGTGACGGCGCTGCCTTCGTCAGTCCTGACCGTACGCGTCGTCGTGCCCGTGCGGTTGTTGGTGTAGCGATTGGTTTTCGCCCAATCGTCGCCGCGTTGAACCGCGGTCGATCCCCAGCTGCCGTACACATTCGAACCCTGGCGGGTCTGCGCGTAGGTTCCGGTGCGGGGGTTGTAGGCCTGTGCGACGCCGCGCGCGCCGTAGGGACCGTAGGCCGCTGCGCCGCGAGCATACGTTCCGGTGCGCGGGTTATAGCGTGCGCCGACACCGGCACCGCCATACGGCCCGTACACTCTGGCGCTCCGGCCATAGGCGCCGGTCCAGGGGTTGTACCACGCAGAATATCCGTAGGTCGGGAAATACGGATAGTAGTACGGATAGAAGCCGCCATATCCATAGTAGGGCGGGTAATACCAGCCGGTGCCCCAGACAGTGCAGCCCCAGGCGACCATCATCCCGGTGTAGCCGGCAGCCGCGGCGAATGTTACCCATTCGTCGCTGCTGTCGTCATCCTCGACCGTGACGTACGTCACATGATTGGCCGGGGAGCTGACGGGGATCTTGTAGATCTCCTGCGGCACCGAGCTCGCGACTTCCCAGACACCGGTCGGCGTCTTTCCGACGAACCAGACGCCGTTGTAGCACATGTAATACAGGTCGCCGACCTTGAAGACGTCCTTGTCGGTGTTGACCGCGCGCTGTACGGTCGTCTGCTCGATCGGTTGGAATTGAGGTTCTCCGCCATAGGCGACTTCAGGAGCCTTGACCTCTTTCTTGTTGACGCGCGCGGTCTGCGGGATCTGCGCAACCAGCACGGCCTCGGCAGCCTGATCGGTGCCGGGCACTGATGCGAGCACGCGCGAGCGCTCGTGCTCGAGCGAGATCTTCTTGAAATCCTCTGGCAGCGATGTCGTCGCGAACTTCCAGGGGCCGACAAAGTCCGGTGCGGAGAACCATCGCCCCGCGACCAGGTAATAGATCTCGCCGGCCTTACCCATCCTGAACACGTCGCTTTCCGTGTTGCTCACCCACATCAGACCGGTGCCTTTGACGGGCTGGTAGGTCGGCTCCCCGGTCAGCAGAATCAGCTCCGCGGGCGTTGTGCTGATGAAGATCTTCGGAACCGCTGACGCCGCGACGGTCTTGCCCGGCAGGCTGGCCTTGACGTCTTTCCAGTTCTCTTCCGCCGGCAGCTTCGTGAAGCTGTCCGGGAGCTTCCCGGCTGGCGACCAGGGACCTTGGACGTCGGTGGCCTTCAGCCACGTGTCGTTGTTTCTCAGGTATACGGTCTTGGTGGGGCCGTACTGAAACAGGTCCCAGTTCGTGTTGACGGCGTACTTCAGGTCGTTGTCCTTGATCGGACTCCAGATCGGATCGCCATCGATATTCATGATTACCGCGGCGGCCTTGCTGAAGAAGATCGTCGGGGGATCGGCCTTGATGCCTTCCACGTTCTTCGGAACGATCTGGCTCTTGTCGATGTTGGCGAGTACTCGATCGAGTGCGATCATTCTCTCTTCGTCAGGAATCGCCTTGTCGATGGCCTCGCTTATCGCTCGCACCTGATCCTTCGAGAGTGTCTGAAAATTGGCTTCAGTGACCTTGATGGTGGCGAGGCTCACGAGGCGATCGGCGACCGACACCTTCGTGTCAGCCTCGAACTTGACGGTGCCAACCGCTGGTTTTTGAGGCGCGGCTTGCCCGGTGGCCGCTTGCCCGGTCGCCGCGGGTCCAGTGGCCGCCTTCGCTGTGGCCGCCTGCCGGAACGACACGGCGCTGAACGCCACGAGGCGCTTCTGATTGTCCCAGCTCGAGATCTGCGGCTGATACAGCAGGACACTTCCACCGGCGGCGTCGTAAAACCGCGGCCATCCACCATCGATGGGTGCGGCGGCGGCAGCTGGAGCCGCCGGTTTCGATCCGGCGGCCGGTGCCGCAGGCTTCGCCGCGGGTTGTGCGCTCGCAGCCGCCGGCTTTGCCGTCGGCGCTGCCGGCGCCTGTGCGGCGAGGAGCGGCGTCAACGGCTGTAGGAGCAGGCTGATGGCGGCGACAACGGCGGCTGCCGCATGGCGGCGTTGATGTTTCTTCACTCTCGATCCTCCTGATACGCGACCGAGTGCATTTCTTTGTTTGCGCTGGGGGCCCACCCCCAGCGCCTGCCAGCGCTCGCTCGTTCGCTCGCGCCGGCTAATCGCTACGACATTCCGCTCGATCACAAGGAGAGCCACGTGCGTGCCTTCGTGAGATCGGCTTCCGGGAAATATTCCACCGGCGCCTTGCGCAGGCCGGCGCCGGCGAACATCATGGCCTGGTTCTTCCACTTGTCATCCCCGACGATCGCGATCTGCTCGATGCTGTCGCCGTGCTGGATGAAGAACTTCAGATCGTTCCAGTCGGAGCGCGTCTCCCACCCTTCAAATCCCGCGAGGTTGAACAGCAGCTTGACCGGCCCCACCCGGGCGATTTCCCCGGCCAGCCGTTGCTCGCACTTCTGAAACTCCGCCTTCTTGACCTGCCCCCACATCTCGAGAAGGTAGACGTTCTTTCCTTCCGGCTTCATGTCGATCGGCATGATCCGTCGTGCCCTCCCACCGGCCTGCCGGGGGATCCCACGTAATGTCGTGGGTCGCGCCGTCAGCGATGTCGGAAATGCTGGCAAACACCAGCAGGTGCTTCTGCAAGAGCAGAGACTGTGCCGACGCACGGGTGATTGCGGATGTGGCGAACCGCGACGCGATCGCGCCGGTCCTGGGCCCAATCCATTCACCAGCGAGGGTCAGGCGTCTCCAAGTCGCCGGAGTGCCTCCGGAATGGCGGACCGTTCCGAGTGGTGGTATCGGGCACTTTCACTTGCTGTGCGTGCTGCCGGGCGCAATTCCAAACGGCTTGACTGTTGCAGAACGGTCTTGGCAAACAAAACCTGTCGACCGAAAGGAACAGTCGAATATGAAGAAGCAACTCGTGATCTCCATCGTGACGCTCGTATGTCTGTTGCCCGCGCTCGTGATAGCGCAGAAAACCAGCTACGACTTCGACAAGACCGCGAACTTCGCTGCCTTCAAGACTTACGCACACAAGGACGGAACCAAAGTCGGCCAGCAGCTCATTGACGACCGCATCGTCGGTGCGATCGACTCGGCGCTCGCCACGAAGGGTTTGACCAAGAGCGACAAGCCAGACGTGTTCGTGATCTACCACGTCGCCTTCGACAAACAGAAAGACATTTCGACCTTCAGCTCAGGCTACGGCGGCGGCTACGGACCCTATGGGTGGGGCTACGGCGGAGGCTGGGGCGGCGGCACGACGACGACGCAGGTGCGGGACATCCTCATCGGCACGCTCGTGATCGATGTGGCCGACGCTGCGAAGGGTCAGATGTTGTGGCGCGGGATGGCGACCAAGGAAGGGGTCGATGTGAACGCGAAGCCGGACAAGCGGGACAAGAACATCACCAACGCGGTGAACAAGATTTTCAAGAACTACCCGCCGCCGATCAAGAAGGGTTAGTCCCTGCTTGCGACTCGAAACCTGGAGGGCACTGCCGTGTTGAGACGGACGTTCGCGACGGTGACGCTGTTGATGTTGTGCGGTCTGGTCGTGCACGTGCAGTCCCCGGCCGCGACTGACCGGGAGACCCGCACGACCAATCTGGCCGCGTACGCCGAGTTGCTTCGCAGCGACGTGCGGGCGGAAAAGGTTGCCATCCTCACAGAAGTGATGGGGTTTACCGAAGCCGAGGACAAGGTGTTCTGGCCGATCTACCGCGAGTACGACGCGGAGATGTCCAAGCTTGGCGACGAGCGGGTGGCGTTAATCGGCGATTTCTCCAGCCACTACGACAACTTGACCGACGCGGCTGCCGATCAGATCGCGACGAAAGCGCTCGACCTCGAGGCGCGCCGCCAGGCGGTCAAGGCCAAGTACTACGATCGCGTCAAGAAGGCGCTATCCCCTCGAACGGCGCTGCGCTATCTGCAGGTCGAGCATCAGCTGCAGCTGATCATCGATTTGCAGATCTCGGCCGCGCTGCCCATCGCCAAGTAACAGGAGCCGTCCATGCATTATCGACGCACCCATTGGATCGCCGCGCTGATCGTGCTGGTGGCAGGCGTGTCCCTGTCGGCCGATCGCGTCAAGTTGAAGTCGGGAAAAGTCATCGAGGGGATGTTCGTCGGCGCCGACAGCAAAGCGGTCCGGATTCTTCTCGACAACGGGAAAGTCACCGAGGTTCCGATCGGTGAGGCGGTTTCGGTCGAGTTCACCGCGCGTACGCCGCCCCCCCCGCCGCCACCTCCGCCCAACCCCGCGACGCGACCCAAGCCAGTGCAGGTGCCCGCGGGCACGGCCATCAACGTCCGCCTGACGCAGGGCATTGACGTCGATGCGTCGAAAGCGGGTCAGTCGTTCAAGGCGATCGTGGACGATCCGGTGATGATGAACGGATCGATTGTCATTCCGCGCGGCGCCACCGCGGAGCTCCAGGCAGTTGCGGTCCAGCAGTCAGGGAAAATGAAAGGCAGTGACAAGATTTCCCTGAAGATGAACTCCGTCGGCTTTGGCGGCAACGTGTATCAGGTGTCCACTGCCTACGTCGAAACCAAGGGCGGCGGAGAAGGCAAGAAGACCGCACGCAAAGTCGGCGGAGGTGCGGGCCTCGGCGCCATCGTCGGCGGTATTGCGGGCGGTGGATCAGGCGCGGCAATCGGTGCCGCCGTCGGCGGCGCGACCGGCGCCGTGGTGGCCAGCGGCGGCGAGGAACACTTGAAGCTGCCCGCCGAGACCCGGCTGACGTTTCAGCTGACGGCTGCCGTCAACGTGCGGCCGTAGATCTCCACGCGCGTACCGGGGATCCGACCGTATCCAGGATCCCCGACTTCTCCCTCCGGCATCCCGTAGACCCGCCCAAACTACCGGAGGATTTCAACGACGCGTCCCGCCGTACGTGCCTGTCCACCAGCGATTTACGGCCGCCATCCGGCATCAGACCATGGCACGGCAGGTGCTCTTCGGCTTCTGCTAGGTCTGCCACGTTCGGCAGGGTTCTACGACGTCCACGAGGTTCGCAACGCGAGGGCGCGGTCATGACGATGGATTCACAGCGCGTGATTGGAGGCGCACGGTCTGCCGCTCGACTGGTCGCCGCATTGGTCTTCATCCTGCTCGCCACGTCCCGGGAGGCCCATGCCTCATTCCTCTCGCCCGAGGCGGAAGACAAGCTCGCCACGTTTCTCGCCGTCTTCATCCTGTTCATCGTTCCGGTCGTTCTGATCGTGCTTTTCTGGATGGTTCACATCCTGCCGGAACAAATCGCGCACAAACGGAACCATCCACAGTTCGAGGCAATCCGCACGTTGTGTTTGTTGTCGCTGGTCTTCGGCGGGCTGCTCTGGCCGCTTGCGTGGATCTGGGCGTACTCGAAGCCCGTGCTGCACAAGATGGCGTACGGGACGGACAAGCTGCACGAGCACGAGGACGAGGAGGTCGAAGGCGCGGCGGCAGGCGGACTGAACCTGCGTCAGAGAACACCGGGGCTGCAGGAGCGGCTCGCACGGCTGGAGGCCCAGAATATTCCCGACGCCGACCTCTCAAAGCTCCGCGCCGATCTCGAGGCGCTTGAGTCCAAGTTCTCCGGACAGGGAGCCCGGTAATGGAAATCCTGCTCCTCGGCATCTATTCGTTTTTCGTCTGGCTGATCTTCATCAAGCTGAAGCTGCTGCCGTGGACCACGCCCTGGAAGGTGGCCGTCGCGATTTTTCCCGTCGTCGCCATCGCGGCGATGCTGCTTCTGCTGAACATCTTCGCGCCGACCACGAGCGACGTCCGGGTCGTGAACTACGTCGTGCCGATTGTGTCCCAGGTGCGCGGGCGCGTCATCGAAGTCGGGGTCGAGAACAATCGTCCGGTCAAGAAGGGGGACATGCTGTTCCGCATCGACCCGACGCCTTATCAGAACGAGGTGCACTCGCTCGAAGCGAAGCTTTCGTCGGACGAGGCGAAAGTGAACGCCGATCGACAGCGCTTGTCTGAATCCCAGGCGAAGCTGGCCGACGCTCAGTCGAGCGAAAAAGAGCTGCACGAGCAGTTGAACCAGGCCGTCGGCGACATCGGGAGAATCACCGCGTCGCTCGAGCTCGCACGCAAGCGGGTCGCGCAGAATACAGAACTCGTGGCCGCAGGTGCCGGCAACCGTTTCGATCTCGAGCAGGCGCAGACAAACGTCGCCGAGCTGACCGCCCAGGTCGCGGCGGCACGCGCCGCCGAGCAGCAGGTGCGCGCAAAGCTGGACGGACGCGTGCACGGTGACCTCGCCTCGGTCGCCCAGGTCAAGGCCCAGATCGCCACGGCGCGGGCAAACGTGATGGAGTCCGAGGCGGCGGTCAGCACCACTCGCGCGCAGCTCGAGACAGCAAAATGGGACCTGTCGCAGACCACGGTCGTTGCACCGGGCAACGGGACGATGGTGAACGTCATGCTGCGTCCCGGGTTCTTCGTCGCTGGCATGCCGTTCAACGAAGTCATGACGTTCGTCGACAACGAGTATCAGATCTTCGCGTTGTTCGGCCAGAACGAGCTGCACCAGGTCGACAAGGGCAACGAAGTCGAGATCACCCTGGATACGTGGCCCGGCCGCGTCATCAAGGGGCATGTGGATTCCATCATCTGGGCACAGGGGCAAGGGCAGATCGAGGCCTCAGGTGATCTGCCGAAGACGACGTTCGTCCCCCCGCCGGGCCGGTTCCCCGTGAAGGTGGTGGTCGACGAGAAGGACAAAGGTGTGTTCATGGCCGCCGGGGCGCGCGGCGCCGCCGCCATTTACACCGAACATCTCGCACTGGTTCACATCGTCCGGAAGGTGCTGCTGCGGGTAGCGTCGTATCTCGACTACATCATCATCAAGCACAGCATCCACATCGGGCACTGACAAGGGAAAGCGCCTGCGGCCCGAGCGAGGCGCGAAGTCGCCGAGCGAGAGCGAGCGGGGGTGGGGCCCCGCGAGCAGTAAGAGAAGCGGACAAGGAACGGAAAGGCAAACGAGACGAGGAATGAGATCTGGTTTCGCCGCGTCGCTCGCCGTATGCGCGCTGCTCTGGTCCGGCTGCATCCGTCTGAAGAACCCACCGGACGCGCCGACGATCAAGACCGAGTCGATGCCGAAGGTTGCCGTCCCTGAGAAGTGGGTCAGCCCGTCGGGCGCCGGCGAGATAACCGACAACTGGCTGACGTCGTTCCACGATGATCAGCTGACCGCCGCCGTGGCCGAAGCGATTGCGAACAACCCCGACCTGCGTGTCGGAGCTGCACGCGTGGAGCAAGCCATGCTGTACGCGAAGCTGGCTGGTGCGCAGCTGTATCCGTCGGTCGATGTGCTCGCGAAGGGTGGCGGTGGCCTGGGCGGGGACGGCACGGGCCTCACCGGCGCCATCCTCAGGGCATCCTGGGAAATGGACCTCTGGGGACGCGTGCGATACGGCCGCGCGGCGGCGCGAGAAGACGCGCGATCGGCGCAGGCGGACTTCGAGTACGCGCGTCAGTCGATGGCGGCGGCGGTTGCGAAGGCCTGGTTCCTGGCCACGGAGGCGGGACTGCAGGCTGAGGTCGCGCGTGCGTCAATCCAGGAAGGCGATCAGCTCGTCAGCCTCGCGGAAACGCGATCGCGCGTCGGCGTCGGGAATGACGAAGACGTCTACATTGCGCGAGCGAACGTCGGCACTTACAGGGATACGCTCCGCGAGCTTCAGCTCTCACGAGACAACGCGATTCGCGCGCTGGAATTGCTGATGGGTCACTATCCTGCGGCTGCGGCTGCGGTGACGGCGCAGTTGCCCGGTCAGCCCGCTCAGGTGCCTGCCGGATTACCGTCGATGCTGCTGGAGCGTCGTCCTGATGTGATCGCCGCTGAGCGACGCGTGGCTGCCGCGTTCAATCGAGTGCATGAGGCGAAAGCCGCCCGCTTGCCGACGATCTCGCTGACCGGAGGCCTCAGCGCGATCTCGAGCGATCTGTTTTTTCTGAAGGATCGCGACAATCCGGTCTGGAACTACGGCGCCAGCCTGGTTATGCCACTCTTCAGAGGCGGCGCGCTCAAGACACAGGTCCAGATCCGCACGGCAGAACAGAGGCAGGCGGTCGCCGCATATGCGCAGGTTGGCCTGCGGGCATTTGGCGACGTCGAGAGCGCACTGTCGGCTGAGAACGCCGCGCGGGAACGTGAGCAGATCCTGGCGCAAACCCTCGCGGACAACCAGCGCGCCTACGAGATCGTTCAAACGCAATTCAAAGTGGGCAGCACCGATCTCCGTTACGTGTCGCAACGGCAACTCGCGCTGAACGCCACACGAGCGGGAGTCGTCCGGATGCAGTCCGAGCAGCGCGTCCAGCGAGTAAACCTGCATCTTGCGCTCGGCGGCAGCTTTGAGACACGCCCGCAGCCGCCGCCCGAGCCGACACCTCCGGCGAAGAAGTCACCCACGCCACAGCGATAGGCATACGCCGCGCGGTCTCGGCCGCGCTTCACCGGCATCCAGCGAGCTTGCGTCGCGTCGGCTCGTAGCCGATCACGGCTTGTACATGACGCGCTCGATCGCCTGTGGCAGGTTCCGCGGCCGTTTGGCCCTGGCGAGACTGCGGCTGTATGCGCACTCGGCGACGTTGACGGCAATCGCCAACGAGATTCGACGGATGTCACGAAGCGGCGGAAAGAGTGCGCCGCTGTCGAGATCCTGTGCGGTCACGAGCCCGGCCAGCGTACGAGCTGCGATCAGGAACAATTCATCGGGAAGGTGACGCGCCTGGCAGAAGACCGCGCCGAGGCCGATACCGGGGAACACGTACGCGTTGTTCCCCTGCCCCGGACGGAACTGACGGTCCTCATACGCCACGGAGCCGAAGGGACTCCCGCTTGCGAAGACGGCGCGGCCGCCGCTCCAGCGGTACGCCTGCTCGGCCGTGCACTCGGCGCGCGACGTGGGATTGGAGAGCGCGAACAAAACGGGGCGTGGATTCAGCGCCGACATCCGCTCGACGACATCCTGCGTGAACGTGCCGGGTGCCCCGGTGGCGCCGATGAGGACGTGCGGCTTGATGACGTCGACCGCGGCGGCGAAGCCCAGCGCCGCGTGTGCGTGGGCATACGGACGATTGTGCGGAAGCAGATCCGTTCGGTCCTTCGTCACCAGTCCGTTCACATCGACGAACCACAACTGTCGGCGGGCGTGCGCCTGACTCAGCCCTTCATCGACGAGAGCGGACACCATGAGATCGGCGATTCCAGTCGCCGCCGATCCCGCACCCAGGAACATGATGCGCAGCTCACGAAATGGCGTGTTGATGAGACGCGTCGCCGCATACACGCCCGCAAGGACGACGGCAGCGGTGCCCTGGATGTCGTCGTTGAAACAGAGCACTCGATCGCGGTACTTGTTCAGAAGGGCGTACGCGTCGGGGGTCAGGAAGTCTTCGAATTGCATCAACGCGTGCGGATATCTTTTCTGCACCGCGCGCACGAACTCGTCCACGAGAGCGAAATACGCGGTTCCCTTCAGCCGGCGGCGCGGGTACCCGATGTAGAGAGGATCGCCAAGAAGGGCGGCGTTATTGGTGCCGACGTCGAGCATGACCGGCAGACAGTGCTGCGGCGGAATGCCCGCGCATGCGGTGTAGAGGGCGAGCTTGCCGACCGGGATTCCCATGCCGTTGGCGCCGAGATCCCCGAGCCCGAGAATGCGTTGGCCGTCGGTGACGACAATGACTCGAACATCGCGGTGCGGCCAGTGGCCGAGGATCTTCTCGATTCGTCCCCGGTCATCGGGCGTGATGAAGAAGCCCTTCGGCTCGCGCGCGATATGAGAGAACTCACGGCACGCCTCACCGACCGTTGGTGTGTAGATCCACGGCAGCACCTCTTCCAGGTTATCGAGGATGGTCCGGTAGAAGAGGTGCTCGTTGCGCTCCTGCATCGACGACAGCGCCATGTAGCGATCGAGATCGCGTGGCAGCTGTCGGAGTTCACGGATCGCGCGATCGACGAGTTGCGCTTCGGTCGCGACCACGTGCGGCAAGAGACCCTGCAGTCGCAGACGCAAGCGCTCCTGCCGAGTGAATCCAATCGACCTGTAGCGGGACTTGTCCCGGAGGATGTCGAACCCCTTTGTCATGCGTATTCCTTGCGGCGTCGTCGCCGTCGCGATCGGCGGCTCACGGAAGGTTGTAGCGGATCTGCGTCAGGAACATGAACGCCGATGCTGATGGAGGGCCGGCGTCGGCAGACCAGGGGGAGCGCTCGAGCCAAGAGACCTGGCTGTTCCACTGAAACGACCCCGCCTCGGGAAGACTCCATCGCTGCACCGCCACCACGCCGGTGATCTCGTGAAGCCGCTTGTTGTTCGAACGACCGGAGCCGGGAAAGCCGAAGCCGATGAACGAGCCGTCGATGTCCTGTGAGTAGCTGTTGGCGGTGCGGACGCCGCTGTAATAGCCGGACACCGATAGTTTCGGCCTGACCGTCTGTTCAACTCCCGTGACCCACGACGTCGTCCGTATCGGATGGATGTTGCCGTCAGCGCTGATGCTGACATCGGGGACGAGGCCGCCAATGTAGCGGCCCATGCCGGCGCCGTACGAAACCTGCCCGATGATCCGCGTGCCGGCGCCGACGTTGACGCGCCCGTTGACGCTGGCGCCGCCTCCGGCCTGGTGGACGCTGTCGATGTACGGCTTTAGCGAGTGGCGGAAGGCGCGGACCACGCCGCCGGCATCGAGGTGAAACTCGTTGCCGTGGTTGTAAGCAATCCGCGACACGATGTCGGGCATCAGGTTGGGAACGCTGACCCCGTTGCCGCCAATGTTGTATTGAGCCGCCAGATCGTCAGCGCAGCACGCGGGCAGCGTGACGGCATCCTGGATTTGCTGTTCCGGATTCTCGACTGAGAACGACCAGTTGAACGAGGGTGCCGGGCGGTAGGTGAATCTGACTTGAGGGCTCCGGCCCCACACCATGCCCAACACGTAGTTCATGTCGACCGCCTGCGACATGTCGTAATCGGACGGCCAAATAGAGAGCAGCCGTTTCGCCGGGGTCATCAGCGAAAAAGCTTGGCCAGCGGCGATGAGAAATCTCCCGCGCTGGACTTCCCCGAACGCGTGCCGCAGGCGGAGACCGTATCCGCTGCTCGTGACCGCCACGTTCCCCGGCGTCGATCCCGCGAAGTCCATCTCGAAATATCCAGCCAGCGCCGGCCGTCCCGGGCTTGCTGGCGCGTTGACGCGAATCGACAGCCGCGACGATTGTGCCGACAGCCTGGTCTCCGACACGTGTCCTTGTGCGGTGTCGTCGTAGGGGATCGCGGCGAAGTCGGTGCCAGGACCGCCTCCACTGTTGGTGGAGCGAAAGATTCCGGTCAAGCCAAGGTAGCCACCAATTCGGATCTGCGTCGGTCCGACCATAATCGCGGGCCCTTCAGGTTGCTCCTTCGCGATCTCCTGAGTTGGATTGATCGGTTCTGGTTGCTGGCTGCCGGGAGTGCTGGTGGACTGTCCCGGCGCTGATGCGCCCGAGACGAGCACCAGAACGATGATGGCTGGAAACGTTCGCTGTGGCATTGAAACACTCCATCCACGATTCATCTCTTAGACAGGATGTCTGGCGCCGCACCCGCCGCTTGCGTCCCCGCGAGATACATGGTCTGTGATGGAAACGCGAACTGGGTCCCCGCCTTCGCCACAATCTCCGTCACCGTGAACAGCAGCTGTTCCTGAATCTCCATGAAATGATTCCAGTCGCGGGCGAAGAAATAGGCGGACACATCGACATCGAGCGAGAACGCTCCGAGCCGCAGGAATCGCACGCGAACTGATTCGCGGTCGACCAGCGAATGTTCCTCGAGCCCCCGGCGGATCCCGCTGAGCACGGCATGCAACTGCGCCGGTGTGGTCTCGTACACAAGTCCGACGACGGGATGAAACCAGAACTTGTCTCGCACCGACAGCGTCTCGATGCTGGCGTTGGCGATCTGGCTGTTCGGGATGCTGATCACCGTCCGGTCGAGCGTGCGAATCCAGGTTGAGCGCAGCCCGATGTGCTCCACCGTGCCGACGACGGTGTTGATTTTCAACGTGTCGCCGACGCGCACGGCCTTATCGAAGATGAGCGACGCGCCGGCGATGACGTTCTCCAGCGTCTTCTGCGCGGCGAGGGCGACGGCAATACCACCAACGCCCAGGCCGGCGAGCGCCGGTGTCGCGTCGATGGCGAAGAGATGCAGAAACGCGAGCAGCCCGAGAAATATCACCACCGCGTCGCCAACCCGCCGGACAATCCGCAGGAGCGACGTGACGCCTGCCTGCGACGGAGGAAAACGGCGGATGACGTACTGCTCGATTTCCCCGTTGAGCAGGATGAGCAGCCACACGACCGAGGCAATCGTGACGCTGCGAGCGACGTTGGTCCAGAACTGCCGGACGAAGAGCGAGAGCGACAGGCTGTCGAGCACCCAGCGGCCGGCGAGCGCCATCACCAGCAGGCGCGCGGGCAGCGGCAGAACATTGCGCCCCGCGGACCTGGCCGTCTTGAATGCGCCGGGCCACACCCGACCAAGAAATCCGGAGAGAACCCGGTTCAAGATCAGCGTCAAGCCGTAGAACGCGACCAGGCCAAACAGGACGGACAGCGATTCGAGGACGCGGACGCGTCCGATTCGCTCAGCCAGGAATTGGTAGAGCGGGCGATTGCTTCGACGCTGAGTGATCTCCTCGTAGACCGCGGGAATCGATTCGAGTGTGCTGCGCGAAAACAGCCAGACCGGCGTCGCATTCTTGCCCGGTAGCCGTTTCAGCGCGATCTCGATGTCTCCCTGAGCGCTGCTGACGATTCCAACAACTTCTTGATTGGGCAGGAGCGGATTTGAACGCGATCCTTCGGCGACGTCGCTGAGCTGCGTCAACGTTGCGGGGAGCCGGGCATCCAGGACAATGAATAACTGGTGCGCGAGGACCGCGGCCGCAGCCCCCGTCAGCGGCGTGTCGAGAAACTGCGCCGCAAGCTGATCTTGGTTGTTGCGGCCCGCATCGAGGAAGCTCAGAACGGTTCGCCTGGGCGTGTCACGGCCTAACGGGTCTGTTGGCGCGGGCGGCGCTGGTGCGGGTTGCGCCGCGGCGGAGGTACCAGGTGCCTGGGCGTGCGCATCGGCCCCGGCGAGGAGCAGGAGGAGCACGCCGGCGAGCATCAAGCGCCTGTGTCGAGTCATCGGCGATCCTCGAGAGACAGGACGGCAGGCAGAGCCCATCATCCCGGAGGTGGTCCGAGATTCCGTGCGCCCGTCCCGGACACTGCACTGAACCACTGGCAAGCCGAGCCGTGCAAACGACAGCCGTCCAGACCTTTAGCGCCTGGTGTCGACGCGGTGGGGCGCCTGGCAAACGACCTGCACTTCCGTGAGCGCGACGATCATGCCAAATCGGCTGACGCTTTCCGCTGCGCTGACTGCGTGCGTCATGCTCCCACCCTCGGCCGCCTTCGCACAGGACCAGTCGAATGCTTCGAAGGCAATGATCGCTTCCAGCTCCCAGCTTCCAGCTCCCAGCACCAACGCAGAAGCGGGAAGCGGGAAGCGGGAGGCGGTCAGCGATCTCTTGGCAGCCCAGAACACTCAGGATGCACGATCCACTGGGCTGCCACACTCAATCAAATGGACGTTCAATTTCGACGCGGGGTGGGGGACGTTCGGGTTCGCGAACTCGCTCTTCCTCAACCCGAAGGACCCGGGCACGAACGAAAACCTCAGCGATCAGTGGTTCGAAGGCTACGTCAAGCCGGCACTTTCGGCGAGTCACAGGAGCGGCGACGGCAGTGAAATCTACGGGAAGCTGAGCGCCGTCGGTGAACGGACTTACGGCTCGGTGCCGGACGTGTTCGGTCGAGATGTCTCGTCGTTCGGCCCTGAAGACCTCTACGTCGGCTGGCGCTCAGGCAAGGCCTTCTCGATTGGCGAAAACGCGCTCGACTTCTCGGTTGGCCGCGAGCAGTACCACGTCGGACACGGATTCCTTCTCTATGACGGCGCATCGGAAGGGGGCAGCCGCGGCGGCTACTGGACGAATGCGCGCAAAGCGTTCGAGCTTGCGGCCATTGGGCGCTTCAAGCCGGGGGCGCACACCGTCGAAGGCTTCTATCTGGACAAGGATGAACTGCCGGAAAACGACAGTGGAAGCCGCTTGTGGGGCATCAACTACGAGTACTCACTCGGCGAAGATTCGACGATCGGCGCGACGTATTTGAAGGTGTTTGCCCATCCCGACGTCAAACCAGAACGCGACGGTCTCGACGTCTTCAATCTACGCGCGTATGTTGCCCCGATATCAACGCAACCCGATCTGTCAGTGGAGTTCGAATATGCATCCGAGCGGAACGGAGAGGCGCTCGACTCGAACGCATGGACGCTCCAGGCCGGCTACCAGTTCAGCGAATCGACGTGGACGCCGAAGCTGTCCTATCGCTACGCCTTCTTCCAGGGTGACGATCCGACAACGGCCGCCCACGAGTCCTTTGACCCGCTCTTCCTCGGGTTCCATGATTGGGGCACCTGGTGGCAGGGTGAAATCGCCGGCGAGTATTTCCTGTCCAATTCCAACCTGACCTCACATCTCATTCGAGCGCACGTCGAGCCGAGCGAAGCGATCAGCGGTGGGCTGATGTTCTACAAGTTCACCCTGGACCATCCGGAAGCGCTCGGCCCCCAGGTCACAGCCAAGGACGTGGCTTTTGAGATGGACGCGTACTCTGATTGGAAGATGAATTCGAACTTCACGCTCAGCGTGCTTGCCGCGTATGCCGATCCGGGGAAGGCGGTTCAGCAGTTCAGCGGCCGCACCAAGAATTTCGCCTACGGGATGGCGTACGTGGCGTACAGTTTTTGAAGTAAAAAGTAAAAAGTTAAAAGTGAGAATCGGCTCAATCAGATGCTGAGACTCTGCCTGTTCTGTGCACTCGCGCTGCTGGTCGTTGGCGCGCAGCGGGAGGAGGCGTATACGCCGGCGCGGCTGCGCGACGGGAGGGTTCCGCCGATTCCCGTCACCGCCGTCGGCGGCGGTGAGGTCCGCGTCGAGCTCGACGTCAGCGATGACGGCCGCGTCACGCGCGCGACCCCGTTGCGTACGACGCCGCCGTTCACTGAATTCGTCACGGCCGCGGTACGCGACTGGAAATTCTTCCCAGCCAGAGAAGTCGTCGCCGGTGACGCCGCGCGGGCCGGTGGTTCGATCGCGCGTGCGGCGGTTCAATCAACCGTGCTCGTCGTCGCGCTGTTTCGTCCGCCCACGATGAACACGCCCACGCTCGGCGAAACGCCGAAGGATCTGGCTTCGGGATCGGACGCGTCGCCTTTTCCAGCGGCGACCACGATGCCGCCCTATCCACCGACCGCGTTCGGTGGCGGCGTCGTCCTCCTCGAGGCGCACGTCAGTGCGATCGGCTCGGTCGATGACGTCGGCGTGATCGCGTCCGCGCCGCCATTCGATGATGCCGCGCGCGACACCGTGCGTCAGTGGCACTTCCGGCCGGCCAAAGTGCAGGGGATTCCCGTCAGGGCGCTGGTCTACGTGATTGCGGGATTCAGAGCGCCGGTCACCAGCGCGCGCTAGCCACCGAGCGCGATCGTAATACCGACGAGGACGACGCCGAGAGTCACCATGGTGAGGCCTGTCCACAGCGGATGGTGTCCGCCGTGCCGCGCGAGCCACGACCCGGTGATGAACAGCATCACCAGCGCAACGAGGTTCGAGATACGCAGCGCAAAGCGAACGTTCCCGAAAACGAGGAAGGGAATCACGATCGGGAAGGTCGACAGAAACACAAGGAGGAAGACCGCGAGCGCGCCGACCCAGTCGTCCTTCGTCAGCGACGGAGCGGCCGGCAGCTGTTCCATTCGAACCAGTCCCTGACGCATTCGCTCGAAATCGCCCGGTTGAAGAAACGACGCAAGGATCGGTGGAAGGACGCCGGTAATGACGCGATATGCGGCATCGGGGGTCGCCGCGCGTCGCACGGCCTGAATCGTCATCAGACCGTGGCCCCTCTCGGTGAGCGCGCTCATCAGGAACATCACGGCATCGACCAGGCCCCAGGCGATGTTGCAGCCGATGACGCCGATGAGCAGGGTGCGAACCTCCTCGCGGTCTGCCGTCGCGGCGCTGAGCGTTCCGGTGAAGGTCAGCGCCATGATCAGGCCGAAGAGCACTTCGGAGACGCGCGCGATTGGATCGAGGACGCGTTCTCTCTTCATCGGCCCGGCTTCCGCCACCGCGGAAAGGAAATCTCCTGTAACGCCGCTACCGCACTGCCTCCCAGCCCTCGGGGTTGTACGTGGTCATGGCTCTCACCGCAGCCGCGGTGTCGGCTCCCAAATCCTTCTCGCGCACGGTGCCGTCCTGGTTCACGAGAAACGTCATGACTCCCGTGGCGTCGTACTGCGCCGGCCAGGCAACGAGGGCAAAGCCTTTCGACATGGCCCCATTGACGATGTAGTCCTGTGCGCCGCCGGGCGCGGCGGCTCCCTGCGCGGTCAGGATTCGGAAGTAGTAACCATGGAACGGTGCCGGCGGCTGCTGCTGTCCCAGGTCCCGTCCTTCGGTTGCGGCCTCCGCAACCAGATCACCGAACGGGCTGCGTCGTTGTCGGTGCGAGGTGGGCCAGTACAATCCGTTCTGCTGGCCGGGATTACTGCGAAACGCCGTCGCGTAAATGCCGGCCGGTTTGCCGTCGTGGGGGTACTTCGCGTAAACGCGTTGAGCCGCGACGTAGGTCTGGCAGATCCGGATCACCGCGAGCTCGTTTTTGCCAATCCTGCGCGCGACGACTTCCTCTTTGCCGGCCGCCGTATCGAATCGCCAGCCGTCTCCGTCCTTCACCAACGGCACGGGAAATGGCCACGCCTCATGGCCGATCACCAGCGTCTTGCTGTTCGATCCCTGATCGACCCACCGCGCGCTTTCCTTGAAGGCCACGGTGAAGACGTCGCGATTGTGGCGGCTCGCCGTCGGATCCGACGCGTCGATCAGATCCCGGCCAGCCGGTCCGAAGATCGCCAACAGCTTGTCTTCGGTCGGCGCCTTGGCGGCGTCGTTCAGAGCCTGGCCGGCTTCCTCGGGAGACTGGAACGTCCGCTGACCTGACTCCTTCGGACCGGCGCCCTTGCAGGAGAGGGCCGCCGCCAGCGCCACACAGAACACTGCCCGGCCGACGGCAGCGACGGCGGTTCGGGAACCAGGCTGGAAGGTTCGAACTTTCATGGCAGTCTCTCTTCCCTTAACGGTCACCGTCGCCTCGACCCGCCGCTGCGCGAGCTGCCGCGGCTGCTCTGACCACGCTGGCTGGCGGCGCGTTCCGACTTTCCACTGGAGTAGCCAGAGAACGCATCCGATTTCGTACCGCTTCGATCGGCGCTGCTACTGCGGTTTCCACTGGTGTAACCGCGCGACTCCGCGCTCGCGGTCGCTGCGGTGCCGCTACTCTTTGCCTGAGACGCTTTGCTTTGCGCGTCCGCCTTGCGCTGGTCGCGCTGCGCCTGCGCTTCCGGAGTCTTGGCCTGGGACGCTTTCGCTTGCGCGTCGGCCTTGCGCTGGTCGCGCTGCGCCTGCGTCTCCGGCCGATTCTCATTGCGGGTTTCGGTTCGCTCGGTGCGCTGCTCCTGCGCGTTCTTCGCACGATCGGTGCGCTCTTCTGCCAGGTCTTCACGGTTGTCGTACCAGTCTTCCCGCGCATCCTCGCGATCGTCGTACCAGTCGTCCCACGCGTCGTTGTACATGTAGAAGCCGCCATGCATGCCGTAGGGACCGTAGTAGTAGTTGTTGTCCATCGCGGCGCCGATAGCGATGCCCGCGGTGAAGCCGATCAGCCCGGCGGCAACCGCTTCTTCGGTGTTGTCGTCCTCTTTGATGACGACCGTGGACGACGTAGGTGCGGTATAGACGGTCGTCGGGTTGTACTGGGGCACGTAGACGACCTGAGGATTCGACGGCTCGATCACGATGACCTGTTCACCTGACGAGGTCGTTTTGGTCTCGACCTGCTGCTGCTGATTGGTCTTCAGCTTGCCGGCGTCCTTCGCCTTCGTCCGCAGCCGCTGGATGCTGGCAAACACGCCCTTGGGGTCGCTCGTGAATGCCTGCCCGAGCCGTGTCGTCCAGTCCGTCTGGCTCGCCATGTAGTTCACGACTTGAGGAAAGAGGACGAGCGCCACGAAACTTCCATCGAACCCTGACTTGCCGGCGGCGTCCTGGAGTTCGCTGCCAGCCAACGTCTGGCTGTGGAGCCACTCGTTGAGCGCACCGACCTTCCCCGGGTTCTGCGCCGCGATCAGCATCTGCGACAAGAGTTGGTCCGGGTAGAGCGCAACTGGCCCGAGCAGCTTGTCCAAATCGTCAGGCTTGGGCGCCGCTTTGGCGGATTGCGACGGCGATGCCGCGTACTCGGCGGTGGCCTCCCAATGCGCCAGGCCAGACCATGCGAACAGCAGCGTTGCAGCGAGAGGTAGGACGAGGCTTTTCACGTGAGTCCCCCTGGATATCGCTCTGACGGGACCGCAAGATCCATACTCTCCGATCGGACGTGGGGTCGAAGCGGCAACCGCTTGAACCGAAACGGCTTGACGGAATCGAGCGAGAGGCGAGCCGTGGGACAGGACTCCACACCGCCGGAGTGCCTCCGGCCCGCCGGACGATCAGCTCAACGGGCTGTCATTCAGGAATAGACGTTTTTGACGAAGCGGCGTTTCGCGATGGACTTGGTATCGTTATAGGCCCCCTTCTTCGAGCGCTTCGGGAGCTTGATTTTTTCCTGCGTCAGCTTCTTGTAGGGAATCCGCGACAGCACGTGGGCGATCGTGTTCAGGCGCGCCGTCTTCTTGTCATCGGATCGGACGATGTGCCAGGGCGCGACCTTCGTGTCGGTCTTCTTCAACATCAGGTCGCGGGCGCGCGAATAGTCGTACCAGCGTTCCCTGGACGGCAGATCCATGGGGCTCAACTTCCACTGCCGGACCGGATCTTCGATGCGCGCCTGGAATCGCCGTTCCTGTTCCTCGTTGCCCACTTCCAGCCACAACTTAATCAGGGTCGTTCCGCCCTCGACGAGGAACTTCTCGATCTGCGGACAGAGATCCAGGAAACGCTTGTGCTGTTCTGGCGTGCAGAACCCCATCACGTACTCGACGCCGGCGCGGTTGTACCAGCTCCGGTCGAAGATGACGACTTCGCCTCGTGCGGGAAACTGCTCCATATAGCGCTGCATGTAGACCTGACTCTTCTCGCGATCGGAGGGAGCCGGCAAGGCGATCACGCGAAACACGCGAGGGCTCAGACGTTCTGTCAGCGCACGTATGGTTCCACCCTTCCCGGCGCCGTCACGCCCCTCGAAGATGATGACCACGCGCAGGCCCTTTTCCTTGACCCACTGCTGCAGATGACAGAGCTTGACCTGCAGCTTCCTGAGTTCCTTTTCGTACTCTTTGGTCTTCACGTGGTCACCGTTTCAACTATTTTTTCGCCTTGGCGGCGACGTCTTTCAGCTCGACACGCTCGGCGCCGTAGTCCTCGACGACGAACGCGTCCTGCTTCACCGCGATCTTTGCGGCGGGCGCCAGCGTTCCCGTGCCTTTGCCGCTGGCATCGACTTCGAGGTCGGCGACGGCGAAGTCGTACCCTTGCTTCGGCTTGGCGCCAGGCAGCCCGCTTCCCAGAAACAGGATCGGCCGATCGGTCACGATCGTCAGCAGCCGGCCCTTGTCGGTTGTGCGCTCGATCGTCATCCGTGTCGGCGTCGGCTTGCCTTTGCCCAGCTGAATCGATCCGGTCGGCTTCACCCCGCCCAGTGCGGAACGCAACGCCGTGACTCCGCCGGTTTTGAAGCTCGCAAGCAGCTTGTCGGACTCGTCCTTTGGCATCTTCCTGCTGACGACAATCGTGACCGGCGCCGTTGCCGCTGCACCGCCCGCGGTCTTCACCGACGCCGTTGCCGTATACGTTTCGGGTCCCTGTCCCTGAAGAGAGACTGCTGCCACCGCTGCCCACAGAAGAACGCCGGTCATCGTCTTGTGTCGAGCTGTCATAGGTTTTGACCTGTCGTGAAAAGGCGAATATCCGGCGTCGGCGCTGCAGATCACATGCCGTGCCCGCCAGACCTCGCGGAACCAAGCTGGCAAGAGCATACGGCAGCTCGAATCCCCCCGTCACGCCTGTTTCTCTCCGGCATCGTGGAGAAGAATCCGGCATACCGGAGGGGCTGATGCGGTCTTGCGTCAGAGGGCGTGGACCACGCATGGACAACGACAGCTGATCCTGCGGTGGCATGCCCCGTGCTGTCAGCCCGCTGGCACCACACCATGAACCTCTACGCCGTTTCCGAGGGAGGCCTGTCGCAGAAGGCCGTCGAGATCGGCCACATCCTGGGTTTCCCAATCACGAACTCGATGATCTTCACCTGGGTGGTGGCGCTAGGGCTCATCCTCTTTGCGCGCCTGGCGACGCGGCAGATGAACCAGGTGCCCAGCGGCGCGCAGAACCTCTTCGAATGGCTCGTTGAGGGCCTCTATGGACTGCTCGAGAGCATCATCGGTTCCCACCTGACCCGCAAGACGTTCTGGTTCTTTGGCACGATCTTCATCTTCATTCTTGCCGCCAACTGGATTGCCCTCATTCCGGGCGTCGGCACGATCGGCTGGGGCCATCAGACCGACCACGGTTTCGCGATCGACGAGCCGCTGCTGCGCGGCGCCAACGCGGATCTCAATCTGACGCTTGCGATGGCGCTGATCTTCTTCGCTCTCTGGATCGTGTGGGCGCTCCAGGAAGTCGGCGTACGCGGCATGGCCAAGGAAATGTTCGGGGCCAAGGGTGAGACCACCGGCTTCATGAAGCCGCTGATGGCCATCATTTTCCTGGCCGCCGGCCTGCTCGAGATCATCTCGATCCTGTTTCGGCCGATCTCGCTCAGCTTTCGTCTCTACGGCAACACGTTCGCCGGCGAGAACATGCTCGAAGCCATGTCCACGCTGGTTCCGGGACTCGGCTGGTTGCTCCCGATCCCGTTCTATTTCATGGAACTGCTCGTCGGACTGGTCCAGGCGATGGTCTTCATGCTGTTGACCGCCGTTTTCACCCTGTTGATCTGTCAGCACCACGAGGAAGACCACGGCGCTGCGCACGCGGAAGGGTCAGGCTAGAACAGGGCGGAGCCGGTGACGAGCGAGCGCAGCAAAGTGAACCACGGGAACGACCCGCGGCCCGGGTGAGGCAGGCTGCGCGGGAGAAGGCGCGAGCGAGCGCAGCGCGGCGAGCCACGCGAACGGCGCGAGCCGGCGCAGCGGCGAGCGAGAGAGCGTGTAGGGGAGTCCGAGGGGCGAAGCCCCTCGGAGTGAGATCAGAAAGGAAGCTGAGATGTTCGGCAGCATTCACGTCGGCCTGGCAGCGCTCGGCGCGGCCATTGGCGTCGGATTGATCGGGCAGGGCGCGTCGCTCGCGGTCGGACGCAATCCCAACGCCTCCACGAAAATCATGGTCCAGGCCATCCTCTCGATTGCCTTCGCGGAAGCGATCGTCTTCTACGCGCTGTTCCTTGTCCGCTAGCGCGGGCAACGATCGAACGCAGGGACGAGGAAAGCGGAGGAAGGGGTTGCGATCATGCTTCTTCTAGCGCTGCAAGCCACTGGTGGCGGACAGGCTGAATCAGTCGCGCAGACGTTTGGCGTCGACTGGCCGCACCTGCTGGCTCAGAGCATCAGTTTCGGGATCGTCTGCATCGCGCTGTACCGGCTCGCGTACAAACCAATCCTGCAGATCCTCGACACCCGCCGCCAGCAGATTGCCAGCGGTCTGACCAACGCCCAGAAGATCAAATCCGAGCTCGCGCGGATCGAATCGGAACGGCTCGCGGTTCTTGCCAAGGCGGGCGACGAAGGCAAGAAGCTGATTGAAGAAGCCCGCGCTGCGGCCGCACGCGTGCAGGTCGAGGAAACCAAGAAGGCGACGGCGGCCGCCGAACAGATCCTCGCGCGGGCGCGCGAGGCCGCCGACCGCGATCACGCCCGGATGCTCGCCGAACTCAAACATGAAGTCGGCCGCCTCGTGGTTCAAACGACGGCGTCGGTCACGGGGAAGATTCTGACGGCCGACGATCATCGTCGATTGGCGGAGGAGACGGCGAACCAGCTGGCGTAACCGCCAGCCGGACGAGAGCCTGACATGAAGGGGACACGGAAGCAGCGGCAAGCGGCGAGAGAGCTGTTTCAGCTCTGCCAGGTCGAGGGCAGGCTCGACGAGGGGCGAGCTCGCCTCGTCGTGCAGCGACTCGTCTCGTCAAAACGACGCGGCGCGCTTCAGACCCTTTCCGCCTTCCACCGGCTGCTGCGTCTCGAATACGGCCGCCGCACGGCCGTCGTCGAGAGTGCGACACCGCTCGATCATGACGTTCAAAAAGAGATCGAGTCCGGGCTGGACCGCCGGTATGGCTCGCACCTGACGACGTCGTTTGGACAGAACCCGGCCCTCATCGGCGGGGTTCGCATCAAGGTTGGCAGCGACGTGTACGACGGCACGATCCGCGCGAGACTCGCTGCGCTCGTGTCCTCGCTGTGAGCACGAGGCCGTGTTCCTCGTGAGGGAGAGACTGAGGTAGAGACACATGGTTGACCTGCTGCAGGAAATTGAAGCGCAGATCTTTGGCGTCAAAACGGCCACCGCGAAACAGAGCGTCGGCACGATTCGCGAGATCGGCGACGGCGTCGCCAAGATCGAGGGGCTTGGCGATGTCATGCTCAACGAGATGCTCGACTTCGGCGGCGGCATCACCGGGCTCGCGCTGAACCTGGACGAGACCGAGGTGGGCGCGATCATTCTCGGCGACTACACGAAGCTCGAAGAAGGGGCCGAAGTCCGTGCGACCGGCAAGCTGCTTCAGGTGCCCGTCGGCAGGGGACTGCTTGGCCGCGTGGTCAACACGCTGGGGGAGCCGATCGACGGAAAAGGTCCTATTTCGAGCACCGTAGCCTATCCGGTGGAGAAGCTGGCGCCGGGCATCATCAAGCGCCGACCTATCGGACAGCCGGTGCAGACCGGCGTCATGCCGATCGACGCGATGATCCCGATCGGGCGCGGCCAGCGAGAGCTGATCATCGGCGATCGTTCAACCGGCAAGACGACCATCTGCCTGGACACGATCCTCAGTCAGGCGCGCCTCAACAAGGCGGCAGAGGCGGCGGGGGACACGGATTACCGTCCGCTCTATTGCATTTACGTCGCCATCGGCCAGAAGCAATCGACCGTCGCGCGCATCATTTCCGTGCTCGAAGAAGCGGGAGCGATGCCTTACAGCATTATCCTTTCGTCGCCGGCATCGGATTCCGCCGCGGGCCAGTACCTCGCGCCATTTGCCGGGGCGGCGATGGGCGAGTGGTTCATGGACAACGGCATGGACGCGTTGATCGTCTATGACGATCTGTCGAAGCACGCGGTGGCGTACCGTCAGGTTTCGCTGGTGCTCAAACGGCCGTCAGGGCGCGAGGCGTACCCGGGCGACGTCTTCTATCTTCACAGCCGCCTGCTCGAGCGCGCGGCGCGGGTCGGCGAGCAATTCGGCAACGGCTCTCTGACCGCACTGCCGATCATCGAGACGCAGGCCGGTGACGTCTCGGCGTATATCCCGACCAACGTGATTTCGATCACCGACGGGCAGATTTTCCTGGAGACCGACCTCTTCTACCAGGGCGTCCGTCCGGCGATCTCGGTCGGAATTTCCGTGTCACGCGTGGGATCGGCGGCGCAGCTGAAAGCGATGAAGCAGGTTGCCGGTCAGCTCAAAGGCGATCTCGCGCAGTTCCGCGAGCTCGCGGCGTTCGCGCAATTCGGCTCGGAGCTCGACGCCGCGACGCAGGCCAAGATCGATCGCGGCAAGCGCATTGTCGAACTGTTCAAGCAGCCGCAGTACAGCCCGATTCCCGTCGAGGTCCAGGTCGCCGTCATCTGGGCGGTCCAGAACGGGTACATGGACGATGTGCCGGTCGAGCGGATCAAAGAGTACCAGGCGGAGTGGACCGACTTTCTGACGACAAGACGCGGCGAGCTGCTCACCAAGATAGGTACGCAGAAGTCGATCAGCGACGAACTGAAAGGCGAGCTGAAAGCGGCGGCCGATCAGTTCAAGCAGACATGGAAAAAGTAAGTTTCCAGTTTCCAGTCTGACTGGCCGCTGGCGCTTGGTTCCTGGCGGCTTGGCTCGTGGACCTGAGAACTCACTGGAGACTGGGAACTGGCAACTGGTGACTGGCAACTGAAATGAATAGTCCCCGCGATCTTCGAAGGCGCATCAAGTCCGTCAGTGGGACGGCTCAGATTACCAAGGCCATGCAGATGGTGGCGGCGTCGAAGATGCGCAAAGCGCAGCTGGCGGCGACGGCATCGATTCCGTTTGCACGCCTGCTGTATCGCATCCAGATCAGTGCCACCTCTCGCATGCGCGAATTCAACGATCCTCTTCTCGCGGTGCGGCCGGTCCGAAAACGCGCGGTGATTCTGGTGGCGGCCGACAAGGGGCTGTGCGGGGCGCTCAACACCAACGTCTTCCGTCTGGCGTCGCAGTTCGATCAGGCATCGACCGTGTTCATCACCGCCGGACGCAAGGCCGCGCAGTTCGTCGCTCGAACGCAGCGCCAACTGATTGCCGAGTTTCCGTATGGCGACTCCCCGGCCTTTGCCGAAGCCCGCGCCATTGCCACGTTCGCTCGCGACCTGTTCGTGAAAAAAGAAGTCGATGAAGTCAAGATCATCGCCACCCGTTTCGTGAACACGCTGACACAGGAGCCGGTGATCATCGAGTACCTGCCGGCGGGCGAAATCAAGGGCCTCAGAGTTCCCGGAGTCGAACCGATCGACGCGCACGCCGCCGACGATGAAATCGTCTTCGAGCCTGGCGCTGAAGAGGTGCTCGGTTACCTCCTCGGCATCTACTTGAATGTTTACCTCTACTACGTGCTGCTGCACGCTAAAGCCAGCGAGCAGAGCGCCCGAATGGTGTCGATGAAGAATGCGACCGACAGCGCCGCAGATCTGATCAAGGAACTGAAGCTCGAGTACAACAAGCTGCGCCAGGGCAACATCACCAAGGAACTGCTGGAGATCGCCGGCGGGCAGGCGGAATAGGACACATATGAATACGGGCACAGTCGTTCAGGTTGTCGGTCCCGTCGTCGACGTGGAGTTCCCGGATGCGCTCCCTGCGATCTACAACGCGCTGAAGGTGGATTACACGGTCGAGAACCAGCCGGTGTCGCTGACGCTCGAGGTGCAGCAGCACCTTGGCGATCGATGGGTGCGGACGATCTCCATGGCGGGAACGGAAGGCATCAAGCGCGGCTACAAGGTCGTCGACAGCGGTGGACCGATCTCAATGCCGGTCGGCGACGGCGTCATGGGTCGCGTGTTCGATGTCACCGGTCAGCCGGTCGATGAACGCGGGCCGGTCAAGGCCGACAAGTACTACCCGATTCACCGGGAGCCCCCACCGCTCGTGGACCAGTCGACCTCTCCGGAAGTGCTGACGACTGGCATCAAGGTCATCGATCTGATTTGCCCGTTCCTCAAAGGCGGGAAGGTCGGCGCGTTCGGCGGTGCCGGCGTGGGCAAGACCGTCGTCATCATGGAATTGATCAACAACATCGCCAAGCTGCACGGCGGCGTATCGGTGTTTGCCGGCGTCGGTGAGCGCACGCGCGAGGGCAACGATCTGTATCATGAGATGTCGACGGCAGGCGTCATCAATCAGAAGGATCTCGGCTCCTCCAAGATCGCCCTGGTCTACGGCCAGATGAACGAGCCGCCGGGCGCCCGGCTGCGCGTCGCCTTGAGTGGTCTCGCCATCACCGAGTACTTCCGCGACGAGCGCAACCAGGACGTGCTGCTGTTCATCGACAACATCTTCAGGTTTTCGCAGGCTGGCTCGGAAGTGTCGGCGCTGCTGGGCCGCACGGCCAGCGCCGTCGGCTATCAGCCGACGCTCGCCGCCGAGATGGGGATGCTCCAGGAACGCATCACCTCGACCAAGAAGGGATCGATCACGTCGTTCCAGGCCGTCTACGTTCCGGCCGACGACCTGACCGACCCTGCCCCGGCGACGACCTTCGCTCACCTCGACGCGACGATCGTGCTCGAGCGCTCAATCGCGGAACTGGGAATCTACCCGGCTGTCGATCCGCTGGCCTCCACGTCGCGTGCGCTCGCGCCGGATGTTGTCGGAAAGGAGCACTACGACGTCGCGCGGCGTGTCCAGGGTGTCCTGCAGCGGTTCAAGGATCTGCAGGACATCATTGCCATCCTTGGGATGGACGAACTGTCACCTGACGACAAGCTCACGGTCTTCCGTGCTCGAAAGATTCAACGGTTCCTGAGCCAGCCGTTCAGCTCGGCGCAGGTGTTCACCGGTCGGGAAGGGCGACAGGTCGCGGTGGCGGACACGGTGCGCGGGTTCAAGGAGATTCTCGACGGCAAGCACGACAACGTGCCGGAAGGCAACTTCTACATGAAGGGCGGCATCGAGGAAGTCACCGCGAATTGAACTCAATCAGCAATCGGCAATCATCAATCAGCAATCGCTATGGCTGAAACACTTCGACTGAGTATCGTGACGCCGCAAGCCACCATCTTCTCCGAGGACGTCGAGATGGTCACGCTCCCCGGGATTGAAGGGGATATGGGTGTCTACCCGCAGCACATCCGGTTGATTACGCGGGTCATCCCGGGCGAACTGGTCATCAGCCAGAAGGGGCAGGAGAAGTTCCTCGCAGTTGGGGAAGGCCTGGTCGAAATCACCCACGACAGCGTGGCGATTGTGACCGACATGGCCATCCCGGCCGACGGCATCGACGAGGCGAAAGTGGAGGAGGCGCGCCGGCGGGCGGCGGCGCGGCTCGAGGAAAAGATCTCGGACGAAGAGGTGGCCTCGGTCAATGCCTCGCTCGCGCGGTCGCTGGCGCAGTTGAAGGTGAAGCGCCGCCATTCTGGCTAGGCGCTCACGACGGATTGAAACGATCATGCTCGCGGCACGTGAATGGGTGCCCGGCTACAAGCGTGAGTGGTTCCGGCCCGATCTGATTGCCGGTCTCACCCTCGCCACCTACCTGCTTCCGGCAGGAATCGGAGACGCCTCGCTCGCCGGCCTCCCTCCTGAAGCCGGCTTGTATGCCTGTTTGTTTTCAGGCCTGGTGTTCTGGATCTTCTGCAGCTCAAAGCACACCGTCATCACCGTCACATCGGCGTTATCGCTCCTCATCGGCGCCTCGGTCGGTGAGCTGAGCGCGGGTGATCCCGCGAAACACGCCGCGATGGCCGCCTGCGCGGCGCTCATCATGGCCGCGATCGCGGGGATCGCGTGGCTGGTTCGTGCCGGCAATGCGATCGCATTTGTTTCCGAGACCGTGCTGGTCGGTTTCAAGAGCGGCCTGGCGTTCTACCTCGCGAGCACTCAGCTGCCCAAGCTGTTTGGCTTCAAGGGT
>JBKPNQ010000062.1:0-48745 GCA_046732715.1 Acidobacteriota bacterium | reverse complement strand
GTCTTGCCTTCCTCGCGGGTCAGCGCCTCGGCCAGCTCCTGCCGGCGCTCTTCCATGCGACGTTGAACCTTGTACAGGATCTGCCCGCGCACAGGCGCTGGCGTGCTGCGCCACTTCTCGAACGCCCGCGCCGCCGCTTCGCAGGCTTCCGCCGCTTCCGCCGCCGTCGACGATGGCGCCTCGGCGATCACATCATCCACGTCCGCTGGGTTCACGTCCTTGACGCGGCCGCCCGTGGAGTCACGCCATTCACCGTTGATGAAGTTTTTAAGTGTGCGCATGAATGTTAGTTTCCAGCTCCCAGCTCCCAGCTCCCAGCTCCCAGCTCCCAGCTCCGAGCTCCCAGCTCTCAGCTCCCAGGCTTCCAGTTTCCAGCCAAACCGCGCCCCGAATCGCGAATTGCGAACCGCGAATTGCGAGTGGCTAGATTTCAGTTATCGCCCCATACGTTTCCGGCCGTCTGTCCCGGTAAAACTGCCACGTATTCCGCACCTGCTGGATCATGCCCAGATCGAGATCGGCGACGACGAGTTCGTCCTTGTCGCGGCTGCCGACGGCAACCAGCTGTCCTCGCGGATCGCAGAAGTAGCTCTGCCCGTAGAACTCTCCGATCTTCCACGGCTCTTCAACCCCAACCCGATTGATCGCGCCAACGAAATACCCGTTCGCGACGGCATGCGCGGGTTGCTCCAGCTTCCATAGGTACTCCGACAAACCTGCCACGGTCGCCGACGGGTTCATGACGATTTCGGCTCCGTTCAAGCCCAGGACTCGCGCGCCCTCTGGGAAATGGCGGTCGTAGCAGATGTAGACGCCCACTTTCCCCGCCGCCGTGTTGAAGACGGGATATCCAAGATTGCCCGGGCGGAAGTAGAATTTCTCCCAGAACCCCGGGCCCACGTGCGGGATGTGATGCTTGCGATACTTCCCGAGGTAGGTGCCGTCGGCGTCGATCACTGCGGCAGCGTTGTAATAGACGCCGGTGATTTCCTCTTCGTAAATCGGCACGACGAGCACCATGCCGTGCTGCCTGGCAACCTCGCGCATCCTTTGAATCGTCGGGCCTTCCGGGATCCGTTCGACCATCTCGTACCAGCGCGGCTGCTGCTCGGCGCAGAAGTAGGGTCCGTTGAAGAGCTCCTGGAGGCACAAGAGCTGGACTCCACGCCGAGCCGCTTCCTCGATGAGCGGCAGGTGCTTGTCGAGCATCCGTTGCTTGATGTCGTCAGTGGTACCTTCGAGGGAGATGTCTGCCTTGACCTGTATCAATCCGCCGCGCACGATCCGGCCCATTGGACGCTCCTCCCGAGAACCTGCAACAGTATTTCCGCGCCGCAGGTGTGTCAAGGCACGTATAATCCGCGTTTCGCCGCACGACAAGTGGGTTCAACGCTGGTACGACAGCAGCGAACGACGCGCCTTCGCACCCTCGGATTTGACCGGTGCTCCGGCGAGGCAGGCTCGCCCAGGAAAGACGCGAGCGAGCGCAGCGAAGCGAGCCACGCGCCCGAGCGAGCCGTCGAAGCAGCTGGCGAGAGCGCGTGTGGGGGAGTCCGAGGGGTACAGCTCCTCGGAGTGATGGAGGTGGCATGGCTGCTGATCTGTCGGTGACGTTCACCGGTCTCAGATTCAGGAATCCGTTTCTGTTGTCTTCGGCGCCGCCGACTGAGTCCGACGGCAACATTCTCCGCGCCTACGACGCCGGCTGGGGCGGTGTCGTCACGAAGACGATCGGGTTGCACCCGGTCGCGAACGTTGCCGGTCCGAAGACGAAGTTCCTGCGCGCGCAAGCCGATTCGTACCACCTGTCGACTCAGAAGCGGCCCGAGACGGCGCTGCACTCATCGTGGAACTGGGAACTCATTTCCGACAAGACGCTCGACTGGTGGATTCCGCGAATCAACCGGATCAAACAGGCGCATCCCGACCGGATCCTGGTGGTGTCGATCATGGCCGGGTCCGGCAACGATCGCGAGCTGCGAAACTGGCAGTCGCTGGCGACCGCCTGCCAGGACGCCGGTGCCGATGCGTTCGAGCTGAACCTGTCGTGTCCGCACATGGATCGGAAGGACATGGGCTCCAATATCGGCAAGGACGAAGGACTGATCTCCGTCGTGACCCAGGTGGTGAAGGAGGTCGCGACGGTTCCGGTGTGGTGCAAGATCACGCCGTCAACGACGGACATCGTCGCCGAGGCGCGCGCGTCCTTTCTCGGCGGCGCCGACGCCATCACCTCGTCCAATACGTTTCCCTCGATCCCGCTGATCGATCCGGAGACGCTCGAGTTCGAAGTGAACGTCGACGGGCTGGTCTCGAGTGGCGGCCTCGGCGGCCCGGCCATCCTGCCGCAATCGCTGGCGAAAGTCTCGCAGATGACCCAGGCGTTCCCGGACCGTCAGTTCTCGGGGATTGGCGGGATTGGCGAGTTCGCGCACGCGCTGAATTACTTCTTGCTCGGCTGCGGCACGGTGCAGGTGTGCACCGCCGCCATGCTCGATCACGCGATTGGGCCCAACATCATCAAGAATCTCACCACCGGCCTGCAGGCGTTTCTCGATCGGCATGCCGGCGACGGCTGGACGTCGCTCGAAGATTTCCGCGGCTTGCGGAGGGATCGCATCGTCACCCACTCGAAGATCCGGCGGCCGGACTCGAAGGAGTACTTTGGCGGCCATGACGCACCAGAGGGGTACGCTGTGGCCGAAACGAGCGAGAAGCAGGCGGGATCATGACCACCACCGCAGGGGAGATGTCGGGCGCCGAGATCGTTGATCTGTGCCGCAAGCACACGTTCTTCGAATGGTCCGCGCAGGGCGCCGTCGACCCGATTCCCATGGCGCGCGCGAAGGGCGTGTACTTCTGGACGCCGGAGGGCAAACGCTACATCGACTTCAACAGCCAGTTGATGTGCGTCAACATCGGCCACGGCGACGAGCGGGTCATTCGCGCGATCAAGGCCCAGGCCGATGCATTGCCGTATGCCAACCCCTTTATGGCGACGGAGCCGAGAGCAAAGCTCGGCGCCAGGCTGGCGCAGCTGGCTCCGGGAGACATCGACGTGTTCTTCTTCACCAACGGCGGCGCCGAGGCGAACGAGAACGCGATGAAAATCGCTCGCGCCTACACTGGCCGTCACAAGATCCTCGCGCGATACCGCTCGTATCACGGCGGCACGCACGGCGCGATGGCGCTCACCGGCGATCCGCGCCGGTGGAGCACCGAGCCAGGGGTTCCAGGTGTCATTCACGTGCTCGACCCCTACCACGGCATCGAACGCGGATGGGACTCAGCCGAGCAGTCGCTGGCGATGCTCGAGGAGATCATCGAGCTCGAAGGCGCGCACTCGATTGCGGCGTTCTTTCTCGAAACCGTGAGCGGCACGAACGGCGTCCTGATTCCACCCGACGGCTACCTCCCGGGTGTGCGGGAGCTCTGCACGAAGCACGGCATCCTGATGGTCTGCGACGAGGTGATGGCCGGCTTCGGTCGCACCGGTGAATGGTTCGCGGTGAACCACTGGAACGTCGTGCCGGACCTGATGACGATGGCGAAAGGGTTGACGAGCGCGTATCTCCCGCTGGGTGCTGTCGGTATCCGGCGAACGATCGCCGATCACTTCAGAGACACAGTATTCCAGGGCGGCCTGACCTATAACAGTCACCCGATGTCATGCGCCGCCGCGCTCGCGACACTTGATGTCTACGAAGAAGACGATCTGATCGGCAACGCGAAGCGTCTGGGCCCGGTCATGACTGACCTGCTGACCGATGTGGCGCGGCGTCACCACACCGTCGGCGCCCATCGCAACCTCGGTCTGTTCGGCATCGTTGAACTGGTGAAGGATCAGAGGAGCAAGGCGCCGCTGGCGCCGTTCGGCGGCGCGTCACCAGAAATGAAGAAGTTGGGTGCACTCTTCCGCGAACTGGGACTCTACACGTTCACGCGGTGGCACAACTTCTTTACCAATCCACCGTTGTGCATTACCGAGGCGGAGTTGCGGGAGGGCTTCGGGATCATCGATGCGGCATTGAGCCGCCTCGAAGCGAGTGCGTAGTCAACAACTTCCACCGTGACAGTGAATGTCGGCTGATGGTGATCTGTCGTTAGTACCCCATTTCGCGTTCGATCCCCCTCACGATCCGTTCGAGTTCGTCGACCAGCTTCCCCCCGCCCGCTTCCCGGTACGACCGCACCAGCGACTGGTAGTACGCGATCACATCATCGGGCGCGGCGCTGAAGCGTTCCCACACCTGCTCTCCTTCATTGCGGAGATCCCGAAGTATTGCGTAGGTGTTGTGGACCTTGTCGGCGACCGACACGCGCAGGCTGGTCGCCGGCAGCGCACGCGCGTGCTCGGCGTAGGCACGTTTCCGGTCCGCCCACGGCGGCTTCGGCGTCTCCCAGGAATCCGTGCAGTCTTCGACGATCTTTGCGACCACATCGCCAAACCGCGAACGGATGTCTTCGAGACGTCGCCGACCGCCGTGGTCTTCGGCGGCGTCGTGCAGCAGCGCGGCGATCGCTTCGTCCTCGCTGCCGCCGTCGTCGAGCACGATAGACGTGACGCCGAGCAAGTGCGAGAGATAGGGCACTCCGGTGGCTTTCCGGTCCTGCCCCGCGTGAACCTCGCGCGCGTAACGCGCCGCCTCATCAAATCGCGGCGTCAGCGTCGTCATCCGGGTATTGTGACAGAAGTAGAATGACGCGACCGGAACGGAGCGAGCGACGGAGCGCGAGCCTCCCTCGCCTGCGCTCGGGACGCCCTGAGCTTCGTCGAAGGGCGCAGTGGAGGGATCCAGGCGGGGTGCAGGGGACCCCGCCGATAGAATAATGTCTCATCCCCAGAAGGTCTACGACGCGCTGGATGCAATGGGCATTCGCTACGAGAAGTACGAGCACCCGCCGGTCTTCACCGGCGAGGAAGCCGCCGTGCATTGGGGGCCGATCAAAGCGACACAGGTGAAGAACCTGTTCCTGCGAAACAAGAAGGGCAACCGCCAATACCTGGTGATCCTCGAGATCAGCAAGCAGGCGGATCTGCGTGAGCTGGTCAAGACTATCGGGGACGATCGCTTCAGCTTCGGATCGCCGGAGCGATTGATGGATACCTTCGGCGTGACGCCGGGGTCGGTTTCGCCGTTCGGGCTATTGCACGATGGATCGAAGGAAGTGCGCGTCATCGTCGACCAGGATCTCCGCTCAGCGGACAAGCTGATCTTTCACCCGAACCTCAATACCGCCAGCGTCACGATTACCGTCGCCGACCTCGAGCGATTCCTGGCAACACGGCCGAACGTGGTGCGATGGATGAAGCTTTAGGATTGCTGATTGTTGATCGATGATTGAGCGTGGCAGTCCTCCATCAACAATCAGCAATCGTCCATCAGCAATCTCTTATGGCAGCACCAGATGCCGAGGAACCTTGACGACCAGTGTTCCAGCGATCTTGTCGTGCCACATCTGCTTCTCGGGATCCTGGAGCATCCAGAAACAGCCAATCCCAACCGCGGCGATCGAGAAGATGCCGCTCAGTCCACGGACCAACGCGTCGGGGAAGCGCAGATCGGTTCCCTGCACGCGAATCACGCGCAGGCCGACAACGATGCCGCCGAGAGTCGTGCCCCGCCACGCCCAGAATGCGATGTGATAGGCGACGAGCAGCAGCGGGTACCAGCCGTCGTGGCGCGACAGGTCCAGGAGGTTGATGGCGATCGCGACGAGAATCGCGTCGAGGGCAAACGCCGCGACACGATCGAGAAACGACGCTCTCGGGTAGACAGCGAGGTCGGTCGGCACCGTAACCGACGGTGGCGGCAGGGATGCTCCCGTTGCTGCGTCGACTGGAGCATTCGTCTCCGGCACGAACGCGCTGGCCGAGGCCGCGTAGGCGGGCTCCGGCGCGCCAGCAGGCACGGACTCCGCCATCGGCGCAGGTTCAACCGGCACGGGCGGACGAACCCGGGGCGGATGCTCACGACGGAGCGCGCCACGGAACGCGCTGGCAGCTCCTCCCAGCCCGATCGCGCCGGTGATCGCCCAGGTGATGAATCCGAGCACCGGAATCATGTAAGCGACTGTGAGGACCGCAAAACCGATCGCCAGCGAGACGATCGCGCGCACACGGCCAGCATCTTCCTCTTCAGGAACGACGCTTCGGCCGGTGGCCCGCATGACCCCGGCCTTGCCGATGAGCGCGCCAATCACCAGACCGCACAACACGAACGGTACGATGGCGATACCGACCACCGTTGCGGCAAGTATCGCGATGGCCGGCACGGCCAGCACCAGCACGAGCAGGCCGAGGAGGAACGAGCTGAGAGGCCTGGCCGTCACCGAATCGGCGACCACGCGCACCGGGTTCGCGAACAGCGCGTTCACCATCACGTAGATGAAGAAGAAGATCGCCACGACGGCCCAGATCCACGCGATGTCGGGAACCAGGGGGCGGCCAAACAGCAGGCCTCGCATGATCCACGGCACGAACGCCTGCAGCGTGTGCGCGACGGCGAGATTGCCAATGACCACCTGTTCACCGCCCGGCGTGAACTCGCCGGTCGTGCTGAGGCTGCCGCCCATGACGAGCAGGTCGCGATCGACGGTTGCGCCCGAGTCCACCGTGAGCGTTCCGCCCACGACGAGTACAGAGCCACCGACTTTGGCTGTGCTCATCAAGTGCAGCGAACCAACAATCACCACGACATCGTCGTCAACCTGTCCAGCGATGGTGATATCAGCAAGGCCGCTGTGGATCCCCCGGACCGACTCGCCCTGCCCGAGCGTGAAGTTCTGGCCGACGCGAACGATCGGACGGCTGAATCGAAATATCCGCTCCTCGTCTGGCTGCTCCTGCGTGAGGCCTCGGTCAACAACGGCCGAAGCTCTGACCACGCGTGCCGGACGTAGTTTCGATTCGGCGAATGGCTGTGCACCCGCTGGCGCGCCCCAAGAGAGCGCGACGAGCGCGATCACGATACGCCGCGAGTTTTCACGGATCGAAAGTAAGTGACTCATCTCTGTGGTGCCCCTCCGGGGGCAAGGCGCTCGACCGCTGTCCATAGCAGCGCACACGCAAGCACCAGCGAAATCGCGAGAACCGAAACGTAGGTGGCAACCGGTTGCAGCAGGACCTCCCACAGCACCCTCACCACAGCGGCGGCCTCGTCTGCGTTACGCGCGAAGGACGCGGCGCGGTCGAACCCGCCGAACGACAGCACGTCCGCGATGTACGGCTGCGCGAACGACACCAGCCTCCAAATCCCCACGAACAGCACCGTTGCCACGACGCCGCCAGCGAACTGCCAGCCCCGCGGCCACATCGCCCAGCCACGCGCCGGTTTGGCGTGCTGTTCTTGCGCCGCCGCCGCGGCGAGCACGCGCGGCAGCAACGTCCGCGGTGCGCGCGGCGTCGGCAGCCGCTTCAGCTCAGTGTCAACGAGGTGCTCGAGATCGATAGGGCTCATACCAAGCCTGCAATCGCTCGCTTGAGCGCTTCACGGCCGCGATGGATGTCCGTCTTGACCTTCGCGATCGCGACCCCCAGCGCCGCCGCGATCTCCTTGTAGGTCATATCCTCGAAGTGAAAGAGCACAAGCGGCACGCGCTGATGATCTGGAAGCGATTGAACAGCTCGCTCGAGCGCCGCTTGCCGCGAGGCGAGCTCCAGTGCGTCCGCTGATGCAGGTGCTGGCACTCTGGCCTCGTAACGCTCGTCCTCTTCCGGGCGGTCCAGCTCACTGAAGAACTGCCACCGCGCCCGATAACGGGTCAGGTGGTTCAGGCACAGGTTGGTCGTCACCGTCTTCAGCCAGCCGGCCGCGGTCGCGCTCGTCGAAATCGACGAGAAGCGCTCGAAGGCTCGGAGGAAGACCGTCTGGGCGACGTCCTCGGCTTCGGCGGGATTCGCCAGTAGCCGTACCGCCGTGGCAAAGACCATGTCCTGGTATTCGCGGACGAACACCTCGAACCGATCAGCGTCGGTCATTTCGCGTGCGCCCGCCAGCGTGAGTTCCGGGCGCCCTCGCCGAAGCCCTGGGCGAAGGCGGGCCGCCACCTGCATTCACGTGACTAACCCGGCAGGGGAGGAAAAGTTTCAGAACAGGGCAACTACTTGTCGGCAGAGCGTTTGGGCCGCATATTAGCCGCGAGGACGCGCTTTCGCAGCCGGATATTGTGCGGGGTCACCTCGACCAGCTCGTCGTCGTTGATGAACTCGATCGCCTGCTCGAGGCCCAGTTTGCGGGGCGGGATGAGCCTGACGGCTTCGTCAGCCGTGGACGCGCGCATGTTGGTCTGCTTCTTTTCCTTGGTGATGTTGACGTCCATGTCGCTGGCGCGCGCGTTTTCGCCGACAATCATGCCCTCGTAGACTGCCTCGCCCGGCTCGACGAACATCTCGCCGCGTTCCTGCAGGTTCCAGATCGCAAACGCCGTCGCCACACCAGCACGGTCGGCGGCCAACGCGCCGGTTACTCGCGAGGGGATCGCGCCGTGCCATGGCTCCCAGCCGGCAAACAGGTGATTCATGATGCCGGTGCCCTTCGTGTCGGTCAGGAACTGTGACCGGAACCCAATCAGTCCGCGCGCAGGGATCCTGAACTCGAGGCGCACGCGACCGCTGCCGTGATTCACCATCTTTGTCATCGTCCCGCGCCGCGTGCCGGTCAGCGCAATGACGACGCCTTGGAATTCTTCGGCGACGTCAATGACGAGCTCTTCGATGGGTTCCATCAGTTTTCCGGGAGGCTTCGCCCCGCCGGATCCCCCTACGCGGTCGCTCGCGGGGGCCCCGTCAGGCCCCGCTCCGCTCCCGTGGCTCGCGCGCGCGCGCTCGCTCGCATCGTCAGGGACCCACTTGGTGACGATCTCCGGGCGCGAGACCTGCAGCTCGAACCCTTCGCGGCGCATCATCTCGATCAGGATCGACAGCTGCAGCTCGCCTCGGCCGAGAACTTTCATCTGCTCGGGCGAATCGGTTGGTTCAACCTTGATCGATACGTTGCCGAGCAACTCGCGATCGAGACGGTCTTTGATCTGACGCGACGTCACGTACTGACCATCTCGTCCTGACATCGGGGACGTGTTGACGCCAAAGATCATCGACACCGTCGGCTCGTCGACGGCAATCACCGGCATCGCCATCCGATGTTCGACGTCGGCAATCGTTTCACCAATCGTGATGTCCTCGATGCCGGCGAGGCAGACGATGTCGCCGGCGGCGGCGTCCTCGATCTCGACGCGCTTCAGCCCTTCGAACGAGAAGAGCTTCGTGACTTTGGTTTCCTGCACCTGGTCGTCGAGCTTGCAGACGACGACCGGGTCGCCGATCTTGACCCGGCCGTTGAAGATGCGACCGATGGCGATGCGTCCGAGGTAGTCGCTCGAGTCCAGGTTCGCAACGAGCATCTGCAGCGGCGCATTGACGTCGCCGCGCGGCGGAGGCACGTCGTTCACGATCGCATCGAACAGCGGCCGAAGGTCGGTTCCGGGCTCGGTCGCCGACCGGCTCGACGTGCCGGCCCGCGCACTGGTGTAGAGCACCGGGAAGTCGAGCTGCTCTTCGGTCGCGTCGAGATCGATGAACAGGTCGTAAATCTCGTTCAGGACTTCTTGGATGCGCGCGTCCGGTCGATCGATCTTGTTGATGACGACGATCGGCGTGAGACGCCGCTCGAGTGCCTTGCGCAGCACGAATCGTGTCTGTGGCAGCGGCCCTTCCGACGCGTCGACCAGCAACAGCACCCCATCCACCATCGCGAGCGTGCGTTCGACCTCACCACCAAAGTCCGCGTGCCCGGGCGTGTCGACGATGTTGATGAGCACGTCGTTGTAATGGACCGCCGTGTTCTTGGCAAGAATCGTGATCCCGCGCTCACGCTCGAGGTCGGTGTTGTCCATCGCGCGCTCGACGACGCGTTCGTTGGCGCGGAAAATGCCGCTTTGATGGAGCAGCGCATCGACGAGGGTGGTTTTCCCGTGGTCGACGTGGGCGATGATGGCGACGTTGCGCCGCAGCGCGTTGGCGATGGTAGAGGCGGTCTTCTGGGCCGTGAGCATCTCTCCAGTTTAACAGGCTTAGGGCTTAGGGCTCAGGGCTCTGAGCCCTGAGCCCTGAGCCTTGATTACCGCTTCGCCCAGAACGTCACGCCCCCATAGAGCCGCCAGAAGTCTGGAGACAAATCGAACGACTGGAACCGCCGCAGGTCGGCCCGCAGGACGAACTTGTCCGTCAGGGGATACTTCACGCCGCCGCCGAAGTTGTAAGCGATCTCCGTGCTCGAGGCAGCGTAGATGGCGGTCGGCTCGGGGTTCTTCACCGACCGACCCACGTGTTCGACGCCGAGGCCGAAGGTGGCGTATGGCGTCACGTGGCGGACATCGAAGTGAAAGAGGCCGTTCGCACTGTAGTTGGTCACCGACCAGTCGAGGTTTGCATCGTTGCCGAGCACGTCGAACCCGTGTTCGATTTCTCCCTCCACACCGATGTTTCGCGTGAAGTCGTAGCCGACGCCCACTCCGAGGCCGATGGTGCCGCCGAGGTCGTCAGACATCCCGAAGCTGCCGGTCAGGAACGGCGTCACCGTGACGGTGTTGGGCTCGGCTATGGACCTGGCCTCAGACGAAGGGGATTGTGCGGCCGCGGGCGCTGGCGCGCCGAGGGCCAACACGATCACGATGAATCCTGTACAGATCTCAGCCAACAATCGCATCGATTTCCTCCGGTTGGCGGGATGCAGACCCGCTCTTTTATGCAGGGCGCCAGGCAAAACCGCTCAGGGTCAAGGCTTTAGACGTAAAGTTTGGCAGAACGGTCGATGGAAACGATCAACTTTCATACCGTCCCGTGCGTCATACGCATGACATGTGCTGGAGACTCCAGCCCGGGCGAGACTGTCAGGCGTGATGTCGGCTGATGCGGACCTCATCTCCCGCGCGGCAGGGGGGGACTCCTCCGCCTTTCAGGTGCTCGTCGAGCGTCACCGCTCGATGGTGTACCGCGTGGCCTATCAGTTTGCCGGCAACCATCATGACGCCGAAGACATCGCGCAGGACGTGTTCATCAAGGTCTTCAGGTCGCTTGACCGATTCAGGCAGGATGCACAGCTCACCTCGTGGCTTTATCGAATCATCATGAACGCCTGCATCGACCACAAGCGGCGCTCGCGATTCAATTCGAGCGCGGCTTTCAGTGATGAAGCAGAACAGAGAATGTTGAACGCCCCAGAAGAAACCCCCGGACCTGAAGAGCGCGCCTATGGCGGCGAAATTGGACAGGTCCTTGAAACTGAAATCGGCCGGCTGCCCCGCGGGCAGCGTATCGTCTTCGTGATGCGGCATCATCAGGGGATGAAACTGTGCGAGATCGCGGACGCGCTCGGCCTGGCCGAGGGCACGGTGAAACGGCAGCTGCACGCGGCCGTCCACCGCTTGCGAGACGCGCTCAGGCACGCGCGGGTAACCGCCGGAGAAGGTGCATGATGACTTGCGATCGGCACGCTTCAGGCGACCTCGATCTGTATTTCTACGACGAACTGGGCCCTGCTGCCCGGCACGCGGTTGAGGAACATCTCTCCGTGTGCGGCGACTGCCGCACTGCGTTGGATGAGCTGCACGTCATTCGCGAAGCGCTCGCGTCGCGGCCCGATGTCTCGGCGCCGCCTTCTGGTGATTGGGCCCCGTTCATGACGCGGCTAGACGCATCGCTGGCGAAGGAGCGAATGCAGGGCGTCACGGTGCTGCCGATGAAGCCGGCGTCACGGCCGGCATACGTTGAATATCTCGCGATGGCGGCGCTTCTCTCGTTGATGACGCTGAGCGTCGCCGTGGCGCTTCGAAGACCGCACGAGCCAGTTGCCACGGCCCCGACGGTCGCCCCCGCGGTCGTGCCACACACACCGGCGGCTTCGACCAACGAGGTATCCGCGTTCAGGGCCATGACGGAGGAACATTTCGAGCGCTCCAAGCTCGTTGTACTGGGACTCGCGACGAAGCGACCTGAAGAGTTGAACGCGTCTGATTGGGCCTACGAGCGCCAACTCGCAACCGGACTACTGAATGACACGCGCCTCTATCGCCTCGCCGCGGAAGATCGCGGATTGGACAAGCTCGCCGGCGTCATGCGCGATCTGGAGCTCGTGCTGCTCCAGACCTCGATGACGGATGACAAGGATCCGTCGTCGATTCATCAGATTCAGCGGTTGATTCGGCGCAGGGACTTGATTGAGAAAATGGACGTCGTCACGACGACGGGGCTTTAAAGCGCTTCCGCGTGGAAGGCGGAAGCGACAGGAATAAATATGGTGAATCGGAGTGGATGGCGAATCGGGATGGCGTTGATAGTCGCGATGTTTCTCGCGCCGCAGTTGGTGCAGGCAAGGGCTGCCGAATCGAAGCGCATGGAGCGTGCGAAAGATCTGATCGCCGACGAGCAGTGGGTCCGCGCGATTGACGAGTTCAAGGCGGCGGCCGACGACCCGAAAGAGCCGAACAAGGCCGAGGCGTTATTCTGGCTGGCGCACAGTCAGAACCAGGCGCGCGACGCTGCGGCTGCGTTCGAAACGATCCGTCGCCTCGAACGGCAATTTCCCACCAGCCCGTGGGTGAAGCCGGCGCAGTCTCTGCGCATCGAGATTGCCCAGCGCCTGGGTCGCAAGGATTTTCTCTGGTATAACGCGATACCACCGACGCCGCCGGCTGCGGTTGCACCGGCCGCTCCGCCAACGCCAGCCGGCGCAACGCCAGTCGCACTGCCAGTGCCTCCGGCGAAGCCGACGCCGCCACCAGCCGCGCCGAAGGCAGCAACGAGGATCCCGAAACCCGTACCGCCAGCAGCTCCGACGCCTGACGCGTTTCCGGGATTTCCCATGACGCCGCCGCCGGCGTGGGTTCCCGAAGGGTATTTCCCGGACATGGACCAGCGCATTCAGGCGCTGGCCAGGTTGATGGCGACGGACGCGGCGAAGGTAATCCCGATTCTGAAGGCGATCGCGCTCGAGAGCACCGATGCGAAAGAAGGCCGGCGAGCGCTGATCGTCCTGGCGCAATCAGATCGACCGGACGCGCGCGACACGGTGATCGACGTGGCCAAAACAGGTCCCGAGCCGATCCGCGTCCAGGCGGTGCGCGCGCTCGGCCGCCTGAACGGGCCGGCCATCGTCGATGATTTGATGCAGGTCTATGCGGCGACTGCGAACGAAAGCGTGAAGTATGAAGTGGTGACGTCGCTCGCGCAACGCGATGCCGCACCGGCACTCTTCAGGATTGTCCAGTCGGAAAAGGATCGTCACGTTCGAGACGCCGCCATCGTGACGCTTGGCGAGGCGGGTGGACGGAAGCAGCTCACGATGATGTACGCGAAAGCCTCCGCGGACATCAAGCGGCCGATCATCGTCAGTCTGTTCAATGCCCAGGCCGATGAAGAGCTGATTCGCATCGCCGAACAGGAGAAGGACCCGGCGGCGCGCGAAGAGATCCTGACGCGGCTGCGCCTGCTCGGCACGCCAAAGGCCAAGGCGTACCTGGCTGAGCATCGGTAAAACGAAAGTTCTTACGATTCCCGAAGTCCCGGCGCGACCGTAGCTTAGCGTAAGTCGCGGGTGCGCCGGATCTTGGGCCCTCTCGACAATTGGCCTCCGGTTCGCAATCATGCGTCCGGATACATGTCGGACACGGCTGAACTCAACTCCGGCGGGCGTCGTCGCACGCTCGTTTTGTTTGTCAACACGGTCGTCGCATTGATAGGCGGAGGCCTGTCCGCCGTGCTCGGTGCCTTTGCGCTTGGCCCACGGACCGACGCCTCACGGGCACGATGGTCACGCGCAGGGACGACGGCGGATCTCAAGCCGGACGAGCCGGTGCCGCGCGTCCTCTCGGTGTCGCGGGTCGACGGGTGGTATCGCGCGCGCGCACGCGAGACCGTCTTTCTCGTCTGGGACGGCGAACACACCATCCGTGCGATGTCGGCGACGTGCACGCACCTTGGCTGCCAGGTTCAGTGGATGGCCAAGGAGAAGAAGTTCAAGTGTCCGTGTCACGGCGGCGTCTACGCCGCTGACGGTTCGGTGGTCGCCGGACCGCCGCCACGGCCGCTGCAGACGATCGAGGCGCGTATCGATCCCGCCGATTCCTCGGTGCTGGTGCGGCTGTGAAGCGTCTGCTCGACTGGCTCCAGGCCCGCACCGGGTATCGCGGCGGCGTCCATGTCATGCTCGACGAGCCGCTGCCGCCTGGAACCGGCTGGTTCTTCACGCTCGGCAGCGTGCTGCTCGCGCTGCTCTCGATGCAGCTGCTGACCGGCGCCTTTCTCACGCTCTATTACGCGGCCACCCCGGATCACGCCTACGACAGCGTACGATTCGTCAACAGCCTTCGCGCGGGCAACGTCGTCCGAGGTCTGCACCATTACGGTGCCAGCTTCATCGTCATCGCTCTGGTGGCGCACATGCTGCGCGTCATCGCGTTCGGATCGTACAAGCCCCCGCGCGAGGTGACGTGGCTGTCAGGGCTGGCCCTGCTGGCGCTGATTCTTGCGTTTGCGCTCACAGGGTATCTGCTGCCATGGGACCAGCGCGCCTATTGGGCCACCGTCGTCACGATCAATATCTCGAAGTTGACGCCGCTCGCCGGCGAGATCGTCGCAGACATCCTTCGTGGCGGCGCCACGATTGGCGCGCTGACCCTCACGCGCTGGTACTCCGCGCACGTGATCTTTCTGCCCGCCGTGCTCGTACTGCTGATCGTCGGACATATCTTCCTGATGCGGCGTCACGGAATTTCCGGTCCGGTGCGCGTTCGCACGGGAACGCCCGCACCATTCTTCCCGTCGCAAGCGGCCCGCGACACCACCATGGTTCTGCTCGTTGTGATCGTGCTCGTCGCCTACGCCTGGCACGGTGCGCCTCCGCTGGAAGGACCAGCCGATCCGACCGACGCGAGCTACATTCCCAGGCCAGAATGGTATTTTCTCGGCCTCTTTCAACTGTTGAAGTACTTCCCTGGCAAGTGGGAAGTGGTCGGCGCGATGGTCGTTCCGGGCATCGCCGCGGGGTTCCTTGCGCTGCTCCCCTGGATCGACCGAGGCAGTGAACGAAGTCCGTTGAAGCGCCGCACGATCACGGGCGCGGTGGCGATCGGATTTGCGTCGGTCATCGCATTGACGACGCTCGGGTGGCGCGATCGTCCGGCATCAGCGGCGTCGAAAGACACGTGGACGCTGAGAGAGATTGGCGGACGTACATACGCGCAGAAGCTGAATTGTGCGCGCTGCCACTCGGAGACCGGCAGCGCCGATCCGCTCGAAGGCGGACCGTCCACCCGCGGGCCGGAATGGATCGCGGGCCATGTTTCCGATCCGGAGATGATCGCACCCGGCATGCGCGAGCCGCCGGTCACGGTGCACGAACGCGAGGCCGCGGCGGTTGCGGCGTACGCCCGCCGGGCATCGCGCGATCCCTATCCGGGCTTCTCCAAGCAAATCGACACGATTGCCCCGGTCTGGGCACGTTATTGCGTCGGCTGTCACAAGATCGAAGGAGACGGTGGCACCGATGGGCCCGATCTCACGCACGAGGGCACGAAGCACGACGCGGCCACGCTTCGGCGGTGGATCGAAGATCCTGAGCAGGTCGACCCGGATGCCGACATGCCGTCGTTCGGGGATCGTTTGACGGCTGAGCAGTTGGACGCTATCTCGGCGTATTTGGCGTCGCGAAAGTGAGGTAGTCGCGGAGGGGAGCGAGAGAGCGAAGATTCACAGCGTTGGCTTCGTTCCTTCGTGTGAACTCCGTTTTCATCGCAACCTCCACGGCACGTCACGCTCGCACCTAGTATCATTCTCCTTCGTGCCCTTGAACCCTCTCCAGGACGGGCTCCGGCTCGAGCCGACGCCCGGTCCGACCACGCTCGTCATTTTCGGTGCGACCGGTGACCTGACACGGCGAAAGCTGCTGCCGGCCGTCTACAACCTGTCACGCGGTCAGCGTCTCCCGGCGCGGTTTTCCGTTCTTGGCGTCGGCCGCGAGCCCATGCCCGACGATGGGTTGAGGGCGATCCTGTCCGACAGTCTTCGCGAATTCGCCGGCGTGCAGGGTCAGGATGCGGTCGCGGAATCGCTCGCCGAGCGCATCCATTACGTCGGCGGTGACTTCCGTGATGCGGCGCTCTTTGAGAAGATCAAGTCGCGCCTCGATGACATCGATAGCGGCGGCGGCGCGCTGTTCTATCTGGCCATTCCCCCGGCCATCTATGCGACCGTCATTGAACAGCTGGGTGCGGCCAGCTTGTCTTCTCAAGCCTCCCCCGAACAGTGGCGCAGGGTGATCGTCGAGAAACCGTTTGGGTCAGATCTGGCCACGGCACGCGAGCTCAACGCGATCGTGCATCGCCACTTCAGTGAGGACCAGGTCTATCGCATCGACCACTATCTCGGAAAGGAGACCGTTCAGAACCTGATGGTGTTCAGGTTCGCCAACGGCATGTTCGAGCCGATCTGGAATCGCCGCTACATCGATCACGTTCAGATCACGGCGGCGGAAACCGTCGGCGTCGAGCGCCGCGCCAGCTATTACGAGGGCGCGGGGGCGCTACGCGACATGGTGCAGAACCACTTGATGCAGTTGCTGGCACTCGTCGCGATGGAGCCGCCGATTGCGTTCACCGCCGAGAGCGTTCGCGATCGAAAGATCGACACCATTCTGGCCGCCCAGCCGTTGGCCCACAATGGCAAGACGGACGTGGTCCGCGCGCAGTACGCGGCCGGATGGGTCGCCGGCGCGGAGGTGCCGGGCTACCGGCAGGACACCGGGGTCAGCCCGCAGTCCACGACCGAAACGTTCGTCGCGCTTCGCATGCAGCTCGACAGCTGGCGCTGGGCCGGAGTGCCGTTCTACGTCCGGACCGGCAAGCGGATGCCCAAGCGCACGACCGAAATCGCCATCCAGATGCGTCGACCGCCGCTGGAGATTTTTCGACGTGTGAGCCCAAGCGCGGTCGCAGCCAACCTGCTCATCATCAACGTTCAACCGGACGAGGGCATTTCGGTGAGGTTCGAGGCGAAGCTGCCGGGAACGCGAATGCAGCTCGCGCCGGTGATGATGAACTTCCGGTATGGGACCGCGTTCGGCGGGGCCGTCCCCGAGGCCTACGAAACGCTTCTCCTCGACGCGATGCTCGGCGATCCGACGTTGTTTGCCCGGCATGATTTTGTCGAGCGATCATGGGAACTGATCACGCCCGTGCACGAACACTGGCGGAACGAAAACGCGTCGACCATTCCGACCTACGAGGCTGGTGAATGGGGACCGGCCGAGGCTGACGAGCTGATGGCCCGGGACGGGCGCCGATGGAGGACGTTATGATCGAGTCACTGCTGCCGTCTGGCATCGACGTACAGTTTGCCGATATCGAATCAGCCCTCGCCGGATCGAGTGACGACACCCGTCGCGCCGGCGGCACGGCTCTGACCGCGACGGTGGTCGTGGCCGGACCGCGGCATCGTCTCGTCGAGGCGGCGCAGGCGATCGCCGCGCTGAAGGACGTGGGCGTCCGCTCCGTCCTGATTTCCTATGGCGATAATCCTGCGCCGGGCGTCCGCGTTGCCGGACACACCGTCGCGCTCGAAGGGCTGCGTCCGGACTATTTGAACAACGCCGTTGCCGCGCTGCGGCTATCGAGCCTGCCTACGCTGGTGTGGTGGCGCGGCGGCGGCACCAAGGACATCGAGGGACTGGCGACGCTCGCGGATCGGCTTGTGCTCGATGCCGAGGATCCGCGGGACGTGTGGAAGTCGGTCGAAAACCTGGCGGAGCGGACATCAGTCAGCGACCTCCGGTGGGCGCGTTTGACCCGGTGGCGTGCCCTGATGGCGAATTTCTTCGACATTCCCGAAGTGTGTGCCGCGGCCTCCAGCTTCAGCACGCTACGTGTCGAGGGATCCGATCGGCCGGCGATGTGCCTGTTTGCCGGATGGCTCTTGTCCGTTCTGGGGTCCGAGCAGCGCCTCGTGCCTGATTTGCACGAGCAGTCCAGCCTTGCGCCGATCGAAGCGGTCGTCCTCGGCGACGGCACGCAGCAACTCGTGATACGAATGGCCGCGAACCGGACGTGCGTCCAGACGGCGGCGACAGTCCCCAACCTTCCATCAGCGTGCCGCACCGTGTCGCTGGGGAATCAGCAGCTCGCGGTGCTCCTCGGCGAGGAGCTTCGGATCAGGGCGCGCGATATGGCGTTCGAGCGCGCCGTTGCCGCGTCGAGGAACGTGTCATGAGTGGATCGAACTTCGGCATCATCGGCCTTGGGACCATGGGGCGCAACCTCGCGCTCAACATCGAATCACGCGGCTATCGGGTTGCCGTCTGGAATCTGGAAACGGAATGGATTGGCGATTTCATCGGCAAACACCCGGGCGCAAAGTTCGAGGGGACACCAACCTTCGAGCAGTTCACCGGGGCAATCTCGCGTCCCCGCCGGATCATGATGATGATCCCGGCCGGCAAGCCGGTCGACGCGACGATCGAAAAGCTCAAGCCGTTGCTCGAACGCGGCGATGTGTTGGTCGATGGCGGCAACTCCTGGTTCGAGGACACGCGCCGGCGCGAGGCCGCGCTCAAGCCCACCGGGATCCTTTTCGTCGGCTGTGGTGTCTCCGGTGGTGAGGAAGGCGCACGGTTCGGGCCGTCGTTGATGCCGGGCGGCGCCGACGAGACGTGGCCGATCATCGGCGACGTGCTCGAGGCCATCGCCGCGCGGACCGAAGCCGGGCCCTGCGTGACCCACGTTGGACCCGATGGCGCGGGTCACTTCGTGAAGATGGTGCACAACGGCATCGAGTACGGGGATATGCAGCTCATCGCCGAGGCCTGGGACGTCCTCCGGCGAGGGCTGGGTCTGAGTGCGCCAGAGACGGCCGATGTCTTCGACAGGTGGAACCAGGGGCCGCTCGCGTCGTTTCTCACCGAGTTGACCGCGAAGGTCTGCCGGACCATGGATCCGGAAACGAAGCAGCCGCTGGTTGACGTCGTGCTCGACAAAGCCGGGCAAAAGGGAACCGGAAAATGGACGGCGCAAGTCGCGCTCGATCTTGCGGTCGCGATTCCGACGATCGCGGCGGCGATTGACGCGCGAGTGCTGTCGAGCCTCAAGGGCGAACGTGTCGCCGCGTCCAAAGAGCTTTCGGGGCCGACCGCAAATCGGATCGCTCAGGAGGATCGCAACCAGGTCGTGGCCGATTTGAGCGAGGCGTTGTACGCGGCGCGGATCTGCGGCTACGCGCAGGGGATGGCGCTGATACGCGCCGGGTCGGACAAGTACGGCTGGCGCGTCAACCTCGCCGAGATTGGCCGCATCTGGAAGGGAGGTTGTATCATCCGCGCACGGTTGCTCGATCCGGTTCGCCACGCGTTCGAGGCCAAGCCGGATCTCGTCAACCTGCTGCTCGATTCGTCAATTCGTCAGGCGCTGGATTCCGCACAGGCGGGCTGGCGACGAACCGTCGCCCGCGCCGTCAGCGGGGGGATCCCGATGCTGGCCCATGCTTCGGCGCTTGGCTACTTCGATTCATATCGCACGGCGAGGCTGCCGCAAAGCCTGACGCAGGCGCAGCGCGACGCGTTCGGCGCGCACACTTACGAGCGCATCGATCGGCCCGGCGCGGTGCATAGCGAATGGTAGGCTCTTCGCGGCTCGCGGCTCGCGATGTGATCAGTGATTAGAACTTCTAAACTGAGTATGACTGTGGCGAACGAGCGCGCGACGGAGCCCACGCGGGCGGAGCGGGGCTGGCGAGGTCGCGCGCGCGAGCGTGTAGCGGAGTAATAGTGATTAGCGATTCATGACCTCCCATCACGCGACCGCGTTGAACCTCTCGAGCGTCCTGGAGCATCAGGCGAGTCTCACGCCGGATCGCGTCGCGATCACGTGCGCAGGCCGACACCTGACCTATGCCGAACTGAATGCCGCCGCCGCCCGGGTTGCGGCAGGTCTCGGCTCGATCGGCATTGCCCCCGGCGATCACGTCGTGCTGTCGTGTCCCAACGTGCCGGGATTCCCGATCGTCTATTTCGGGATTTTGAAAGCCGGGGCCGTCGTCGTTCCCATCAACGTGCTGCTCAAACCGCGTGAGATTGTCTATCACCTCAAGGACAGCAACGCCGCGGCCCTGATCGTGTTCGAGGGCACCGCCGAACTCCCCATGGCACGGATGGCCCGTGCGGCGTCTGACGAGGCGGGCTGTCCACGCCTGGTCGTCATCACCAGCGATCCTGCGGCGGCGTCGCCGGTGTCGCCGGCGTTGACGCTCGGTCAACTGATGCATGGCCAGCCTGCCACGATTGAATCGCGCCGTCGACGGCCGAGCGACACCGCCGTCATCCTGTATACGTCGGGCACGACCGGTCATCCCAAGGGCGCGGAGCTCACGCACGAGAACATGCTGCTCAACGCGATGGCCAGCCACGACATGGTTCGCCCCGCCTGCAAGGGAGGGTTTGAACAGGACGTTGCGCTCGTCACGCTGCCGCTTTTTCATTCAACGGCGCAGACGTGTCAGATGAACTCCGGGCTGTACGGCGGGCTGCGCATCGTGCTGCTGCCGCGATTCGATCCGGCGCAGGTGCTCAAAACGATCGTCGAGGAAGACGTGGGCTTCTGGATTGGGGTGCCGACGATGTACTGGTCGCTGCTCGAACATGCGGCGTCGACCAACGTCGATGTTGCCGCTGTCGCGCGATGCTTACGCGTCTGTGCCTCCGGCGGCGCGCCGATGCCGCTCGAGGTGATGCAGCGTTTTGAGAAGACGTTTGGCGTACGAGTGCTCGAAGGATACGGACTGTCCGAGACGGCGCCTGTCGTTTCCTTCAATCAATTGCACCGACCGACCAAACCTGGCACGGTCGGCTTCCCGATTTTCGGCGTGGACGTTCGTTGCGTGGACGATGAGGGCCGTCCGGTGTCGGTCGGCGAGCGCGGCGAGGTTGTCGTCCGCGGACCGAGCGTGATGAAAGGCTACTACAACCGTCCCGAGGCAACCCAGGAGGCGACGCGCAACGGGTGGTTTCACACCGGTGACATTGGCGTGTTCGATGGCGATGGCTATCTATCCATCGTCGATCGAAAGAAAGACATGATTCTGCGGGGCGGGTTCAACGTCTACCCGCGGGAACTCGAGGAAGTGCTATTGACTCACCCGGCGGTGTCGCTGGCGGCGGTTATTGGCGTTCCCGATCCGCGGATGGGCGAGGAAGTCAAGGCCTTCATCGTCCGCAAGCCTGGGGTCGCGGTTACCGAAGAGAATCTCGTCGACTGGTGCCGCGAGCAGTTCGCCGCCTACAAATACCCTCGCATCATCGAATTCAGGGATTCCTTGCCGATTGGTGCAACCGGAAAGATTCTGAAGCGCGAGTTGAAAAGCATCTGAGCGTTATCCTTCCCGCAGTCCGCGCGGTATGGCCATTTGCTTGCATCGCCCTATTCTGACTCTTCTGGAGGGGGTGAAGAATGGCCGTTTGCCGCGAAGTGATGACGCCGGAACCTGCCTGCTGCCACACGTCGGATTCGATTGTTCGCGTGGCTCAACTCATGAAATCAGCGGACGTGGGGGCGGTCCCTGTCATTGAATCGTCGTCGAATCCGAAACTCGTCGGTATGGTCACTGATCGCGACATCGTTGTAAAAGGAGTCGCTGCGGGCCGATCGGTTAATGACGCGACGGTGAAAGAGGTGATGACGACCGACATTGTGACCTGTCGTGAAGACGACGACGTGACCAAGGCGGTGGCCCAAATGGCGGAGCGAAAGGTGCGCCGCATGCCGGTGGTGGACGGGAGCGGCCTGCTGCGGGGCATCATCGCCCAGGCTGATATCGCAACCCGCGTGCATCAAGACAAGACAACTGGCGCGCTAGTTGAAGCGATTTCATCGCCTGGCGCGCTTCGCCGATAGTCGTCATTCAGATGCTGGTGCCTCAAGCTCATCTGTTAGCAGTACCCGCGCGGCCTGCGGTTGCTGGCCGCAAGATGCGTGGGATATAGTTCGCTGCCGCATGCCTTTCGAGCTTCCGCCTTCCCATCATCGCGCTACCGGTCTGGTCGACGTACTCGACCGCGTGCTCGATAAAGGGCTGGTGATTGCGGGAGACATCAAGGTATCGCTTGCCGAGGTCGAGCTGCTGACGATTCGGATCAGGCTGCTCGTCTGTTCACTCGACAAGGCACAGGAAATTGGTCTTGACTGGTGGCGCTACGACAGGGACCTGTCGTCCGGCGCCGAACGCAGCGCTATAGCGGAACGCGAAACGCTGCGCGCCCAGATCCAGCGGCTCGAACAGAAAGTAGACGCGTTGACGCAGCCACTCCGGAAGCGACGCTGACGGTGATGCGTATCACGGGACAGCAGGAGCACCAGCATGGCAGTTGAACGGCAGCAGGGCGGAACCAGTCTCATTGACGTTCTGGATCGGGTTCTGGACAAGGGGATTGTGATCGACGCCTGGGTGCGAGTCTCGCTGGTGGGCATCGACCTCATCACCGTCGAGGCGCGCGTGGTCGTCGCATCGATTGACACGTACTTGAAGTACTCGGAAGCGGTCAGTCAGGTGGCGCCAGTATCGAGGCCGCAGGCGGAGCTGGGCGACCACGAAACGGTGCTTCGCGAGAACGCTGCCCTGCGCGCCGAACTGGCCGCCACCAAGGTTGGACGAACGACCCGCGCCGAACTCGCCGCTACCAAGGTTGGACGAACGACCTCCCGGAGACGCCCAGAAAGGTAGCGCGTGCCCCGGTCCGCCGCAGTCACTGCCGTGCAGCTGGTAGGAGTGGATCTCGACGCGAAGGTCTCGCTGCTCGAGTTCCTACTGGTGACCAACGACCTGCAGGCATCTGCGCGCCGTGTGGTCGACTGGCTGATCGCGCACGCCCACGTCAAACAAGCCGTCGTCGCGGTGGTAGAGCCGGGAGCCTCATCGATGATGCTGGTGGCCGAGCACGGCGTCACCGCCTCGGCGATCATGGACTTTTCCCTCGCAAGAGACGACGATGCGCATCCGCTCATTCAGGCGATGCGCCACTCCGACGCGACTTTCTTCGAGAGCACGAACGATGGGTTCCGTCCACCGATCGAGGACTCGGCGTTTCACGCGATTCCACTTCGCACCGACGAGGACTCGCTCGCCCACGGCCTGCTGCTGACGAGCGCGACCATCTCCGATCTTCACCCGGAGGTGGCGTGGGCAGCACGGACGCTTGCCCGGCAGGTCGCCCGGTTGCTCAGTCGTCAGACGCTCGCCGAGACGCGCTTCGGCCAGGAACGGATGCTGCTCTACAGCATCATCAATGCGGTGACCGACCCCATTCTGCTGACCGACACCGAGGGCAAACTCATTATTGCCAACTCGCATGCGGAAAAGCTGTTTGCGGCACCCGAAGATGCGAGCGAGGGATGGCGGCGGGCGACCGGTCTCAACAACATGTTGTTTTCCGCGGCGCTGTCGACGAGCGCTGTCGGCCACAGTGAGATGGCCCGGCGCGAACTCCTGCTCGTGGATCCGCTCGAAGGATCGGATCTCCTGTTCGAGCTGCTCAGTTCCCGTGCCACCGATGAGCGTCAGGGCACCTATGTGGTGTCGATTCTCCGGAACGTCACCGATCTCGCACGCGCCAAGGAAGAAATCGAGGAGAGCTATCGAACGCTGCGGCTCGCGCAGGCGGAGGTTCGCGACGAGCGGCACCGACTCGATCTGATCATCGACTCGGTCGCCGACCCGATTCTGGTCACCGATCAGGAAGGGGACATCGTGCTGATGAACGAGCCCGCGGAGCGGCTGTTCACGGTGCCGAAATCGGCCAGCGACCCGGTGATGCGCCACGTCCGCGCCAACGGTGCCCACTTGACGTCGTTCGTCTCGAACGTGCTGACCCGCGGCGGCGAGCAACGCTATCGTGGCGAGATTCAGCTGACGGATCCGAAAACCGGCCGCCTGTCGCCGGTCGAGGGTCTGGCCGGTCAAATCCTGTCGGAGCAAGGTGAGTTGATGTGGGTCGTCACGATCCTGCACGACTTGACCGAGGCGATCGAGAAAGCGAAGTTGTTCGAACAGCTCAAACAGGCCTCGGCCGAACTCGAGCGGAAGGTACAGGAAGCAACCGCCGAGCTGGCCGAACAGAACGAATTGCTGCGGCGTCAACACATTGCGCTCGAGCAGGCGTCGGCACTGAAATCGCAGTTTCTGGCAAACATGTCGCACGAGTTCAGGACTCCGCTGAATGCGATCCTCGGCTACACGCACATGCTGCTGAACGGGGTGACCGGGGCGATTTCCGATCCGCAACAAAAAAGCCTCTCGCGGATCGATTCGAACTCCCAGCACCTGCTGGCGCTGATCAACGACATCCTCGATATCACCAGGATCGAGGCGGGACGGATGCCGTTGAACCTGTCGACCTTCAAGATTCCGGCGCTCGTCGACGAGGTGATGTCGGAGCTCGAACCGATCATCAGGCGATCGAACCTGGCGGTCCGCTCGACTATGCCGCGCTCGCTGCCGGCGCTGAGGAGCGATCGGCAGAAGGTCAAGCAGATTGTTCTGAATCTGCTCAGCAACGCGCTCAAGTTCACGCCGGTTGGTTCAGTGACGATCAAGGCGTCGTACGATGCCCGGAATCGCACCGTCGACATCGCGGTGTCGGACACCGGTGTCGGCATTCCCGAGGCCGATCACATGAAAGTGTTTGAGGATTTCCGTCAGCTTGACAACTCGCCGGCCCGCGGCTACGGCGGCACCGGCCTGGGTCTGTCGATCTGTCGCCGGTTGTCGCAAATGCTCGACGGCGCGATCGATCTCAAGAGTAAAGTAGGCAAGGGCTCGACGTTCACATTGCAACTGCCTGTACGGCTGAGAAAGCGATGACCAAGCCAGAATCGGGGGACGCGCTCGTGCTGGTCGTCGAGGACTATCAGGATGCGCGGGAGATGTACTCGGCGTACCTCCAGTTCTCGGGCTATCGTGTCGAGGAAGCCACCAACGGCATGGAGGCGATCGAGAAGGCGATCGAGTTGACGCCGGACATCATCCTGATGGACCTGGCGCTTCCAAAAGTGGACGGCTGGGAGGCCACTAAGCGACTGAAGTCGGATCCTCGCACCAAGCACATTCCGATCGTGGCGCTTACCGGTCATGCGCTCGCCGGATTTGCCGAGGGGGCGCGCGAAGCGGGATGTGACGCGTTCGTCACGAAACCCTGCCTGCCGGACGCGCTGGTGGCGGAGATTCGGCGGATGCTGAGCAAGACTCGTGAACCGGGCGGTAAACGCGGTGGCGAACCATCAGGACAACGACGGTAGAGAGGACGCCAGGGGCTGGCAGGCATGGCTAAGAGCGCTCGAACGACCCGACCGACAAAACGTGCACGACCGCGGACGACGACAACGACAAAAGTCAGCTCGAAAGCCCGCAAGCCGCGTCGAGCGGTGGCTCGAATCGAGCGCGCCACCGGTGGCGTCTCGACGTCGTCGGCACAGGGCAAGGGGAAACTCGAACGAGCGCGACTGCCCGGAGCGCCGGCAAAAGTGCTGCGCGTCGAAGGCGTGGCGCCGGCCGACGAAGTCAACGAGGGCAAGTACGTCTATTGCGTGATCAAATCGGAGCGTTCCTTGAGCTTCGGTCTTCTTGGCATTGGTCCGGAACCGTCCGAAGTCCACACCGTTCATTACCGTGACATCGCCGCCATCGTCTCGAATACCCCGATGGTCGTCCTCGATCCGACGCGTGACAACGTGCTCGCGCACCAGCGGGTGAACGAGACGGTCATGCAGGAGCACACCGTGATTCCCATGTCCTACGGCACGGTGTTCAAGACCGACGACGACATCATGGAATTGCTCCGCTCGGCGTACGACGCGTTTACCGACGTCCTGAACAAGATGCAGGACAAGTTCGAGTTCGGCCTGAAGGTGCTCTGGGATCGGGATCAGATCATCCATGAGATTGAATCCGAAGACGAAGACATTCGCCGCCTCAAAGGGGAGATTTCAACCCAGAAGGGCTCGACCTACTTCGCGCGGATGCAGTACGGGCGCCTGATTGACGCCGCGCTCCAGGCCAAGTCCGAACGCTACGTGACGGAAATCTTCGAGGCGCTGCGAAACGTGTCGGTCGCGTCGCGATCGAACAAGCCGATTGGCGACCGGATGATCATGAATGCCGCGTTTCTCGTCGCGCGCAGCCTGGAGCAGGCGTTCGACGCCCGGGTCAAAGACATCGGCCAGCGCTACGAAAAGTTGACGTTCAAGTTTACCGGGCCGTGGCCGCCCTATAACTTCGTCAACATTCGCCTCAAACTGGAACGAGCGCACTGAAGAATTGCGGACCCTTCGACGTTGCTCAGGGTCAGCCCCGAGCGCAGTCGAGGGGCTGATTGCTGATTGTTGATTGCTGATTGCTGATTGACGATGTTCATCCTGGATTCCCTGCTCGTCGGCGGCCTCCGGTTCGTTTTCGACAAGATCGCCGCGGCCGTGGATACAGAATTGAGCGACGACACGAAACTCCGAGAGCAGCTGCTGGAGGCGCAGATGCGCGTCGAGCTCGGCGAGTTGTCGCAACAGGAATTCGACGTGCTCGAGGCGGATATCCTGGCGCGGCTGCGCGAGATCCGCGATCGGAGGCAGGGTGCCGGGCCCGCATCGCTCTCGCCGAAAGACTACAAAATCACAGGCATCGACGCGACGTTCGAAGGCGACGAGCATACCCGCTGAATCTACGCCGCGCTTTCGCTTCATCGGTGGCAAAGGCGGCGTTGGCAAGACGACCTGCGCCGCGGCGATTGCCGTGGCGGCCGCGAAGAGCGGGACCCGCACCCTGCTCATCTCCACCGATCCCGCTCCCTCGCTTGCCGATGCCCTGAACCATCCGCTTTCGTCCGTCCCGCGGCCGCTGAAAATCGGGCGAGGGCTGTTGCATGCCGCGGAGCTCGACGCGCCGCGGGCTATCCGACGCTGGCTCGGTGGCCGGATGGCTGCACTCGAACAGATCGCCCTGCGTGGAACCTGGCTCGATCGTGGCGACGTCGCCCGCCTCCTTCAGCTGTCGTTACCGGGGATCGACGAGCTGGCAGGCCTTCTCGAAATCAGCCGCGCTGGACGAAGCCGCCGATTCGATCTCATCGTCGTCGATACAGCACCAACGGGTCACACGCTTCGAATGCTGGCACTGCCTGAAGTGCTTCACGGTGTAGCGAGAGTGTTCGATGCGATGCAGGCCAAGCATCGTGCTGTTGTCGAGGCACTGGCACGTGCGTACGTGCCAGACGAATCAGACGCGCTGATCGAGGAGATCGAAAACGAGGCCAACACTCTTTCGATCCTGCTTCGCGATCCGCAGTCCTGCCGTATCTCGTGGGTCACCCTTCCCGAGCCGATGGCGATCGAGGAGACGATCGAGGCTGCGGCAGCGCTGTCGCGGGCCGGCATCCCTCTGTCTGACGTAATCGTCAACCGGATGACGCCAGCGCCAACCGGGCGCTGCGGATGGTGCGACGGCCGTCGCAGCCTCGAACGTCGAGCGGTTGACGGCCTCCGGCGTCGAATGCCATCGCCCGCGCCAATCGAAGTCGGCGCCCGGCTTCGAGAACCGCGAGGCCTGTCGGTGCTCACGGCGATGGGGGCAGAGATTGCGGCCGAAAGAAGGAGTCGATCGTCATCGATGCACGCGTCGCGCCCCCGGCCGTGGCGCGCGGACGCGGTCGATGGAGACAGTGTAATCTGGCGGATTGCTCACGAGCGGACGCGTCTTGTCTTCTTCGGTGGGAAGGGGGGCGTTGGCAAGACCACATGCGCGGCAGCCAGCGCATTGGTTCTTGCGGCGGAAAGACCAGCGATGCCAGTGCTGTTGCTGTCGACCGATCCCGCCCACTCTCTTGGAGACGTGTTCGGGCAGGCCATCGGCGACGATCCGGTCGGTGTCCGTGGCGGTCCGAAGAATCTGCGGGTTCGGGCCATCGATGCGGCCAGCCAGTTCGACGCGATCCGTGCCCGATATGCAGCCACGGTTGATCGGCTGTTCGGGCGGTTGATTTCTGGCAGGAATTCAGGCGTCCACGTGGACGCCGGGCCGGATCGCGCTGTCCTGCACGGCTTGATTGATCTTGCGCCACCTGGCATCGACGAACTCGCCGCCGTCATCGACGTGGTCGACATGATCGACTCCGACACGAATCAACTGGTCGTCGTGGATACGGCGCCGACCGGCCATGCGCTTCGCCTGCTTGAGATGCCCGCCACGGTGCACGACTGGACAAAGGCGTTGATGTCGATCCTGCTGAAATACCAGGCCGTCGGACCGCTCGAGGAATTCGGATCCGTGCTGGTTCGGCTGTCTCAAGGGCTTGGACGGCTTCGCCGGTTGCTCGCCGATCCGGATTGCACGTCATTCGTGGCGGTTACCAGAGCCGCCGCGCTTCCGCGTTTGGAAACGATGGATCTGCTGCGTCGGCTGGAGCAGATCGGGATCGATGCGTCAGCGACCATCGTCAACGCAGTAGGGCGTGGCGGGTGCGACCGGTGCAGGACCGAGTCAATGGATGAGAAGCGACACCTCGCCGGGTTGAAGACGGAGACGCCACGACCCATCGCAATGGTGGTCGCTCCCGCCGAGATGCCGCCCCCATTTGGCCACGCGGCGCTCAGCCGTTGGCAGCGTCGGTGGTATCTGGCGAGGTGACGCGCCGGCCGGCTTTCACGGATCGACTCGCGTGACACGCCTCTGGGATACTATCGAAGCGTCGAGATGGGCGAAACCGCGACCTACCTCTATTGCATCGTCCACAGCAGCGTCGCGCCGGTTACCACGAGGGTTCCGCACGGACTGCCCGGGGCGACCCGCCCGGCGGTTGTCGCAGTCGCCAACTCCTGCTGGCTCGTAACCGCTGACGTCTCGCTGCAATCGTATGGCCCAGCCGCGTTGGAGGCATCGCTGCGGGACGTCCAGTGGGTTACAGAGGTCGCGGTGGCTCACGAATCGGTTGTCGAGTTCTTCGCGCGACAGGCTGGCGCTACCGTCATCCCGATGAAACTCTTTACGATGTTTTCTTCGGAGAAGCGGGCAGTCAGCGAAACGCGAGCGCGCCTCCGCGACATCGAAGATGTTGTCAGGCGGATTGCCGGATGCGAGGAGTGGGGTGTTCGCATTACTTACCAGCCGAACGTGCCGTCGCGCCTCTCCGGTCGTCAGACGACGTCCGCCTCGGGTACCGCATTCCTGAAAGCGAAGAAGGCAGCGCGAGACGCTTCGCAGCGCTCGATCGGGATGGCGACAGAGCAGGCGGAGGCAGCCTACACGACGCTCGCGGCGATGGCGCGTGAGGCGCGCCGCCGTCAGGATACGCCGGCCGGCGCAACGGCTCCTCCGTTGCTTGACGCCGCCTTCCTGGTTCCCGCAGCCGGACGGTCCCGATTCAAGGCGGCAGTGAAGAAGCTCGCGGCTGCGTCAACCGATGGAACGCACGTGACCCTGACCGGTCCCTGGCCTTCTTACAATTTCATTCAGCCGGAACCGGCCTCATGAGCCGGCGGAAACCTCGTCACTCGACCGTCCCCGTGGTGAAGCCGCCGAGGTCGCGTCCCGTATCGACTCCGTTGCCGGGACGACGAAAAGTGCCGAGGCCGCCGGTGCACGCGCTGCCTCCGGGGCCGGCCCGGAGGCACGAACTGGCGAGCATCATGCCGCCGGCGGAAACGTCGCTCGCCGAGGTCATCGACAATCTGCTGAACCGCGGCGTCGTGTTAAATGCGGATCTCATCCTTGCGCTCGCCGACGTCGACCTGATTTACGTGCGCCTCTCCGCGCTCCTCTGCGCGGCGGATCGCATTCTTCCCCGTCCGTGACGAGAACGGTTTATGTGTTCGCGTTGACCAGTCACGCGATTCCGTCTTTTGCGCTCAAACGACGCCGCGTGGATTTTCTCGACCTTGGCGGATTTCATGCGGCCGTCGAGCGACGGTCCCAGTCGCCGGCAGTGTCCGAGTCGTCCCTGAGAACACAGCACGATATCGTGACGCGGCTCGCCAACCGTATCGACGCCATCATCCCGGCGCGCTTCGGCGCGGTGATCGACGAACGCGACCTGCGTGACATCCTGGAGGCGCGCCGACCTGTGATTCAGGATGCACTGGCGCTGGTGCGCGGGCGGGTTCAAATGACGGTTCGATTCCGAGAAGCGTCGGAGTCGATGGCCCGCCGCAGCCCACCGATTCCAGCGGGGATGACCGGCACGGCCTATCTCGAGGCACGCCGAAGCGCAATCAGGACGATGCCGGCCCTGGCCGGCGTCGTCGCCACTGCTGTCGCCAATCTGATGATCGCCGAGCGCTCGGAGGCACAAACGGAGCGGGCGCCGGCCGTGCTCTACCACTTGATTGCCCGTGAAAACGTCGCTCGCTACAGGGCCCTCGTATCGTCGCTGAATTCGGCGGCAGTCAGCGTCAGTGGTCCGTGGCCCCCGTTTGCCTTCGCTCCTGACATATGGCCGTAAAGCGAACCAGCAAACCAGCCACGGCGCGACGCTCATCGATTGCGCGCGCGCGCTCGAGTCGACGAAAGGCGTCGACGCCGTTTGAGGTCAGGGAAATCGAGTCGTTACGGGCGGAGATCGATCGTCTCGCGGCAGCGCCGCCACCAAGATGGAACGCCAACCCGGACGACGTGCGGAAATCGGTTCTGAAGCTGGTGTTGACCCTGGTCGAGTTCATCCGCCAGATTCTCGAACGTCAGGCAATCCGCCGGATGGAAGCGAACACGCTGACACCCGAGCAAACAGAAGCGGTCGGACTGGCGCTCCAGCGGCTCGAAGAGACGATCCGCGATCTCGCCGAGCAGTTCGGCCTCAGACCCGAGGACTTGAACCTCGATCTTGGACCGATCGGCAGACTGAATCGCTAATCACTCATCACTGATCCTGAATCCCTGATCCTCGCATCACTAATCCTCGAATCCTCGAATCGACTCGACGATTCGAGGATCAGCGATTCAAGGATCAGCGATTCAAGGATCAGTGATTCACGATTAGTGATGAGGGATGAGGGATTCAATGGCCTGAGTCAAAGCTATAGCACCCTGGCGTGATCACGACGCGACCTTCGCGCGTGAAGAAGAAGCTTGTCGGCGGAATGATCCCCGCGCCCCGGAACTGCAAGGTGCGACGCTTGTCGCCAGACGGGTCGTACACGTAGGTGAAAGGAGCGGCGAGCGAGATCCACAGATTGCCGTCCGAGTCCACGGCGGCGGTTCGCACCATCGCGGGAACGATCGGGAATTCTCCACGCTTTCTCGGCCAGGTCGTCGGCAGCCGCTTGATATAGGGATCGATTTCTACGCCTTCGATGTGGCGTTCGAAGACGAGCTTGCCTGAGCCGTCATATTTTCTGAACATCGGCACGCCTGACAGGAACACGAAGTAATAGCCGCCCTTCGGGTTGACGAGGATGATTCCGACGTTCAGCGCTGCATGCACCTGAGGATCGTTTTCCTGCCCTGTCTGTCGGAGCTCGCCGAACGTGCGCAGCGGTGATCCCGTCGCCACGTATTCCACGACCAACGAGCCAAGCTCTGGCTGGCTGATGAGGACCGACTGGCCGGTGTACTCGAGCGTTCCGAGGCCGCTCAGAACGAGTTCGCCGAGCGTAATCTGCGGCACGCCGCGTCCGGGCATGGTGAATCCAGCGAGTGACGTTCCACTTGCCGAGAAGAATTGCACACGCTGCTTGTCGCCGGGCGCATCGGCAATGACGAAGCTTCCGTCGGGCGCGGCGTCAAACGCGGTGGGCCGGATTATGCGACCGCTCTCGGATCCGATCTGAACGATCCGTTTTGGCGCCTCGGCGCCCCGCGCGATCGTGTAGACCGCGTGCGCGCGGCGATCGAAGATCAAGTACTCACCTGAAGGGGAGAGATGGCAGGCCGCGATCTCGTCGAAACCTGCGGCCAGATACGGGGCGAGGCTCGCAGTGGCGCGCAGCTCTTCGACCTCCACCGCACGAGCCGCAATCGACAGAGTTGCGAGGAGAATTGGTCCGAGGTATCGACAGGACACCCCGCTCATCATACGCCGTTGGCTCGGCAAGCGAGCATGCGAGCGTAGCGAAGCGAGCCAGGCGAACGGAGCGAGCCGGCGAAGCGGCTCGCGAAAGAGCGTGTTGGAGAGTGATCTAGTACCTGGCGACCTCGTGGATGGCTTTCAGGACGTCTGACGACTGCGGCAGGATCACTTCTTCCAGCACCGGGGCGTACGCGACCGGCGTGTCGAGCGCGGCGACGCGTCGCACAGGAGCGTCGAGGTGTTCAAACAGCTGGTCGACGATCCGGGCGGCCAACTCGGCGCCGAACCCGCAGGTGAGCTGATCTTCGTGCGCGATAACCACGCGGTTGGTGTGCTTGACCGCGGCGGCAATGGCGTCCCAGTCGAACGGCGCGATCGTCCGCAAATCCACCACCATGACGCTGATGCCGTCCTTCTCGGCTTGCTGCGCAGCGAGCAGCGAGCGCTGAACCAGGGCCCCCCAGGTGAAGACAACCAGGTTGCTGCCCTCACGGCGAATGGCGGCCTTGGCGAACGGAATCATGTAGTCGGGTCCCGGGTATTCGCCCTTGTTGTAGGTCTGCCGGTAAAGATGCTTGTGCTCCAGGAACAGGACCGGATCGTCGCATCGGATTGCGGTTCGCAGCAGACCGGCGGCATCCCGGGCATTGGACGGGAACACGACTCGAATACCAGGACAGTGCGCGAAGATGCTTTCGCCAGACTGGCTGTGATACGGGGCACCGCCGCGCAGATACCCGCCGATTGCCGTCCTGATCACCATCGGGCAGGCGAACGCGTTGTTCGATCGATACCGGAGCATCGACATCTCGTCGCGCATCTGCATCATCGCCGGCCAGATGTAGTCGAAGAACTGAATTTCGACGACTGGCTTCAGGCCGCGCGTCGCCATGCCGATCGCGCGGCCGACGATGTTGGCTTCCGCCAGCGGCGAGTTGAAGACTCGTGCGCTGCCGAATGCCCGCTGGAGGCCGTGCGTGACCTTGAAGACGCCGCCCTTTCCCGAGACCTTGTCGAGCGCCGATTCGCGGCTGCAGTCAGCAACATCTTCCCCGAAGACGACGATGCGCGGATCGCGCGCCATCTCGTCCTTCAGCGTGCGATTGATGGCGGCGACCATCGTGTCTGGCTTGCCCGTCGGCGTCGCCGGCGTCTCGAAGGCATCGGAGGCCGGGTCGATGTCCGGCGAGTAAACATAGAGCGTCGCCGTCTCGGGCGCCGGCTTGTCGGCCTTCCTCGCGTGGTCGGCGGCCGCATTGACCTCAGCGTCGACTTGCTGCGCAAGCGCCACGAGATCTGACTCGACCGCAAGCCCTTCTGCTTTCAGGAATGACGCAAGGCGCACGATCGGATCACGCCTGGCCTCCGCCGCTCGCTCTTCGGGCGGCTTGTACAGCTTCTCGTCGTCCGACAGCGAATGCGAGTACGGCCGAGTCACATGTGCATGAACGAGCGAAGGCCCTTTGCGCGCTCGCGAATAGGCGATGGCATCGGCCATCGCCCCGTAGCTGGCCAGGAAGTCGGTGCCGTCGATGCTCTGAACGAACAGATCGGGGAAGGACGAAACCAGCTTCGAAATGTCGCCGCCGGCAGTTTGCACTTCGACCGGCACCGAGATCGCGTAGCCGTTATCTTCGACGACGCAGACCAGGGGCAGCCGATCGAGGCAGGCGCTGTTGAGCGATTCCCAGAATTCACCCTCGCTCGTCGCACCGTCGCCAACCGAGAGGTAGGTGACCTCGTCCGCATGGTACCGATCGGCGCGCCCGTCGATGCTCGTGATCCTGTCGTAGAGCAGCGACGACTCTGCGCATCCAATCGCCTGCAGACACTGAGTCCCGGTGGGACTCGACTGCGAAACGATGTTCAGCCGCTGGCTGCCCCAGTGCGAAGGCATCTGACGGCCGCCCGAGCTTGGATCGTCGCTGGCTCCGACGCCGGAAAGAAACATGTCGTAAGGTGTGACGCCGAGCGTCAGGCAGAGCGCGCGGTCGCGATAGTAGGGATAGAACCAGTCGTAGCCGGGCCGGAGGTTCATGCCGGCGGCGACGAGGATCGCTTCGTGGCCGGCTCCGCTAATCTGAAAAAAAATCAGGCTTTGATTCTTGAGCTGGATTTCTTTGTCGTCGATCCGCCGCGACAGGACCATCGTCCGATAGGCGCGGAGGAGATCGTCGCGGGTAAGGCCGGCGTAGTCAGCGCTCGCGCTGTCGGGTCGCGTACTCCGGCCGTTGCTGACCGCCGTTCCCTTCATGCCTGCGGAGCCCTCGTCCTTGTGCGGAGTGCCGCCCGGGCGAATGGTCTAGCCAATTGGACCTTCGGCCGCCGCCTGGGCAAACACTACATTATAGCACCGGCGTCCGGTCAAACCCGGTGCCGGCGCTCGCGGGGTGCGTCCGCCAGCACGGTATAATCGCGCGTCCTTGCGGGGCGGAAAGGGCGTACAGGTGGCGACACAGACGGTGCGACTCCATCGTTGGGATGAGCTTGCGCTCGAGAAAGTGACCGAGATGATCTCCCGGAAGATCGTGACCGGCGAACGTGAAATGGTAGCCCAGGTCTACCTGAAGAAAGGGGCGCTCGTCCCAAATCACTCGCACGAGAGCGAGCAGATGACCTACGTCCTCCAGGGCGCGCTCAAGTTCCTCATCAACGGCGAAGAGATCACCGTCCGCGAGGGCGAAGTCCTCCACATTCCTTCCTGGATCGAGCACCAGGCGGAAGCGCTGGACGATACCTTCGAGCTCGATTTGTTCAGCCCGATCCGGCAGGACTGGTTGGACCACACCGATACCTACTTCCAGCGACAATAAGCCTCGCGACTGCGGAACGCGGACTGGCGATTGCCGATGGTGCGACGGTGAATGAGATTGCGGTTGCTTGAGATTGACGCAATCACCAATCTTCAGTCCGCAATCGAGTTGAACACCCGGAGGTGCCAGACAAACAGCGCGCAATTGGCGAGAGCGAGAATCGCGGTGGCATCGATGATGGTGAAGTTGCGAGGCGGTAGTGGTATTCCGCGTCCAAGTCCAAAGAACAGAAAGAGATTCAGCGCGACGACCGCGCTGATGGCCATCTGGATCGGTCGCAGCCGTGGCCGGACGGCGGCGGCCAACGCGAGCAGAGGCAGCGCGAAGTACAAGTGATTCTCGTGGACCGCGATGCCGAGCACGAAGTACGCGTGCACGATGAACGCCGCGGCCGCCGACACCAGCGACAAGTCACGAGATTGCCTGACGCGCCAGAGCGTCCAGGCGGTTGCGATCGTCACCGCCAACGTCGCGAACGGCCGCGGATTCGGATACCCGAGCCGTACGATCGTCGATATTCCGAGAATCCGTAACGTCATCGTCCACGCGCCCCAGACTCCCATGTCACCGACGGCATACACAGCGCGCATGACGTAGGTCACGATCCACCAGAAGTTGGCGGCATCGGCGGACAACATGTCATGCCGCAACAGCGAGCTCACCCCTTGGAGCACGTTCGTGCCTGCGCCGATGAAGAGGTAAGGGAGCAGCACCACAAACGTGACCGCAAGTGCCGCGACCGTGCCGCTCACGAACCTGGACACCCGTTCGGACGAGGCGGCGTTCCACATGGTCAACAGGACGATCGGCACCATGAACACGGCCTGCAATTTGGTGAGACACGCGAGCGCCAGCAGCGCGCCAGCGACGACTGGCGCTCCGCAGCACGCGGCGACGAGGGAGCCGACGGCGGGCAACGCGGCCACCGGATCGAGGTAGCCAAGCACAGGGCCACTCAGAATCGTGGCCGGATTTGCCCAGAACGCCGTCGCGGCCCATCGTCCGCTGTCGTCTCCGTACCGGCGCGAGACGAAGGTCCACAACAACCACGTCAGCGCAATCTCACAGAGGACCGCAGGAGCCTTGATGGTGACATTCAGCCAGCGGGTGTTTTCGAACGTAGGTGAGAAAGACTGGTAGACGAATCCGGTGGCGGCAAGAACGTAGAGCGCAAAGGGAGGATAGTCGACCGTGGTCGCGCGGGTGCCCCAGCGCACCAGCCCACGCTCCGGAGGCTGCCCGCCGACGCCATACAGTCTGGAGACGCCCTGGTGCAGTGCCCCGTAGCTCCATGTCTTCCAGACGAGCACGTCCTCGGTGCCTTCGAGCGGCAGCGCGACGAGCCGGATCAGAAGACCGGCGGTGAACAAGGCCGTGAAGCGGCGCTTTGTGATGTCAGTGCACCTTGCGGTCCCAATCAGATCGACCGCCAGAGTACACGTCGAACTTGCGTCGGAGGCGATTCATCTTCCACTTCAAATAGCGGTACTTGATTTCCGCCGTCAGACCGCCTCGACCGCCCTGCAGGTAGAGATAGCCGAAGATCAATCCGCCCAGGTGAGCGGCATGGGCAACGCCTCCGGGTGACGAAAAATACGACAACGCGCCGATGATGATGACGAAGTATTTAGCCGGAATGGGAAAAATCAGCGCCATCAGGATCGGCCGGTCGGGGTAGTAGAGCGCGAATGCCAGCAGAATTCCAAAGAGAGCCCCCGACGCGCCAACCGTGACGGTCCGGTAGGTGGCGTGCGCGACGTCGAATGGCAGGAATGAAACCAGGATGGTCGTGATCGCCGCGCCGATCCCGGTGACCGCGTAGTAGCGCAAGAAGAACTTCGTGCCCCAGAGCCGCTCGAGCTCGACCCCGAACATCCAGATACCCAGCATGTTGAACAGGATGTGGGTCGGACCGGCGTGCATGAACATGTACGTGATCGGCTGCCAGATCCAGAAGCGTTCGACGACCGCCTGAGGAGTGACACCGAGCACGTAGAGAATGCGGGGCTGAATGACGGTGGCGACGAATGCGCCCACGTTGATCCAGATGATCCACTTGACCGCTGGCGTGATAGGACCTGGACCGAATGAATAGCTGAGCGACTGAGGGCGGTAGGAGCGGGGCATCAGCCTGATTCGCGAAAGAAACTATCGTACCATAGCACCCTTTACCGCCTGGTTTCCGGCACCATCATCTCGGCGGGCTGGACCGGCGACGGCGTTGCGGCGGCGCGGGCTGGAAGAGGCAGCGCACAGGCGGCCGCCAGCATCGGAATCACGGAAACACCCACCAGCATATGTTCAATGCCGACGCGGTCCGCGATCAGACCTGCCAGTGGCACGCTCAAGCCTCCCGTCCCCCACGCAAAGCCCATCATCAGCGACGACACGGTTGCTGCACTTACGGGTGCAAGAGACTGGCCGAATGTGACGTTCACCGGCAGCGTTGACTGAAGGAACAGTCCGCCAATGGCGAGCACGATGACGAACTGCCAACCGCTGAGGAACGGCGCAACGAAGAGGAATGGACACGACAGCACGAGCGACCAGATGATCACGGCGCGTGCACCAAACCGGTCGGCGGCTGGCCCGCCGAGGAACCCTCCGATGCCACTGCCGAAGAGATAGAGCGCCACCGACGCTCCGGCTTCAGCCACCGACAGCCCGCGTCGCGTCAGCATGACGGGAACGAACGTCGCGAAACTGAGCGAAGTGAGAGTCCGCAATACGACACTGGTGTAGAGCAGGGTCAGCGGCTTCGCGTACGGTCGGAGCGCGCCGAATCCCCGTCCCGTCGACGGGTGCAGCGGAATCGGTGGAACTCGCCGAAGAAAGAAGGCGACAACCGCCAGACCGGGCAGCGCCAGGATTGGGGTCCATTCGAGTCCGAATCGCTGAGCGAATGGCGCGAAGCACAACGGTCCGAGCGAGAACCCGAGCGTGCCGCCCGTGATGTACACGGACATGGCGAGCCCGCGCCGGTCTCCGCCCAGGCGATGGGCGAGCGCAGCCGCTGGTGGATGAAACGCGGCAGCGCCGAGCCCGCCGGCGACGAGAATGAGGGCCAGCATCTCGCGCGATGTGGCCAGCCCGATCAGGCTGAGCACTACGACGGATACCACCGGCCCGATTCTGATCAACGTCCGCGGCCGCCAACGGTCCGCCAGGTGTCCGAATCCAACCTGCGCGACCGATGCGGCCATCTGAAACAGCATCGTCAACGTTCCCGCGGCCGCGAGCGACAGGTTCAGTCGCGGAATCAGGATCGGCAGCATGGGCGCGTAGATGTTCCCGTATCCATCCACCATCAGGTGAGCAGCCGCCATCAGGAGGATCGTGGGATGGAGGCGCAGGCGCGAAATCATCGAAGCGGTCGTGAGAAGTTGAGGGTGGGACGACGCGCCATCATCCGGCCGGCCTGAGACGACGGAGTACGCGGCCGAACGCCTCGTCGAATTCCTCGAGCCGCAGCAGCCGGGCGGCGGCAATGAGTACGACGACGCCGACACCGATCGCTGCGCCGAGCTGAATCGCGCGCGAGATGGAGTGCGCAGCGGGGATCAGCGATCCCAGCCATCGGGCGGTCACTTGGGCCGCGACGCCCATGGCAACGGACGCCGCCGTGATCTTGATCAAGGCCACCGTAATCCGGCGCCCTTCGAGTCCACCCAGCCGTCGCCGGAGCAGCCAGAGCAGCATCCCGGCGTTGAACATGGCGGCCACCGCGGTACCCAGCGCGAGACCGCGATAGCCCATCGCCCGGACGAGAAGGAGATTGACTGTGAGATTAGTGAGCACGGCGATCACGCTGACCGTGACCGGCGTCCGGCTGTCGCGCAGCGAGTAGAAGCTGGGGGAGGCGATCTTGACCGCCGAATACCCGAGAAGCCCTGGCGCGTAGAACATCAGCGCGGCAGCGGTCGCAGCCGTATCGTGCGGTGTGAACCTTCCGCGTTCGAGCAGCAGTGCCACGATCGGGTGCGCGAGGGCGATCAATCCGATCGTCGCCGGCACATTGAGCATCAGCATCATGCGAATCGCCGTCGAAACCGTTTCCCGCATGCCCCGCATGTCGTTCTCACTGGCCCGGCGCGCGATATCGGGTAATGCTGCCGTGGCGATGGCCACTCCGAAGAGTCCAATCGGCAGATACATCAGGCGAAAGGCATAGGTCAGCCACGACACGGCGCCCTGCTCCTGACTGGTGGCGAGATAGGTGTTGACGAAGACATTGATTTGCACGGCTGCGAGCCCGAGTGTGCCCGGTCCCATCAGCCGGAGCACTTCCCGAAGATCGGGATCCCTGAAGTCGAGCGCTGGCCGATAGTGGAATCCCTCGCTCCGGAGCGACGGCCACTGCAGCGCGATCTGCCCGACGCCGCCGAGCAGCGTCCCGATTGCAATGGCCACGATCGCTGGCTGTCCGATGTGGGGCATCACCGGAACGAGTGCGAACGCGCAGACTATCGTCGCGACATTGAACATCGCCGGCGCGAGCGCAGGGATGAAGAATCGACGCAGCGAATTGAGCATGCCCATCATCGCCACGGCCGCGGCCACCGTGGTGAGAAACGGCAGCATGATGCGCGTCAATCGGGTGGTGAGCTCGAGCTTCCCGGGGATCTCGGCGAAGCCCGGTGCGATCGCATGCGTGATGGGCCCGGCGAACATCATTCCAATCAGCACGAGCCCGCCGGTCACGACGAAGAGTGCGTTGATGACGAGATTTCCGAGTCGCCAGGCAGCTTCGGGGCCGCGAGTCGTGAGGGCGCGGGTGAAGGTCGGGATGAAGGCCGCGGTCATCGCGCCCTCGGCGAACAGGTCGCGCACCAGATTCGGCACGCGGAAGGCGACGTTGAAGGCGTCCATCTCGACGCCCCCGCTGGCACCGAAGAACGCCGAAAGCACCATCTCCCGAGCCACACCGAGCACCCGGCTGGCCATGGTCGCCACGCTGATGAGCCCTGCCGAGCGGGCGAGCCTGACGCTCATCGGGCGGGAAAAGTGACAGCTGACGTGATGAAGGTGCGAACGACGAGCATCCGGAACCGAGAGTACCACACGACGGCTCTTGCATTCCTGATCTGGGCGTCCGCTTCCGAGACGAACGGACACCTCGTGTGACGAATGTGTGTCGTGTTTCGGGCAAAAAAAAGCCCCTGCGTTGCCGCAGGGGCCAATGGAGGATGGATGAGAGGCTTGTGCGTGCCTTTCAAGAACATTAGACGGAGCAGACCCCGCAAAAGTTTGGTGGGATTCACGACCCCAGTTTGCGGCGCACGGCCTCGGTGATGACGCGGCCATCGGCGCCGCGGCCCGCCAGCGTGGCCATGACCGCCTTCATCACGCGACCGAAATCCTTCGCCGACGTCGCCCCCGTCTCACCAATCGCCGCGTCGACTGCCTGCTCGATCTCTGCGGGATCGATCGGCGGCGGCAGGTAGGTTTCGAGCGTCGCGATCTCGGCGGTCTCGCGCGCCGCCAGTTCTGCTCGACCGCCCTTGAGGAACTGCTCGATCGAATCGCGTCGCTGCTTGATCAGCGACGCGATGACTTGTTGCGACTCGGCGTCGTCCAGAGCGCGGCCCTTTTCGACTTCGCGGTTCATCAGTGCCGCTTTCGCCATCCGCAGTGGTGCAAGCCGCGCCTGATCCCTGGCTTTCATTGCCGCAGTCATGTCAGCTGAGATTTGATCAATAAGAGCCATGGCATCCTGTCGGTTTTCAGTTTTTGGTTTTGAGTTTTTAGTTCGCGGTTCGCCGTTGTCCACAGCGCACCATTGTCAACCAATACCTCAAAACGTAAAACCCGAAACCAAGAACGGAAAACCAAAAACAAAAAACTGAAAACTTCTAAACCCCAAAACCTTAAACCCCAAAACCTTAAAACCAAAAACCGATCTGGTTCACATCACCTCTCGGTATACGTCCCAGTATTCCTTCGCGACCGCCTGCGGCCGGAACTCGCGTTCGATCGCTTCCCGGGTCCCGGCCAGCGTGCGTCGCTTGTGCTGCAGGAAATGGGTAATCGCCTTCGCCAGCGCGATCGGTTGTTCGCCGGGTACGATCGCGACGTCAGCCCCGAACACGCCGTTCAATTCGAGACCTCCAGGATTGTCGCTCGATAGCACCGGTGTACCGGACGCCAGCGCTTCGACCGCGACGGTTGGCAGCGCTTCGAGCAATGACGGCAGGACGAACAGATCCGCGGCGGCGCAGTACCGGGAGATGGCGAAGTTGTCGACCAGGCCGGTGAAGTCCACGTGACGTTCGACGCCAGCGGATCGCGCGGTGGCTTTCAAGTCATCCGCCAGCGGGCCGGTGCCGCAGATCACCAGCCGCGTATCCGGATGCACGTGGACGACGTCCATCATCGACTCGATCAGGATTCGTTGTCCGGCGAGCGGATGAAGACGCTTGACGTTGAGCAGCAGATGACGATTGGCGATCCCGAGCGCACGCCGCTCCGCCGCCTGGCGCGCCCCATCGTGCCAGGAGAATTCCTCGCTGACCGACGGGTAGATCACGCGTGCGTTGCGGCGCCGAAGGCCGAGCTCGAAGGCGCGGCTCATGAGCCGATCGCTATAAAAGGTCACGTACGAGGCGTCGTGGTAGGCCCGGGTAAACAGATCAGGCCGGCCTCGTTTGGGTTCGTAGTGCCAGATCTCGGTCCCGTACAGCGTCAGGACCACCGGCTTCTTGTGCCGCGTCGCGAGCAACACCGCCATCTCGGCGAGAAGGCCGTTACTGTGGACATGAACGATGTCGGCGCGTGCGAGCCTGGGCGCCAGTGCTCGCTGCATGCGGTACGCTCCCAGTGCCGACCCCAGGCGCAGCGTGCGATCGAAAAACCCTCCGCTCCGGCGCGGCAGCCAGGTGACGGGGCCGGCAGTCTGCGATCGACCCCCGGCGCGGGGAGGATGCGCGACGTACTCGACGGTATCGCCGCGGTCCAGTGCCCAGTTTCCGAGATGCCACGGCAGCAGGGCGTTGGCGGCCTGATCCGGCGGCAGGTGGGGGGTGACGTGCAGGATTCGCATCAGCCGGCGTACGCCCGGCGGAATTCCGCGAATGTCGCGGGCACGGCGTTCAACTCCCGCGTGGCGAAGTCCAGGAAGCCCTCGAGGCGTTCGAGGAACGCGTCCAGCTCACCGGGCGTCGTGTTGTACGGGCTGCCACCGACAATCGCTTCGCTCGAGTGAAACAACAGGTTCAAAACCGGTTCCCCGGCCCGCGCCAGCGATCGCGCAAGCGCCACCATCTCGGGCAGCGACGAGTACGATGGACGCAGCCACTGCAGGCGAAGCACGCCAAGACCACGCAGCAGCCGCTTGGTCGTGTAGGGCCGCGGCGCACGCGCGTAGGCAAACTGCAAAAACTTCGGCAGGCGCCGATTCAATCCGCAGGACACCGGCACTTCCAGGACGTTGCTGCTCCCGGCTGTCGTCGCGCTGTCGTACGCCAGAAAATACGGCGTGAGCGGGGCTTCGACAAATTCAGGGCCGCCCTTGTGGGACTCGTAGAAGAGCGGCGCGACGCTCGATTCGACAAGGTATCCCAGCCGCTCGAGGCCGGCGACGTGGTCGGCGGAAAACCCGAATCGGCCGGATCGGTACGTGACCGGCTTCACCCCCACCGCCGCGGCGATCGCGTCGGTCAGGGACGCCAGTTGCGTCTCGAACTGCGAGCGGGGCAACGTCGACGCGTAGGGGTGCCTGCGGATGTCCTCCGCGGTGCACGGCGGTGTTTCCCATGCGTGATGATGCGCACCGATCTCGCAGTCACCTCCGGCCAGCAACGCCCGCAGCACCGCCGACGAACGGCCATCCATGGCGACCGGATACGTGATGACGTAGGTCGGACGGACGCCATGCCGCGCAAACAGCGCGTGCAACCGGGGCAGCGCGTAGATATTCGCGAACTGCTGATGTGCGCGCGCGTGCGCGTCCCATTGGTTGTCGCCTTCGGTATCGATGCCGACCAGCAGATTCATGTCAATCGGTGAATTGGTGAATCGGCGAATTGGTGAATTGGCTTCGCACGCGCTACCGCGCGTGCTCTGAAAGCGCGGCGGTAGCCGCGCGATGCGAATTCACCAATCCACCAGTTCACCAATTCACCAATTCCTCCTACCGGTCCTGATCCGAGTCGCCTAGCGTCACGTGCCAGCCGTCGGTGTGCTCGTAGAATCCCGACTCGACGTCGACCCCGTTGATCTTCACCACGAACTCCATCGTTGACTTGACTTGGAAGTAGCCGGATCGCCGGAGTACTCGGCGGAAGCTCTCGTGCATCGCGAACACGCGAATCTTGTCCGAATCCGCCTGCCGCGCTTCGCGATCGATCCAGTTCAGGAGCGTCGTGAAAGCGGCCTCGTCGTCGGGATCGGTGAGGAAGTCGACCAGCAGCGTGACTCGCCCACGCGGTTCGTGCAGGTGGCGATAGACCGCGTAGCCGATGTTCCGATCGTCGCGGCGCACGACCGCGATCGAGTATCGGACGTGGGGTGCGGTGACGTACTTCCAGTTCAAGTACGCCGCATCGCGGCGTACGGCGAGGTCGAACTTCGTCGCCACCTGCTCCCAGAGTGCGGTGAAGCTCTCGTCGAATCGCTGGATGAGCCGGACCTCGGCGCGCATCGGGCGAACGCGCGACACCACGAGCACGACGGGAAGCGTCAGCGCGGATACCAGTCGGTTGATCGCGACCGGCCAGTTGGGTCGCCGAAGCGCGCGCCTGGTGAGAGGCTTAACCAGCAGCGGCACCGGGCCCACGTCAGGCCACTTCAGTTTTTGAAACAGTCGATACGAGGACTCTGATAGTCCGAGGCCGAGGGACGCGCCGACGTTGCGATCCCAGGTGCGAAAGAGGATCTCGCCCAGTCCCTGTCGTTGCCGCTCCGGCGCAACCATGACGTCCATGCCCCACGAGCCCTGGACCTCGCGTCCCTTCAACGACAATCGCACCGGCATCGTCGCGTATTGACCGACCAGCGTTGTTCCCTCCCGCGCGATCCAGATTTCCGGCTCCTGGCCCGGATTGTTCGGATTGCGGCGGTATTGCCAGTCCCAGCGCAGGCGGCTCGATTCGGCCGCGTCGATGCCAAAGACACGGCGATACAGCGCCTCCACGGCGCGCTTGTCGTCGGACCGGTACCTGGTGATCTCCGCCACGTCAGCGTCCTGTGAGCACGTATTCCATGTTGCTGATCAGTGCGTCCTGCAGAAGCGCGCTATCGCGAACCCACCGGGCGACCGGCGCTGGCAGTCGGCGAACCGTGGCCGTGACGTGCAGTTCTTCGCGCACGATACGGAGTCCGGCTTGCGTGATCTGATCGCGGAGCCTGACCACCCGTACTTTCTCGAGGAGGTCATCGTGCTTGATCTCCCCGCGTCGCGCGGCCTTGATGAAAGAGTTTTCGTTTGCCGGCTCCCGGAGAGTCCACGGTGCGCGGCGCGCGAGCATCCGAAACGTCGCAAATGCCGCACGGCGGCCGAGCAGAAGATGCAGCGGGACGGGCACCTTCAGTCGCGGCAAATGCGCACCGGCAAATGACAGATACGGCGACGTCGACAAATACATATGGCCGCCAGGTGCAAGCACACGGGCACACTCGCGCAAATACAGCGGCGCGTCCGCGACGTGCTCGATCACCGCGTGCGACAACACGAGATCGAACGAGCCGCCGGCAAAGGGGAGCGCCATGCCGTCCGCGAGGGCAAAGTGGAGATTCCGCATACCGCGCTCGCGTGCGAGGCGCACGCCCGCATCCTGGAACCGCTCCGCGGGATCGATGCCGACGACGGTTTGGGTTTCCTCGGCCAGCGACAGCGGCATGCCGCCGCCGCCGCATCCGTCATCGAGGACGCACCCGCGCAGCGGGACGCCGGCGCGCTCCAAAAACGCGATCACCTTCGCGCTCCGGTAGTACTCGAAGAGCGCATAGTCGTACTCGGATCGAAATCGAAGGTCGGCATGCGCCTTGATGGCGCGTTCGTCAATGTTTCGCACGCCCGTTTTGTGGCACGTCCTGCCGCCCGCCGAATTTATCAATGAGAGCCGCGCGATCGTGGCCGGTTGCGGTTTCGGCCACGTCGAAGGTCGCGATGATCTTGTGGTTCGGGTAGGCGTCGATCACATCCTGAATGACGGGGTTGTGCGCCTGCGACTCATAACCGAGACTTGGCGCGATATAGGTCAAAATATATCGCACATCATCGCGCGTCTTCCTGTCGTCGTAGTTTCCGAATTCGCGGCCGATGAACACGGGCCTGATGCGGTTCTCGAGGGCCAGCCCATTGGCAAGCTTGCCGTGAACCAGTGTGCCCGGCGGCAGCATATTGCCGAGGGCACGAGACGCCTCGTAATTCTTGTACGACCGGCCGGCCGCCCACTGCATGTATTGCACGACATTCCCAACCGACAACAGCACCGCGACCAAGATCGCGCCGCGCGTCGTCAATCGCTCCCCCAGCGCGCGCGGCAGCCACGGCCATGTGGCGTACAACATGCCCACAAACATCACGGCCAGCGCGCCGGCGATGCGGACGTTTGGGCTGATTTCGCCAAGAAACCCAATCCGCACGATCGACGCGAAAACGACATATGCACCGTACAACACGATGGGCAGTGCCAGGACCGCGCGCCGACGAGGCACCTGCTCGAGCGCCGCCGGCAGAATCTGCAGCTGCCCGAGCGCCAGCGACGCGAGCGCCGCCAACGCCGGGATGAAGAAGACGAACCGCCGTTCGTTACTGGCGTCGTGCAGGATCAACTCCGCGGCCCCCAGCAGCACCCACAGCACGAGTAATCGCTCACCGGGCGTCAGGGCTCGCCACCTCGAGAGCAGCCCTCCCGCGTAGGCGGCGGCAAGGGCAAGCACGAACCAGGTCCGCGTAAAGGCGTCCTGAAGCGGAAACCACGACACCCTGTCGACCAGCGATTTGATGTCGTAGGTCGGCTTGCGGGTCACTGACATCTGCCAGTTGTAGAAGCGATAGCTCGACCAATTCGGCAGGACGAATAGCGCGAGCGCGGCCGTTCCGCACACCGTCAGGCCGCCGAGCGTCCAGAACCCGGTACGGGCGCGTCCCGACGTCGTCACCGCGCCGCCGCGAACCGGTAGGGTACTCAGTAACGCATCCAGCCCCAACGCTACGACAAAAAACGCAGCCGAGGCTTTCGTAAAAAAAGCAAGCACGGCGGACGCACCGGCAACAAAGCCCCAATGTGGCTCGTCTTCAGCTCGAACGTAGCAGTACCAGGAGGCCGCCATGAACGCCACCATCGGCCCTTCCATGAGGGCCGCGCGATTCCACATGACATAGAAATAATTCGTCCCCGCGAGGGCGGCCGCAATGAGGCCTGCGCGTCTTCCACCAATGCGCGCCACACCGAGCGCCAAGAGCCAGACGGACAACAGTCCGCACACTTCCGGGACGACTCGCGCCTGACGAACACCGACGCCGAACCCTCGAAATGCTAGATACTCGAGACCGGTAAAGACCGGCGCGATGTACAAGGGGTTCCACTGATCCAGCGACCATTGGCCAAAGAGCGCCTGGTTACGCGCGTTGTGAACCCAGGGGCCTTCGTCGTGCCAGACGATCCCGACCGAGGGATTCCACGGGGGATCGGCCGCCGGGTAGAGTGCCCGCATCAGCGCGGCAACGGCCAGGATCAGCAGAAGAATCGACCGGAACGCGCCGCGCGAGACATCAGTGCTCCGATCGCTCATGGGGCGGGCACCCGTTTCGACCAGACGTCGAATCCCTCCGGCCCCTGCGCTTGCTGATAGGACTCCCGGAGCCACGCGGCCAGCGCGGGTGTCGCCATGAAAAAGTGCGCGGAGTCGTCCACGTCCGGGTACCAGTCGCGCTGTTGCAGCGCAACGATCGCCGGGGGTGTCCGACGAAGGTCGTCCAGCAGCCCGCTGACGCCGTATCCAGCTTTCCCCTGATTGAAGCCGACAATCACCGGACGGCTCCAGAAGAAGCGAGACGCACTCATTCGACCGGCGTTCACGTAGGCACCTGACGAAAAGCCAAAGATGTAGATGGTATCGGACGGAGCGGTACGGTCCCGGATGAACGTGCCGAGTTCATCCATGGCCTGCGCTGAGTATTTTCTCGTGTTGCGATCGCCGTACCGCGAAAGGTGTTCGGCCCAGGTCGTGCGGCCAAGGACATACCTGGCATCGTGCCACGTGTTCTCGACGAGCTTGTTGAAATCGTTCACTCGATAGACGGCGACTACGACTACAAGGCCGATGACGGCATTCATCATCAGCGATCTCGTCCGAACGAACGTCGCCCCCCACGCGGCTGCGAGCGCCAACGCAGGAGCGGCCTGAACGAAGTATTGCGGGAGATCTCGGCTGCCATTGATCGCGATGGTGAGGCAGGCGGCCGCCGTCCAGGCGACCGGAATCAGACGGGTGATGTCGCGCCTCGCCGCGGCGAGCAGGATTGCGCAGCCGGCGCAGCCCACGAGCCACAACGCGTCCACGCGCGCGTGCCGCACCGGAAATGTGAGCAGATATGACAGAGCATGTAACGGCCCTTCGTAGGTTTCGCCGGAGTAGCGGACGTTGTACAGAATCGTGGCGTCATACAGATCCGCCAGGGCCCGCCCGAAGGCAAACCAGGCAGCGAAAGCGAGGACTGGTATCAGAAAGCCGGCGGCCAGCCGGATCACGGTGGGCAGCGTCAGTCGGCCCCACGCGTAGAGCGCGAACAGTCCCGCGGCTACATAGGCGGCCGCGTTGTACTTGAACGTGAACGCGATCCCGAACAGGAATCCAGCGACGACGATGTTGCGTTCCGTATGTCTGGTGCGACTGCGAGCCAGGCAGAGAAAGGCTCCGCTGACGGCCGCGGCGATGAAGGTTTCGCACTGTGCTCTGACGCTGACGCCACCGAGCCGCGCGAATGCCGGATTGGATAGCAGCAGGAACACAACCGCAGCCCAGCCTCCGACCAATCCTCCCGCGATCGACGAGCCCAGCGCCCACAACAGTGCTGCGACCACTCCGGCCACGAGCAGATCCGCGGCGGGAACGGCCGCGCTGCGGGGCAGCAGTGTTCGAATCGCGGCGTAAGTGAGGTGGATTGCCGGCGGCTTTTGATCCCACGCATCGCGATACGGCAGACCGCCGGTGCGAATTGTCTCGCCGACGTACGCGTAAAGTCCTTGATCGGCACCCATCGGCTGGGCGAGCGACGGAAGGCGCACGACGAACAAGACGCATGCGAGCGCCAGCAGGAGGCGGTTTGTCATGTCAGCGTGCCGGGTGCTTGAATTATAGTGCTTGGGAGTTTCATCCTTGACCGCTCGGAACCACGAACCCGCCGCGATCGCGATCGTTGTACCGACGTATAACGAACGCGATCGCCTGAAAGATCTCGTCGAACGGATCTTTGCGTCCTATGCCGCCGACCGGATCGATGGCGAGATCGTCATCGTCGACGACAACTCGCCGGACGGGACGGGGGCGCTGGCCGACGAGCTGGCCTCGCGCTATCGCGTTACCGTGCTGCATCGCGCCGGAAAAATGGGTCTGGGCACCGCGGTCATCGAAGGGTTTGCCGCCGCGAGTGCACCGGTCGTGGGCGTCATCGATGCCGATCTGAGTCACCCGCCCGATCTGCTGCCGCGCATGCTGGCCGTCATGCAGTCCACGTCGGCCGACGTCGTCATCGGCAGCCGGTATATTCCCGGCGGCGGGACGCGCGGGTGGGGATTCGGCCGGCTGCTGATGTCTCGGTTCGCGTGTCTGCTGGCCCGCAGCGTCACGCCGATCCGCGACGCGACCTCCGGGTTCTTCCTGATGCGCCGAACGCTCGCGCGCGATGTGAGG
>JBKPNQ010000061.1:0-6454 GCA_046732715.1 Acidobacteriota bacterium | reverse complement strand
CCTCATCACTGATCACTGATCCTGAATCCCCGATCCCTGAATCCCCAATCCTTGAATCGCTGATCCCTGAATCCTCAATCGAGGAATCACTGAATCGATGAATCGCAGCACATGATTCACGGATTCAACGATTCGACGATTAGGGATTCAAGGATTAGGGATTCAAGGATTAGGGATTCAGGATCAGTGATGAGGGATTAGCGATTCAGAGACTTCGTAGTCATACGCAAGCGCCTTTGATGCTGACTGTGTGAAGTGATGTCCAGCCGCGGCGTGGGCGGGATGTTGAAGATACGCTGTGAGCCCGGCGACATCGTCGAACTCGATCAGTACGGCATATTCATAGTCGTCGCGCATCATCTGCTCATATCCAGGCAATGAGTGCTTGACTCGTTTGCCGACGCGAAAACGTCGAATCGAGGGAATGCCGGTCGCAGCGGCAGACAGCGCGTCGATGAGGGTGCGGCGGTCCGAGTCCGAGAGATCAGGCTTCGGGCTGAAGAGGACGACGTGCACGATCATCGCTGGCCCCCGCCGCCGCGGTTTCCACCACCGCCTGGCTTCCGCGTGCCCGGCGGGCGTGCCGGACGACGGAATTTTCCCTGCGACTGTGACGGTGCCTGATCGGCGCCTTTGCGCCGATCGTCACGCTTCCATGGCGGCTTTGCGCCACGATCCGATCGCGAGGTGCCGAAGCGCGACGATCGATCCGGACCTTCTTTTTTGTCGAACGGTCGCGGCCGGCCGACCCGCGGGCGGTCACTCGTGGGCGGAGCGTCCACGCGATCGCGGCGAAGCTTCTGGGCGAAGCGACGACGCTTCTCGTCCCGCGGCACCTTGAATCGATCGCGCGGATCCTTGTGCTCGCCACCCGGACGCCAGTCGCGCGGTCGCCGGTCACCTTCCGCCGACGCCTTCGGGCGGCGTCTCGCGATCATTGCCGCGCGCTCCTCCTCTTGCGACTCCCAGAGTCGTCCGCGCGCAAACCATTTCAGCACCGCATCGGGATGGCGTGCCTGCAACTGACGGAGCGTCGGGATCAGCTCCTCTTGCGTGTGGGCGCGAAAGGCGGTGGGTTTGCCTTCGAGGATGATTGTCCAGTAGTGGTGCCGGGGAGGCATGGCACCGACGATTATGGCAGCTTCGAGGAGCCAGTGGGCTCGAGACGCTTCAGCTTCTCGATGAGCGTGGTGCGTTTCAGGTTGAGCAGCTTGGCGGCCTGCCGCTTGTTTCCCTGGGTGCGTTCGAGCGATCGACGGATCAACGAAAGCTCGACCGTCTCGATGTAGCGAGCAAAGTCGAGCCCGTCATCAGGGAACCAGACCTCGGATGAATCGGCGGCGGCAGACTCATGCTGGATGTCGGCGGTCAAGTCCTGCACGTCGATCTGCGATCGGCCTTGCGTGAATGCCAGCGCACGCTCGACCGCATTCTCCAGCTGGCGGATGTTGCCCGGCCAGCGGTACGCCATGAGCCGGCGCAAGGCATCCTGGGAAATCGTCACCGGCCCGCGTCCGGCGTCGGCGGCGAGCTTCTGCAGAAAGTGCTGCACCAGCAGGGGAATGTCTTCGCGTCGCTCTCTCAGCGGCGGCAGCTGCACGGGGATGACGTTCAGCCGGTAGAAGAGATCCTCTCGAAAGGTGCCCTCGGCCACCATCTTTGCCAGATCGGAGTGCGTGGCGGCTATGACGCGGACGTCGATCTTGACCGTGTGGGAATCACCGACCCGCTCGAACTCACGCTCCTGCAGCACGCGAAGCAGCTTCGCCTGCAGCGCCGGACTCATCGTCCCGACTTCGTCCAGGAAAAGAGTTCCCTTGTGCGCTTGCTCGAGCCTTCCCTGCCGCGTACCAACCGCTCCGGTAAATGCGCCGCGAACGTGTCCGAACAGCTCTGCCTCGAGCAGTGACTCGGGGATTGCGCTGCAGTTGATCGCCACGAACCGGTTCGCACGCCGCGGACTGTTGTGGTGAATGGCGCGCGCCGCGAGCTCCTTCCCCGTTCCGGTCTCGCCGGTGATGAGCACCGTGCTGGACGTTGCGGCGACCGTCTCGAGGAGCTGGAACAAGTCGCGCATGACCCCGCTGCGACCGACAAGTCCGTCGATGCGATAGCGATCCTCGAGCTGGGATCGCAAGTACGCATTCTCCGACTTCAGTCGGCGCTGTTCGAGCGCCGACCGAAGCACGTGAAGCAGGGCATCGAACTGGAACGGCTTGGTGATGAAGTCTGCGGCCCCCTGTTTAATCGCTTCGACGGCGTCCTTCACCGTACCGTATCCGGTTATGACGATGGCGATGATCTCCGGATACCGCTCCAGGGCCGCCTCAATCACCTTCGCGCCGTCGATTCCTGGCAGGCGCAGGTCGGTGATCAGAATGTCGAACGCGAAGTCGGTCAGGCGCTTGAGTGCGTCCTCGCCGCTGGCTGCCTGTTCGACGACGAAGCCGTGGTCCGCGAGGCGCTCGGCGATGGCCTCACGCAGCGCGTGTTCGTCGTCGACGATCAGTAGATGTTTCTGACCTTCAGACATTTAGTCGAGTGGGCGGTATTTTGACACCCACCGTCAGGCGGGTCAATTCGAGAGTACGGCCGACCCTATAGCGGTGCGCGGCGTGTTCCGATACATCTCAACGTATGGCAAGCGCGGCAACCACATGGGCCCGACAGTTTTCGGGCCGGCGTGAAAAGCAATGATGACTGACCGCAAGACCATCTCAATCATGAAGGCGTGCGAACTGGTGGGTGTCAGCCGGCGCACGATCTACAACTGGATCGCCAGCGGCAAGGTGGAATACGTCCGCACCGCGGGTGGTTCAGTTCGCATTTTCGTTGACACGCTCTGGCGCGAGCCAGGCCGCACGCACGAGCTCACGACCAAAGAAGCCTCATGAGCGCAGCCGCCGATCCGAGAAGTGCGAGGACGTCAGTGGACGAATCGCCAGACCTCGGCCTGTTGTTCCATCGCCTCAACAACCAGCTGGGAATTATCCTCGCGAACGCCGAGTTGCTCGAAGCCAAGGTCACCGACGAAATGACGCGGGCCCGCGCTTCACAGGTGGTCGCGAGCGTGCTGGATGCGATGTCGACTGCCCGGGAAATCCGCTCGCGTACGCGACCAGCATGATCGTCAAATTATTGACGACAATGCGGCCACAACGGTCAATTGTTTGACAGTTCAGGTTGTTGTCCGACCCAGCATTTCACGCCCCTACACACCGCAGCACCAACGTAAGTAATTGAATTCCAACAACTTCACACGTCTTCACAACATGCGTGGCGATTTCGCTTTTTGATCGGTTTCGGGCTGGTATCGCGGTTGCCTTTGCAAGCCCGTCCGCGGATACGCCGCGGCCTTTGGAGGAACGGATCACATGCAGCGTCAGCCCCTCGCCGCCCGTCACCGTCAACGCATTGCCGCAGGCCTCCCCTTTGTCGAGTCGCTTGCTCGCCGCGTCGCCGCCTCTATGCCGCACTCGATCGAGCTTGGCGACCTCGTGCAGGACGGGATGATCGGGCTGATCGATGCCGCCTGCCGGTTCGACGAGGACCGCGGCATCAAGTTCGAGACATTCGCAGAACGCCGGGTTCGCGGGGCGATGATTGACGCGCTGCGACGCGACGCCTGGCCACGCGGCGTCAGGCGCCAACGCCGCGAGCTCGAAGCCGCCCGCGAGGAGTTGCGCCGTGAGCTTGGAGCCGAGCCGTCGCTGGCCGATCTCGCCGCGCGGATCGGATCGGACGAGGCGCGCCTCGGCCGCACCATCGTCCGCATCAATACGATTGAGTCCACGTCTCCGCTGTCGGCTGGCGAAAACGTCGACGGGGCGTCGCTGCCTCCGGCGTTGGTACCGTCTGAGCCTCAGTCTCCAGACAAGGCGTACGAGGAGCAGGAGGTTCGCGATCGGATTCGCGCGGCGATTGCGTCGCTGCCGCCGCGTGAGCGTCGCGTCATCGGGCTCTACTACTACGGTGAAGCCACGATGAAACAAATCGGCGCGGAGATCGGCGTGAACGAATCGCGCGTCTCGCAGTTGCACGCCCGTGCCGTGCAACGCTTGCGCAAAGCGCTTGGCGCCGACTGCCCGGCAGAGACAATCAGCCCCGCCGTGCTGTCGTTCCAGCACACCATGCGCAAACTGCGGATGGCGAAGGCCGAGATGCCGCACCAGCCTGGCGTCGTGCTGCAGTACCGCACGCCGCAGCCTCAACCCGCGAAGGCGGTTGTGCGCCGCAAGTCAGCGGTTCGGCGCGAGGAGAGAGTGGCGGCGGCGCGGTAAGAAAGTGAAAAGTGAAGTAAAAAGTCAGAAGTTGGGAGTTGGTTCAACTCTCAACTTTTCACTTTTCGCTGTCCTCTATTCGACCATCTCCTTCGCAACCCTCAGGAGATCCTTCAACCGGAACGGCTTCGCGAGCCAGCGGCAGCCTGACTCCTCGAGAAACCGTTCCGCGTCGGTCCCGGCGACGTCGCCGGTGACGAACAGTACACGCCGCGCCATGGCGGGATCGTTGGCGGCGAGCTCGCGATAAAACGCTGTCCCATCGAGCCTGGGCATCTTCAGGTCGCACACGATCAAATCGTACGGGCGCTCCTGCAGGCGTTCGAGGGCCTCGACGCCGTCGCTGGCGCGATCGACCAGGAAGCCGGCATCGGCCAGTGCCTCCGCGACCGCGGCGCCGAGCGCGACTTCGTCCTCGACGACGAGCGCGGCGGCGCCGACGCGAACATCGGCAGCCGCGGTCGTTCGTTCAACCGTCCGCGTGATCGGCGGCTTGAGCGGCCCTGCCCCAACCGGCAGCTCCACGTAGAATGACGCGCCCCGCTCTGGCTCAGATTTCACGGTGATGCGGCCGCCATGTTCCTGGACGATCGCGTACGCGACCGTGAGCCCGAGGCCGGTTCCCTTCCCGACTTCCTTGGTCGTAAAGAACGGATCGAAGATCTTCGGTTGCACGTCTTCCGGCACCCCCGGCCCATCGTCATGGACTTCGAGGATGACGGCATCTCGATCGGCATCGTGCCAGGTGCGGACGATGAGCGTACCGCGACCGTGCGAGCTGAGCATTGCCTGCTCGGCGTTGATAATCAGGTTGAGCATCACCTGCTGAATCTGGTGCGGATCCGAAAACACCTCCGGCAGCCCCGAGGCGAGCGCTTCGAGGATGTTGATGTTGCTGATTCGCTGTTCGTACGAGCGCAGCGCCAGAGTTTCGCGGACGACCTGGTTCAGATTCACCATCGCGCGTGTCGTATGCCGCTTGCGCGCGAAGGTCAGCAGATTGCGGACGATCTTGGCCGCGCGTTCCGACTCGCTGAGGATGGTTTCGAGCCCGCGTTTGGTCTGATCGTCGACGGAACGCTGGGCAAGCCGCTCCGCCCACGTCAGGATCGTGGCGAGCGGGTTGTTGAGTTCGTGGGCGACTCCGGAAATCGTTTGCCCGAGCGCGGCCAGCTTTTCCGCCTGCAACAGCTGGTGGTAGAGATCGCGCGCCTGATCCTCGAGCCGTTTGCGTTCGCTGACGTCGCGCATCAGTGCCTCGACTCGAATGCCGTCCGGAGTCGGTTCGGCGTGCGCCGTCACCTCGATCCAAATTGCTGAACGGTCGGCGCGGCGCAAGCGGAGCAGATAGTCGGTGATCGCACCGTCGCGCTGAAGCCGTTCGACGAATCCATCCCGCGCCTGGGGATCGACGAACCGCTCCAGTTCGAACGGCCGGACGTCTTCCTGCGGCGTCTCCGCCGCATAGCCGAACATCAGCTTCAGAAAAGGATTTGCCGACAACGTCAGCGCTGTGGTGTTTGACAGGATCCCGATGTAGACACCCTCGTGAACCGCCTCGAACAGGCGCGCGAACGCCTCGGCCGGGGCGGCCGACGTCAGCTGGGGATCGGGCACGAGGGGGATTATACGGGGGTTGAGAGTTTCCAGCTGGCACAGCTGCCAGCTAAGTTGCCAGTTGCCAGTTGCCGGTTGCCAGTTCCCAGTTTCCAGTTCCCGGTTATCTTCCGCCAGCCGCCAGCCGCCAGCCGCCAGCCGCCAGCCGCCAGCCGCCAGCCGCCAGCCGCCAGCCGCCTACTTCGCCGGCGGCGGCGACGTCGGCGTCATCGTGTCGAAATGTGGGCGATAGCGTTGCTCGATCGTCGACCGGATCTGTGACACGCTGGCGCCGGAACCGTGCATCTGCATCGCGTCACGCGCGACATCAATGCAGACCGTTCACGTCATGCCGTGTGGTTCCCAGGTCGGCCGGCCACTCGCGTCCCGACTCTGAATGAAGCAGTCGTCGTTGTCTTTGTGCCCGGAGTTCTGGCATCCGCAGAAACAGGGAACATAGTGCAGCACTTCCGGGTGCCGCGCGGCGAATGTGTACACCGCTTGAACGACCTCCATCGGGCGTGCGGGTGCGTAGAAACTCACAGGGAGCGGTGGCTGTCTCTTATACACATCTCCGA
>JBKPNQ010000060.1:0-7198 GCA_046732715.1 Acidobacteriota bacterium | reverse complement strand
GGCGAGCACTGCGTTGAACCGCATCGAGAGATCGAAGCGCTCGCGTTGTGGAAAGAACGCCTCCAGATCGACGACGCCAACTTTTTGAAATGGCGGCGCTTGAAGCTGCTGGATAAGAGCCGCGAGATCGAGGTCGCTTCCTTTCGTCCATGCCGTCGACAGCAAGTTCGTGACGAGCGTGTGCTCGCGGCTCCGCGGCGGGGCGTCCACGCCGGCGAGCGACAGGACACTGGTCGCCGTGCTTGCCGCACGCTCGCCGAGCAGCTCAGCGTCCGTACGAATGGCTGGCGGAGGCGCGGCAAACGACTGCAACAGAGAAATGGGCAGCCCGGCGCGGCTTCCCGGCGTGTAAATCGCAAAATCGGCGGCCTTGCGGAGGCGCTCGATGCGGGCGCCGTCCTCTCCCCAGTCGGCCAGCCCCTTTTGCCACAGGTCCGCTTGCTGAGCAGCGAACGCGTCCGGGGTTTGTCCGGAGCGTCGGGCCTCGTCCTCGTCAATCCAGGGACGGAAATCAGACGCCGTGAGTGAAGGAAACGTCAGCAGCAGATTGCCGAGATCTCCCTTGGGATCGATGGCGATGACCGGCACGCCGTCGATCGCGGCCTCCTCGATCAGGGACAGGCACAACCCGGTCTTGCCGCTTCCCGTCATCCCGGCGCAGACCGCGTGCGTCACAAGATCGCGTGAGTCGTATAAGACTGGCGTCTCGAGGCGTGTACCAGCGGCCACGTCGAATTCACGACCGAGATAGAAGAGCCCGAGCTTTTCGAAGTCCTGCATAGGGGAATGTTAATGCTGAATCGCGGTTCACAGTTCGTCCGCCTTGCGGCGATCGCTGCTACGGCGAGGGAGGCTGCGATCCAGGGATTCAAGGACTCGAGGATGAGGATCCGAGGATGAGGGATCAGCGACGAGGGGTTAGGGATGCTCGTCCTGTGTCCACATCATGAGTGGAACTGACAGAATCCAGTATCGTTGTCGGAGGGCGATCACGTGGCCGGCGTATTCGCGCTTTGGAAACTCGCGGGCAATGAGGCGATCGCGCAGTCGGCGGATTTCGTACTTGTAAAGGTCTCGGGTTGCGTCGCGAAGCTGCTGCGGCGAGGTATCCGGCCCAGGCACAAGGCCATGCCCGGACAACGCCTCCAGCACATGCTGATGGTATCGATACACGCTCGAACTCACTTTTCACTCTACATTGACTGCTGCGATTGCGTGCGCGTCTGCTAACATGCGCGCATCGCGATACCTGCAGGCCAAGCATTCATCAATAGGACAAGGAGACGCTATGGCTGATGATTCGTACCTGGACGACGGCGAGAGCCTGCTGACGCAGGCCGAGCCAGCCGGCAGCACCTTCGGTGGCACTCCCGAAGCGCCCGCCGGAGCGGCGAGTTCCGCCGCGGCATTACCAACCAGCGCAGCGCCGGCCGCGGCACCGGCGGCTAAGCAGCGCCGTGCCCCGTCCAGGACTGTCAAGAAGGCGAAGGCGGCAGCTCGGCCGGCAAAAAAGGCCGTAAAAGCTCGTGGGAAGGCGAAAAAGGGCGCAGCCAAGAAGGTGGCACGGAAGTCTGCTGCGAAACGCTCGGCCGCGAAGCGATCGCCGGCCCGGAAAAAAACGGCCAAGGCACGCGGCGGCAGCAAGAAACGATAGCTGTTGTCGTCCTCTGAATAAGGGGCCGGCCTGTGAGTCAGGCGGCCCTTTGTTTTTGCGGACGTGTCCCCATCGCCCGCACATGATCGCCTAGCGCGACAGCGACTCGCTGGTCGTGCTGCTCCCTTCAGGCCATCGGGCCCCGAGGTAAATCCCGTTGAACAGGAACTTGAACGTCCCGTGCGGCTGCGCACGGAAGGTGATCTCCGGGGCGAACAGGATCAACCGGCCCTTGCCAACGGACGCTTCCACGATCTCCACGCCGCCATTCAGGTAGCCTTGCCCAAACGCCCACCCACTCCGGAGGGGAGACGGCGAATCGAACCAGGCGATGGGCCTCAAACCCTTCATGATCGCCTCCGGCCCGAGACTGAAAACGGGACTATTGTCGAAGAACACGTCGACGTGCGTGTCGAACCCGTGGGCAACGGGCGCCGTGTTGTCGACCGCGACGCGAAGAACCGACCCTGGGACGTAATACTTCTCGACGGGAATCTGGCGGACGGATCCATCGGCCGAGCGTTCCACGAGGTGGTTTTCAACCGGGAGGCCAAACAGTTGGGCGAGGTTCATCCCTGACCGGCCGACGGCCAGTATCGTTCCTCCATCCTCCAAAAACTGCCGCAACTGCGGCGCGGTCTGCGCCGCGGTGTACGAACCCAGTGCCGCCTGGTATTCAGGTGGGATGCCCTCCTCGGTCACACCCCCGGCGCCGCCGCGGCCACCGGCTCCCGCTCCGGCGCCCCGTCCAGTGCCGACGGGCGCGGGTCCGACACCTGAGGGAAAAATGATGACGTCGAAGCGGCTCGCGAGATTTCCCGCGTCCAGCACCTTCGGATAAACGACTTCGAACGGGAATTCGAATTGCTCGAGCAGAAATCGGGTCCAGCCTGATGGGATCGACCCGCCGTACTGATCGGCGATCGCGATCCGCGGCTTACGCAACTTCACCGCCCCGGTCGACGAGCGGGCCGAGGGTGCCGGCTCGAAGCTGACGCCAAGGTCCGCCGCCAGTTTCTGCAGCTCGACGGGCGTGGCGCCGGTGACGAGGAAGGGGTGATCTCCACTCTGCAACCACTGCACGGTCCGTCCCGCGACGAGCAGCCGATTGATCGCGATGAAGGCGTTGTTGGTCGCGTGACTGAGAACAACGCTCTCCGTGGTCGAGGTGACCGCGCCTGCCGGCGCCGCTTGCACCCCATTGACTTTCTCGAACGGGCCGTCGAAACCTTCGAGAATCCGGTCGAACTTCACCCCCATTTGATACGCGAGCGTCCACCCCGCGTTGTCGTACGGCCGCGTTGGCGGCCCCCCGGGGTACGGAATGTCGTCGGGATGATCCTGCGGCTCGAACATGTCGAGCACGTGTGGTCTGAACGGCTGCGCCGCCTTCACCACATACGAGCCCGCCGGGTACGGTTTGCCTTGAACCGTGAAGGTGGCCGTCGCGCGATGGATCGTGATCCCGGTTCTGATCAGCGCGTTGATGAACTTCGTGGCCGTCGGAAAGTCAGGTTGATCCGACGGGACAATGAATCCGCGTGGGTCACGAAGGTTCGGATCTCGAAGCAGGGACTTGAACTGCTCGACGGACCCGCCCCTCCCGCCGCGTGCACCCGTGACACCCCGACCGGGTGGTTCATCACCGCCGACATCCGCGGCCGCGCCGCCGCGTCCACCTCGACCGCCGCCGGCCGGAACCATTGCCGCTTCCGCCGCGATGATTTTTCTCGGGCTGGTGGTCCAGGAGTCGCGATTGCCGCGCTCGATGGAGTGCTTCCCCATCTGGTAGATGTTGTAGAGGAACGTGTCCTTGTTGCGCGACGCGACGTCGAACACCGCGTAGTTCGCGGTCACCGAGTAGTCGATCGATTGCCTGAAGTGCCATGTCTGCTGCGGTTCGATCGGGTAGTACAGGTTCGAATCAGGCAGCAGCTTGGATGGAACAAAGGGAATGGAAATCGGTGTCGGACTGCCAATCGTCTCGGTCAGCAACCCAATCATGTTGTGGAAATACACCGTCGTCCGTAGTCCGCCATTCCACCACGTTGAATAGCTCGACCCCTTGCGGCTCGTGACGCCCGGCTTCCCTTCCGCAGCCATTCGGTTCGCCATGGCGGCGCCGACGATATCGATGCCGATCGGCACGAGCGGGTCGAAGTTGAAATTGAACGGGTCGCGAAACGGCGGCGCGAACATCACCGCTCCTGGAGGCCCGGTCTGGTGGTGGTTGTACATGATTTGCGGGAACCATTCGGCATAGAGCACCCGGTTCATGTTGATGCTCTCCGGAAGGTTCGACATATAGAAATCGCGGTTGTTGTCGTGGCCGGCGTACTTCTCGTACAGGCGCGGCAAACCGTTCATCGATCTGCGGGTCGGTTCCTTGTCCCGCATGTACCAGCTGGAGACCAGCTGCATGCCGTCTGGATTGGCGTGTACCGCCAGGATGACGAGGTCGTTCAGAAACCTCGAGGTCTCGGCGTCGTTGCGGCTGACGAGTTGATATACCGTCTCAATCAACTGATGCGCACCAAGCACCTCGGTGGCGTGCAGCCCGCCGTCAAACCACACGACCGCCTTGCCTTCTTTCGCGAGCGCTCTGGCCTGATCGTCGGTGAGCCCATCGACCGTCGCCAGCCGCCTCGAGATCTCCCTGTAGCGATCCAGCTTCTTGAAATTCTCAGGCGACGTGATGATCGCCATCAGCTGCGGTCGACCCTCGGCGGTCTTTCCGATTTCAACGACCTTCATCCGATCTGACTCTTTGTCGAGCTTCTGCCAATACTCGACGAACTGATCGTAGGTTGCGAGTTGATAGTCGTCGCCGATGTTGAAGCCGAAGAATTGCTTCGGGCTCGTGATGCCCTGGGCGAAGGAGACCGCGCTGACGGTGATGAGCAGTGTGAGGGAGAGTAGAAGGGTGCGGGGGGTGCGCCTCGGCATCGATGCCCTCCAAGTCGGAGACGGCTAACGATACTACGAAGCGTTCACCCCCGCCTTGCCTGCAGCGCTATGTAAACGGAGCGCTCGCTCCGAGCGATGGATCCAAGATCCGTGGTGCGGCGGGATCCGAGATCCGTATCCGGGATCCGCCGTCGACGGCTCACCTTGCGGAACCGTCGACGGGCGGACAACTCGTGAAACTCTACTGAATCGGTGCCCCCGCAGGCGGACTGCCGCTCTCCGGCATCGTCGCCGTCAGCGACGCCGAGTGTTGATAGATCACGCCGTCGGAGTTCGTGCCAAAGAACCGCGCGGTCGATGGATCGAGCGGATCCCCGACCGTTGCATATCCTGGTGAGGCCATGCCGGCCCCCAGACCGTTACACGACGCCGGCGCTCCGGGAAGTGCGGTCCCAGCCAGGCTGAAGTTGTAGCCGCTCTTGATGAAGGTGAAGGCGGTGGTCATCTCGTCAGGAAGGAAACCCTCAGCGCTTCCTGGAGGCGCGACACCGAGCGTCGGCAGATCGGGCGAATAGAAGCCAAGCCCGCACGTGATGGCAAAGCTCAGCTCGCCGCTGTTGAGGACGCGAAGGGTGCCGATCGCGGACGACGATTGCGCCGCGCCCCGGGCTTTCATGAGGCCGGGGATTGCCAGCGACGCCAGCAAACCAACCAGGGCGATGACAAACAGCATGTCGATCAGCGTAAAGCCGGCGTCCCCGCGTCTCCGCTTGCGAGTGATCTGCTTCATATGAGTACCCATCCGCACAGGCCCTTTCCTTCTTACCAGGGTGTGGACAATTTTTGGCAGCCTTGCCACTTTTGGACGGCCGTAAATTGTCTCCCGTAGGGCTCGCTTCGCTTAATCTTTCTCCGGTCGACGCTGCAAGTTATTGTTCTTGCAGCTTTTGTTGTTAACCGTCGACCGACCTTTCGAACCAGACGCCCGGAATAGAGCAAGATCGGCACCACGGCTGAGATTACAAATTCCCCCGACGGTGGCTGGCACTTTTCCCCGAAAGGTGCCAGCCACCTTTTTGAGCTGATTATTGTACCAATGAACTAGTATAATGAGGCAAGTGGCGACGATCTCGATTGACCCCCAAGACGCGACGCCGATTTACGCGCAACTCGAACGGGCCCTACGGGCGGCTATCGCGACGGGGCGGATGCAGCCCGGTGAGCAGCTGCCCACTGTCCGGCAGCTCGCGGTGGAGCTGCGCGTGAACGCCAATACCGTCGCGCGGGTATACGCAGAGCTGGAGCGCGCCGGGGTGATCGAAACGCGACGCGGCGTTGGTTCGTTCATCAGCGCGAGTCCGACGGAGGCTCGTTCGCCGCGTGAGCACGACCGCCGGCTCCGCGCGTTCGTCACGCGCGTGTTGGCGGACGCTGACGCCGCAGGATTTACCGTCGACGAAGTCCTTGCCGCCCTCGGCGCGCATAGGAAGGAGCATAAATGATCACCCTTGGACGCGGGCAGGACTCCATCGTTCGCACACCCCGGCTGAACGTCGTGTCGATCGTCATCCTGGTCGTGTCGTTGGCGATTGGCGTTCTGGGTGCTCGCGCGCTGGAGAGTCCAGGTCCGCTGGTCGGCATGGCCATAGTCGGCCTCATCTTCATGCAAGCCCCACGCATCGCGGAACAATGGGAGCGAGCCGTCCTTCTCCGGCTCGGCCGGTATGTCGGGCTCCGCGGGCCGGGACTCTTCTGGATCATTCCGTTCGTCGATCGCGTCTCGACATGGATCGATCAACGAACCATCACGACGACATTCGCCGCCGAACAGACGCTGACGTCGGACACGGTCCCGGTCAACGTGGACGCGGTGCTGTTCTGGATGGTCCACGACGCGCAAAAGGCGGCGCTCGAAGTACAGGACTACCCGCAGGCGGTGAGCTGGGCTGCCCAGACGGCCTTGCGTGACATCATCGGACGCACATCGCTCACGGATTTGTTGCGCGGGCGGGAGCGCATTGAAACCGAGCTCCAGCAGCTCATCGATCAGCGGTCGAGCCCGTGGGGCGTGACAGTATCGTCGGTCGAAATGCGCGACGTCGTCATTCCCGTGGGGCTCCAGGACGCGATGTCGCGCGAGGCGCAGGCCGCACGCGAAAAACAGGCGCGCATCATACTCGGCCAGGCGGAACTCGAGATTGCGCATTCATTTCAAGAGGCCGCCAAGTCCTATCACGACAATCCGACGGCGCTGCACCTTCGCGCGATGAACATGCTTTACGAGGGACTGAAGGAGAAGGGCGCGCTCATGCTGATTCCAAGCAGCGCGGTTGAATCCATGGGCATGGGAGGCATGCTCGGCGCGGCCGCGATGCGCCAGGAGCGCCTGACGGGCGGCGGCAGCAACGACGACAAGGACGACGACAGAGTTAAAAGTTAAAAGTTAAAAAGTCAAAAGTGAAAAGGAAAAAGTTAAACCTTTTACCTTTTTTCTTTTTTACCGCGTCAGCTTTCTGTACTTGATCCGGTGTGGCTGATCGGCCTCGGCGCCAAGCCGGCGATGCCGATCCGCTTCGTAGTCCTGGTAGTTCCCCTCGAACCACACCACCTTGCTGTCTCCCTCGAACGCGAGCATGT
>JBKPNQ010000059.1:0-36367 GCA_046732715.1 Acidobacteriota bacterium | reverse complement strand
ATTGAAGCGTGTAAAGGAAATCCCCCTCGTGGATCGACGTGCGCCGCGACAGGTGATAGTTGATACCGGGCGTGAAGAGAAAAACCAGCACCACCCAAGACAGAAAGATCGCGCCAGCGATCGATAGCCAGAACATCAGCGACTAGTGGCTCGATGTTGAAGCGTCAGCTGGGTCACGGACAGATCGACAACGCGAGCCTGTTCATTCTCGAGGCTAATCGCGACACCCTGCTCCCGCACGGTTCGGAGAATGTCTCGACGATACATGTCGCGATCGCCAACCTCGAGCGCCGCCAGAGCTTTGTACTCGCCGATGGGGAGGCCCCGAACGCTGTAGTGGCCGCTCGCATCCGTGATCGCCCGTGCGTATCGCCGGCTCGCAAGCGGCCACAGTCCCGCCGGCACCGGCGCGAACAGCACGCGGGCTTCAGGGACGACTCGCCCACCGGCGTCACGTACGGTGCCGGAGACTTCGGTCGCTCGATCCGTGACGGTGATGCTGACATCGCCCAGGCGCTGCCCACTGTCGGCTTGCAGACCAGTGTCGGTGATGTCTTGCCCGCGATACGTCACGTTCTTCACACACCAGGGAATCGGGAGCCCTTCCAGCACGAGCACATGGGTGCCCCCGATCACGCCTTGCACGGCAAAGGTCCCGTCGCGGGCCGGCTGTCCCGTCTGTGGTGCATCGTCAAACGATCCGCCATCGTTGAGGGGCGCGCGAACGCGGACGCCGGCCAGAGCCGCCATCAACGACGCGCTGCGAGCAGTGTCGTCCCCGAATCGCGGATCCCGGACCCCGGATCTCGGAGCGATGATGATCTGTCCCGAAATCGTCGCGCCGGGACGCAGCACCAGCTCGATCCCATCGACATCTTGGTCTCTGACCGTCACCCTGAAAAGAGCGAACAGCGACGGGGCATTCGGTGCTATCTGGGCCAGGGCGCGTATGAGGTAGGTTCCGGGCGGGACATTGTTGAACACAAACGATCCGTCGGGCACCAAATGGCCATCGATTGAGGAAGCCGATCCATCACTGTCCTCCGGCGTCATGACCAGCGCGCCGTTGGCCAGCTGCTGACGATCCGCGGTCACCACCCGGCCGCGAATCTGGGCGCCGTGTGATACACCGGGCACGGTCGAACGGCCGTGACCTGAGACTTGAAATGTCGCGAATGAATCAGCAATTGTCGTGGTGGGCCCGGCGGTCGGGGATGTCAATCCGGCGCCGCCAGTGGTGACGATCGAACACAATGCGACCAGCAGAGCCGCGCTCCGGCTCTCGAGGCACATGGCCTATCATAGCGCGATGATCCGTTACCTGAAGCTGGCGCTGGCGCTGCTGCTGCTCGCCGCGTGCTCGGGGCGTCCAGGACCGATCACGGTTGCCGACAACGTCGTCGCCATTCAGAATCAGACGACACGCGACTGGCGCAACGTCGTGGTGACGGTGAACGATCACTTCCGTGGAGGCACGTCAACCTTGCCGGCCGGCAGTCGCATGGCCGCGCCGCTGAGCCAGTTTCAAACCGCGTTCGGGCAGCGATTCGATGTGGCGCGGCAGCATGTCTCCAAAGTTGTCGTCACGGCCACGGACGCCAACGGCGAGCCGGTGGAGCTCATGTTCGATCCGCTGAGGCGATAATGGATGAATTGGTGATTTGGTGAATTGGTGAATTTGCGTCGCGCGCCTACCGTCGCGGGTTTACAGCACGCGCGGTCGCGCGTGCGAAGTGAATTCACCAATTCGCCGATGCATCGATGACCAATTGGAAAGCGAGCACCCATGACTCTCAAATCTGAATTCGAGACCGTTTGTCCATGCTGCCGGGCGACGCTCGTCATCGATGCGAATCTACGGCGCATCATCCGCCACGTGGAGGCGCCAAGCGGAGAGATCCCGGAGCTGAGCGAGGCGCATCGACTGCTGGATGAGCAGGCCAAGCGGCGCGAAGACATCTTCCAGCAATCCGTCGCTGCAGAGCGCACGCGCGGCGACGCGCTGTCGAAGCGATTCGAGGAGGCGCTGCGGCAGGCGAACCAGGAGCCAATCACGAAGCCGACGAGAGACTTCGATCTCGATTAGAGGTCACGAAGCGAACGAAGAAGATTCACAACGAACGAACGAAGTAATCGAAGGCGAACGAAGTAGCACGGCGGCCAGGTGCCATCCGATGATGCGTCCCTGAAACGGGATGGCGCCTGGTCGCCGTGTTTCTCTGTTCGTCTGCGCTAACTTCGTTTCTTCGTTGTGAACTCCGATTTCTTCGCGGCCCTCGTAAACTCGAGAGGCAGCTCCGTCCACCGATCCATTCGTCGGTAATACACCGGTTTGCGCCCGAAGCGCTCCCGATACTCCCGATATCGTCTGCGCAGCCGATCGATGCGCGCGTCGGAGGTGTGCAGGCGCCGGTGCGGGAACTCCAGCAGCATCCGTTCCACTTTCCACACGTTGCCGGGCGACAGACGCCAGTCGTAGTTGCCGATCTCGCGCAGGTCGATGACGGCATACGCGGTGATCCGCCCGCTGAAGTCGATGTACTCGTCCACATAGCTGAGCGCGAGGGCACGCGGGGTGGCAAACACGGGTTTGCGTCCGTGCAAGCCCGGATCGCGCGAACGTCCGACCGATCCCCATTTCCCGCGCTGCTGATAGACGAACAGCACATGATCGAGCTCGTCGATCGACTCGAAGGACATGACGAGCGGAGGCCACCCGTGTTGTTCGAGGATCACGGCGGCGGTGAGCGCCGCCTCGAGACAGTGCGCCGAGTGATGCCGAATCACACCACGAAACGTTCGCTGCGTCGCGCCTTCCGGCGGCGGCTCGGTGTTATATGGCAGCGCGTTGAGAAATCTCTGGACCTGGCGGGGTGTTCGCAGTCGCTCGACAATGCGCCGTTCGCGGGGCGTGAACGCGGACAACGGCGGCTTGACCGCGCCGACGGGAGGCGTGCGCGCCGTGCTCAATCGGCGCGTCTCATCGCGTCAATCAGGTCCGCGGACGTCCACTCGTTCCCGCTCAGGATTTCGCGCAGGGTGCCATCCGGTCCGATTATCGCCGTGCGGAGATTGTGAACGACGCTGTCAGCGCCGCTGCCTTCTCGAATGACGGACACACCGAAACGCGAGGCCAGTGCTTCAATCGCCTTGGGGTTCCCGGTCGCGAATCGCCAGACGCGCGGATCGGCGCCGATCCGTTTTGCGTGCGCCGCAAGGACGGGCACCGTGTCGAACTCCGGATCGAAACTCACCGACAACAACGCCGCGCGGTCGCGAAGGTGTTCATTGCCAAGAATGGCCTCCTGACTTCGCTTGAATTGCTGGTCCATCCTTGGGCAGAAGTCCGGGAACGGACAGCGTGTGTATATGAACGTGACGGCGAGGACTCGCCCGCGCCAATCCGCGAGCGTTCGCGGCGTGCCGGCGTCGTCCGTCAGTTGCACCGTGGGTACCGGTTGCCCCGGCTGGAGAAGATCGAACGCGGGGGACGCCGTGCCAGCCGTCACGGCCTCGTGGCCGGTCCGTTCGAGTGATGACAAAGAGCCGCTCGACTTTCTGACAACAAGCGTGGCCTTTACAAGGTCGCCGACGCTCAGGCCGTCGAGCAGTTTGTCATCTTCGACCTTGAACGGCATCGTCATGGCCGACATGAGGCCGGAAACGTCCTCGTGTTTGACGGTGACTTCGTGGCGGTCGCGATCGATGGCGAGAATCTGACCGCGTAATTCGTACTGGCGTGGCCGGGAACAGGCGGTCAGGGTCGCACATACGGCGACCAGGACCGTAAATAGAGTACGCACGATTGCCACTCTAGCTCGGCGTTGAATGCCCGTAAAGGCTGCCATTGATGAGGTTTTACAGTCGGGAGACGCGGCATGCATTCTGCTATACTCCCCGCCGATGGGAGCCCGCCCCTTGTCTGCGCAGCTCGAGACCTGCTGTCCGCAACAATCCGCGAGTTCTTTCCGACGAGAGCGGGCCAGGACGCGCGGGCCGCTCGTTGTCAGAACAACCGCGCGTCATTTTTGTAGAGCAGCCACGACGTGTTCGTCGAAGCCGCAGTAGACCGCTGCAGCGTTCGTGGAGCCGGGTCAGGCTGCCTAGGGCAGGAGTAAGTGACAGCATGGGCAGGAGACTCTACGTCGGGAATCTTCCATACTCGGCGACCGAAGATCAGCTCACCGAACTGTTCAGCCGCGCCGGCAAGGTGGACAGCGTTCGCGTGATGCGCGATATGGCCACGGGCCGTGCGCGCGGCTTCGCGTTTGTCGAAATGGGCACGGACGAGGAAGCACAGAAAGCCATCAGCGAATTCCACGAGCAACAGATGGAAGGACGCGCGCTGGTCGTCAATGAGGCACGGCCGAAGCCGGAAGGGGGCTTCGGTGGCGGTGGTCGCGGTGGGGGCGGCGGCTATCGCGGCGGCGGGGGTGGCGGCGGCCGCAGCTTCGACGACGGCGACTTCAGCGGCGGACGTCGAAAAGAACCACGCTGGTAACAATCGAATCGTGAAATAAAAAGGGCCGGCACATTGGTGTCGGCCCTTTCTTATTGTTACCGTCCCGTCGCTGTCTGCAGTTATCACTGCTCGCGTGGCCCCACCCCGCTCGCTCTCGCTCGGGGGCGCCGCTCCGCGTCGCTTACCTCCGGCACTGGCACCCCAACGAGGCTGCCGCGTCGGGGGCCCCGCTCCTCGCTCGGGCCGCAGGCGCTGCCCCTTATTCGTCCACGACCCACCCATCTCGCAGGTTGACGACGCGGCTGCCGTACGCCGCATTGGTTTCCGAGTGCGTGACCTGGATGATTGTCGTGCCCGCCTCATTGAGCTTCTTGAACAGCTCCATGATTTCCTTGCCCTGGCTCGTATGCAGGTTCCCTGTCGGCTCGTCTGCGAGAATGACCTTGGGATTCGAGATCACCGCGCGCGCGACCGCGACCAGCTGCTGCTGACCACCCGAGAGCTGGTTCGGATACAAGTCCTTCTTTCCAACGATCGAGAATTTGTCGAGGATGTCGCAGACCATGCTCTCGCGTTCTGACTTCTTGATGTCGCGATAAGACAGCGGGATGTCGAGGTTTTCGTAGACGGTCAGGTGATCGAGGAGGTGGTAGCTCTGAAACACAAACCCGACGTACTGCTTGTGCAGCTTGGCGCGGTCCTTTGCCGCCAGTTTGTGCACCGGCTGATCGAGAAAGTAGTACTCGCCGGTCCACGCGCTGTCGTGCATGCCGATGATATGGAGCAGCGTCGACTTTCCCGCGCCCGACGGGCCCATGATCGAGATGAACTCTCCCTCTTTCACGTCGAGGTTGATGCGCCGCAGGACGTAGGTGCGGCTGGTGCCGTGGGCGTACGACTTTTCAATATTGCGAACCGCAATCAACGCGCTCGGCGCGAGCACCTCGCTCGTGACGCCGGCAGCCGGCTGAGGCGACTTCGAAAAAAAGGCCATGAGCTCTCGAACCTTTCTGCTGAATATCCGGACTCGAGCGTTAGACGGGCGGCTGAGCGGATCGGTTTCTCATTATAGTGCCCCCGCCCGTCCGGTCCCGATGATCGCGAACGACATGCCGGGACGCCACAGGTCGTGATTGGCGTTATCGTAAGGAAAACAACGGATTTCAGGTCGTTGCTTGGGCCGGCTCTGTTCAGTTGCGAACAGTACCAATCCCAGGGCAGGGACGGCCGACAGGCATCGATATTGAACACAAGATGGGCGGGACCGGCGTGGCGGAGACGTCGGCTGGGCTCCGAGGCTGGAATCGTGGCATCGTCGTCAAAATCATGAACGGTCGATGACTTTTCTCTTATCGTTGCTGTTCGCGACGAGTGCCGTGGCGCTGCCCCGGCAGTCGCCACCGCCTCCGGCGACGTCCGGATCATCGGCTCAGGCGCCGCCGCAAACGTCCTCTGACCCGGACCAGAAGGCCGTTGACCCGGAGACGTCCGCCCCAGTCGGTGAGTTGCCCGTGTCGATCGATCGCATCAAGGACGCGCTGTCACGGCCACCGGCGATCCGCCTTGAAGACAGCCGGGCCGTGTTCCGGGTCGAGGTGATCGGGCGGAAAATCACCATTCAAGACATCCTCGGACCGGACTACCTCAAGGGCCCGACACCGGTCGCCGGCGGCGGCCCGACTCACCAGGAGATCCTGGATCTGGTGACTCCCAAGGACGTGCAGGGGTACGCCGCGTTCAGCAACGGCGAGGCAATGGTCGTCGCCGCCACCTCGTTCCTGCAGGCGTGGGCGCTTCAGAAAGCGATTCACAAATTCCAGGAAGCGAAAAGCAACCGGGAGCGTGAGGCGGCGCGCAAGGAAGTGCAGGACGCGCTCGCCGAGCTCGAAAAGGCACGCGTCAAGGCGGGCCTGCCGCCAAAGTAGCTATTTCTTGAGAAGCGTTTCGATTTCGTCGATTGTGCGCGGAACCGTTTTCGACAATCGTTCGAGTCCTGCTGACGTGAGCAAGTACGAGTCCTCGATCCGCACGCCGAGATTCTTGTACTTCGCCACCATCGGTTTGACCTTCTCGATGAACGCCGCGTTCTCGGGCGTCTTCGGCAAGTCGTTCAAGGCCGCCTCACGAATGTAAATGCCCGGCTCGATCGTGAAGGCCATGCCGGCAGCGAGAGGCCGACGGGGGACGCCGACGTCGTGCACATCCATGCCGATCCAGTGGGTGACGCCGTGCGTCGCCCAGATCTTGAACTGCATGCCCGTGGGATCCGTCACCAGCCCGAGGCGCACCAGGCCGGCCCGCAGAACCTCGTCACACGCCGCCTGGATGTCACGGGCCTGGCCTCCGATCTTGGCCGCCTTTTCGCCCGCCTGCTGCGCCGCGTACACGATGTCGTAGATGTCGCGCTGTACCGGCGTGAACTTGCCGTCGACAGGATAGGTGCGGGTGATGTCGCCAGTGAGGCCGTGGTAATTTGCCGCGGCGTCAACGAGCAGCAGGTCTCCCGGCTCCATCTTCCGGCTCGATTTCTCGTAGTGAAGGATCGTCGCGTTCGGCCCGCTCCCGACGATGGACGGGTATCCCCAGCTCATCGCGCCGTTGCGAAGATAGACCTCTTCGATCGCGGCTTCGACTTCGTATTCGTACTTGCCGGCGTGTGCGGCGCGCATGCCGGCGCGATGGGCCTCGCTCGAGATCTCGACACTGCGCCGCAGGACGTCCTGTTCGTACGCCGACTTGACTTGCCGCAGTTCGGCCAGGATGGGAGCAACATCCTGAACCGTGAAGCCGAAGAACCGATCGCGCAGCTTTGCTGCGAACTGGGTGACCGGGCCGGGCGGGGCTGAGAGATCCGAAACGGGATCGAGCAGCACGGCCAGCTTGGCCCGGCCGTCGCTCAGAGCCTGGAAGTAGCGTGCGTATTCGGTCGGTGACGCGGCGCCGGCGCGCTTCGACATGATCGCGGCGATGAACGGCTCGAACTGGTTCATCGTCATTACCGTCTGGATGCCGCTTGCGGCCGATGCCTCCGCTGGTGTCAGGCTGTGGCCATTCCAATGTTCGCGGCGAGCGTCGGCCTCGCGCACGAACAGGATCTCCTTGCGCGTCTCGTTGCCGGGCATCAGCACGAGGATGGTGTCTTCCTGATCGATGCCGGTCAGATAGAGAAGATTGCTCTCCTGGCGATATTCGTAGTCTACGTCGGTGGAGTACACACGGGGCGGTGCACTCCAAAGAATCGCCATTCCGTCAGGACCGAGACGCTCCATGACGTGCCCGCGTCGCGTCTGGAGATCTTCCTGCGACGAGCCCGGCGCGCCGTTGACCGTGAGCGGCGCTATCACCAGCGCAAGAAACATCGCAGAAATGGCGTGCGCCGGACGGGGGCAGCGTCGCAGGCGGATCCGTAAGTTGTTGCGTGAGTGGAACATGATGAGCCGGGATCTTAGCAGACTTTCCGCCGTTTACCGGCAGGCTGGCGGCATTCGCCGGAAAGCGTGGGAGCCATTTCGCGAGGGCGCCGTATGCTCAGGCGAGTCGGTCAACGCGGAGAACGGACATGAGCCATCCAGACGATTCGTCGAGGACACACAACCGTGCAATCCTCCTGGGCCTGGTGTTCATCTTCGCCGGCCTTGCCCTGTTGACCGACCGCGTCGGCCTGTCGGGTATCCACGTCTCCGGACGCTCCTGGCCGCTGTTGTTGATGGTCTACGGAGGCGTACGATGGCTGACGGCTGTCGAAGATCCGATCCGCCGTCATCACGCGCGATGGACCGCCGCATGGTTCATCTATCTGGGGTTTTGGTTTTTGATCAACGAGTTCCACGTGCTCGGTCTGTGGTACGACACGTCGTGGCCGTTACTGTTGGTGTGGGGCGGTGTGCGAATGATGTGGTGTGCGATTGAGAACGCGCACCGCGGTCCGGCGCAGCGGATCGAGGAGAGGTAATCATGGACGCTTCGAGCCGGAGCCGGTCGATCGCGCCGCAGCTCGTCATGGGGCTGCTGATCATCGTTATCGGCGTGCTGTTCACGCTCGACAACCTGGGCGTCATCGAAGCGGAGGCGTACTTGCGCTTCTGGCCTGCCGGCCTCATCGCGATCGGGCTCATGAAGTTGTGGTCGGGGGGCAGGGGAGCGTCGTTTCCAGGGCTGCTGTTTTTCTTCGCGGGAGTCTGGTTGCTCCTCCAGGCCATGGAAATCGTGACGGTCAGCTTGTGGAATCTGTGGCCGGTGCTTCTCATCGTCGCCGGCGGTTCAATGGTGTGGCGCGGCATCAATGGGCCCGGTTGGGAACGCGGCGCGGACACGGACAGTCACTCGACAGTCAGCGCCGTGGCCGTGCTCGGCGGTGTCAATCGCGGCAACAATTCGAAAACGTTCCGCGGCGGCGACCTGACGGCGGTGATGGGAGGATGTCAGATCGATTTACGGAACGCTGTCATCGAGGGTGATGCCGTCATCGACGTCTTTGCGATGTGGGGGGGGATTGAAATCAAGGTGCCCGAAACCTGGAGTGTATCGGGCCGCGTGACGCCGATTCTCGGCGGTTATGAGGACAAGTCGCGCCCGCCTCGCGATGCCACCACGCAGCGCCTTGTGGTCCGCGGGATGGTGATCATGGGCGGCATCGAAATCAAGAACTGAGAGGCGGACGATGCATCCCATCCTGGCGCGAGGCAGCCGGCTGGCGCTTTATCTCGCCGCCTGGACGCTCGTCGGCATGCTGCTGGCGGCGCTGCTCGCGGGTCCTGGAGGGCTGGCCGCGGCGCGCTCCTTGGCGGTTTCGATCCCGCTCGCGCTTGTCTACGCATTCTTCTGCCTGTCCGCGTGGTACGTCGCCCGCAGCACGCCGCTCGGACCGACGGGCGGTGTGCGGCTGATTGCCACCGCGCTGACGGCGTCGGTCATCTCGAGCGCCGCCTGGCTGGTCGTCGCGCGGGGGTGGCTCGAGCTGTTTGCCGAGGGCAGCCAGCTGTCGCCTCCCCGGCTGTTTCCCGCGCTGCGCGCATTGATTTTCGGATTCGGCCTGCTCCTGTACCTGCTGTCGATCTCCGTCAGTTATCTGTTGGCTGCCTTCGAGCGATCACGTGAAGCGGAACGTCGGGGCCTGGAAGCGCAGGTGCTCGCACGGGAGGCCGAGCTGCGGTCGTTGCGCACCCAGATCGACCCGCACTTTCTCTTCAACACGCTGCATTCGATTAGTGCGTTGACGACCGCCGATCCGACGGCGGCGCGGCGGATGTGTCTCCGGCTGGGAGACTTCCTGCGGGACAGCCTCGCGCTCGGATCGAAGGACCGGATTACCATCGTTCGAGAGCTGCAGCTGGCGACGCAGTTTCTCGAGATCGAGCGGGTTCGCTTTGGCGACCGGCTTCGAACCGACATCGGTGTATCGCCCACCGGCGTATGGATGGTGCCGCCGCTGCTGCTGCAGCCCCTCGTCGAGAATGCGGTCACGCACGGTGTCGCACACGTGGTTGAGGGGGGTGTGATACGCATCGCGATTACCGAGAACGGGTCGTCGCTCACGATCGATGTCGAAAACCCCTGCGACCCCGACCGGCCGAAGCGGACCGGCACTGGGCTAGGCCTGTCGAATGTGCGGGCGCGGCTGCAGGCTATCTACGGCGACAGGGCCGGCGTGAGCGCCAGCGAGGCCGACGGCGCCTGGAGCGTCCGACTGACCTTGCCGGCAGAGCCAGTTCTTTCCGGGCCTTCGAATTCGCATGAATGACACCCCGCTTCGAATCGTCGTGGTGGATGACGAGCCGTTGTCCCGCGCGGTGATCCGCGAATTCATCAACGCCCATCCTGGGATCGAGATCGTCGCCGAGTGCGCGAATGGATTCGAAGCGGTTAAAGCGGTGTCTGAACTCAGGCCGGACCTCGTGTTTCTCGACGTCCAGATGCCGAAATTGAGCGGCTTCGAGGTGCTCGAGCTCATCGGTCGCGAGGTGCCGGTCGTGTTCACCACCGCCTACGATCAGTACGCGCTTCGCGCGTTTGACGTGCACGCGATTGACTACCTGTTGAAGCCGTTCAGCGAACAACGATTTGCCGAGGCCCTGGCGCGCGCACGCGAGCGGCTTGCGGCCCGCGACCACGCGCCAGTCGATGCGCTCGTGTCCGAAACGCAGGCGAAACAGACGCCGCTCGAGCGGGTGCTCATTCGCGACGGATCGCAGGTCCACGTCCTGCCGGTGGACAGGATCGATTACGTCGAGGCACAGGACGACTACGTGTCGTTTCGATCGGAAGGAAAATCCTACTTGAAGGATCAAACCCTCGGCGTCACCGAGAGCCTGCTCGACCCCGCACGGTTCGTTCGGATTCACCGGTCATATCTCCTCAACATCGATCGCATCGTGCGCGTCGAGCTATACGCGAAAGACAGCCGGATCGCCATCCTCCGTGACGGGACGAAACTCGCGGTCAGCCGAGCCGGCTATGCGCGACTGGCCAAATTGCTGTAGGTTCTACTGGGTTCTACCAGGTGCTACAGGGTTCGGTCATCCAGTCGAGGCGCTCTTCAATGCGTAGCGGCAAAGTCTTTTTCGCGATTTCTCTTCTGTCCCTTGGCGCCGTCGCGCGGACGGTCGCGCAGGATGGTCCAAAGAATTCTCCTGACTGGGCGTATGGCGTCCCGAATACGCCGGCGGCTCAGGGCGGGGCGCCGCGTCAGCCCGATACCTCACCGAAGCACGTTCCCGGCAGCACGCAGGCATTCACGTTGGCCGAGCTGCGTGACTTCTTCCATGTCGCCGACTGGTTCCCGGGCGATCACCCGCCGATGCCCGAGGTGTTCGTGCACGGCCGTCAGCCCGACGTGCGCGGCTGCGGCATGTGTCACATGCCCAATGGCAAGGGGCGGCCCGAAAATGCACCGATTGCCGGCCTGCCCTACGCCTACGTCGTGCAGCAGTTGGTTGATTTCAAGAACGATCTTCGAACCAGCTTTGATACGCGGAAGACGAACACCGCGCAGATGATCCAGGCGGCTAAGGCGATGACCGACGACGAGATCAAGTCGGCGGCGGAATATATCTCGTCGATGAAATGGACCCCGTGGATCCGCGTCGTCGAGGCCGACACGATCCCGAAGATGCGAATCGGCGGGAACGTGTTCTTTCCGATCGCCGATGGTGGCACCGAGCCGCTCGGCGATCGCATCGTCGAGACCCCTGAAGACGCGGAACGCTTCGAGCTGCGCGATCCGCGTTCCGGTTTCGTGGCCTACGTACCCCGCCGTAGCGTCGCGAAAGGGGCCGCACTCGCCTCCAGTGGCGGGAACAAGACACTGCCCTGCAATGTGTGTCACGGGGCGGATCTGAACGGGCTCGGTCCCGTCCCCGGCATTGCCGGTCGATCACCCAGCTACATCATGCGACAGCTCTGGGACATTCAGCAGGGAAGCCGCAAGGGGGTATGGTCCCCGTTGATGAAGCAGGTCGTCGCGCGCTTGACGCAGGACGACATGCTCGACCTGGCCGCTTACGTCGCCTCGCTCGGGCGGTAGGCCGGCGGCCGTCCGGCTCGATTTGACAATCGTCCCAATCAGATCTTAAATATCCAGTCAGTAACATTAACTAACTGGTTAATTATTATCTGCGCGATGGCGAGAGTGGCAACCCGGCGGACACGACGGCGGCAGGAGGATCGCAGTGCGGCGTCGCGGCAGCGGCTGCTGACCGCCGCCGCCGCCGAGTTCGCCGCTCGCGGATTCGCCGGCGCCAACGTCGACCGCATCGCCCGGGCCGCCCGTGTCAACAAGGCGATGATCTACTACCACTTCACCAGCAAGGCCGCGCTCTATCGCGAGATTCTGCGCGACATGTTCGAGGCCGTCGCCCTTCGCGTCGCCGACGCGGCCCAGGCGTCCAGCAATCCGGACGACAAGGTGCGCGCCTTCGTCGAGGCCATTGCCATCGAAGCCGAGGCCAGACCGCACTTCCCGCCGATCTGGTTTCGCGAGATTGCTGAAAACGGCGCGCACCTCGATCGGACCACCGTCGGTCACATGAGTCGAGTCCTCGGGTCGCTGCATCGCATCCTCCGGGAAGGAGCCGAGAGCGGCCGGTTTCATCCCGCCAATACCCTGCTCGTCCACGCCGGGATCGTCGGACCGCTCCTGCTCTACTTCGCCAGCGATCAGCTGCGCCGTCGTCTGGCCCGCGGCGGAATTCCTCTGGCGGCATCGGTGTCGCGCGATGAGGTGGTGGCGCACGTTCAGAGGCTGGCGCTGATCGCATTGGAAGGACGGATCGCATGAACACCGTTCGGTGGAGGCAGGCATGGGCGGTGATGGCCTCGGCGGTGATGGCCACCGCGTGCGGCGGGCGTGGCGGGGACGCAGCCGCACGTGCGTCCGGATACGTCGAAGCAACCGACGTGCGCGTGGCGCCGCAGGTCGGCGGCCGCCTCATGGAAGTTGCGGTGGCCGAGGGCGACCGCGTGGCGGTTGGTGCCCTTGTCGCACGGCTCGACACCGCTGATACGGAACTGGCCCTGCGGAGGGCGGAAGCCGATCGAGACCAGGCGGTGGCTGCGCTCAAGTTGCTCGAGGCGGGCGCCCGTGCCGAGGACATCCGCCAGGCGCGTGCGCAGGAATCGTCGGCGCAGGCCGAGATCGCGGCGGCGGAATCCGAACTCGAAGCCGCCAACGCCGATCTGCAACGCTTCGACGCGCTGCTGAAGTCGAACGCCGGTTCGCGAAAGCAACGCGACGATGCCGCGACCAGACGCGACGTCGCGGTGGCGCGGGTGAACGCGGCACGCGACCGGGCGCGTGCGGCGTCCGAGACGGTCGCCAGGCTTCGAGCCGGTGCGCGTCCCGAGGAAATCGCCGGCGCCCGGGCGCGCGTCGCCTCCACCGAGGCGCAGATGGCCGTGCTCCGAAAGAACGTCGCCGACGCCGTGCTCAACTCTCCGGTTGCGGGCATTGTCACCGCGAAGCTGGCCGACGCCGGCGAGACCATCGCGCCGAGAACGCCAGTCGTCGCGATCACCGATCTCGATCATGCCTGGGCCAATGTCTACGTCGACGAGCCGGTCGTGCCGCGGCTGCGGCTCGGTCAGCCGGTGGCGCTGATCACTGATGCCGGACAGCGCATGCAGGGAAGCATCACGTTCATTTCGCCGAAGGCAGAGTTCACGCCGCGCAACGTTCAGACTGCCGCGGAACGATCGAAGCTCGTCTATCGCATCAAGGTGAGCGCGGACAACCGCGATGGCGTCTTGAAACCCGGGATGCCGGTCGAGGCGGAACTGCCGAAGTAGAAGAGTTCAAGAGCACGAACGCCCGCGGCGAGCGAGCGCGCCCGCCCTTCGCACTCTGAGATCGAGGGGTGCGACGGCCAGGCAGCGGTGGGTAAGCAAGCCGCGAGCGAGCGCCAGCGACGCGAGTGAGGGGTGGGTAAGCAAGCCGCGAGCAAGCGCCAGCGACGCGAGTGAGGGGTGGGTAAGCAAGCCGCGAGCAAGCGCAGCGACGGCGAGTGAGTGGTGGCTAAGCAAGTTGCGAGCGAGCGTAGCGACGCGAGTGAGGGGTGGCTAAGCAAGTTGCGAGCGAGCGTAGCGACGCGAGTGAGGGGTGGGTAAGCAAGCCGCGAGCGAGCGCAGCGACGCGAGTGAGGGGTGGGTAAGCAAGCCGCGAGCAAGCGCAGCGAAGCGAGCCACGGGAACGGAGCGAGCCGACGAAGCGGCTCGCGAGAGAGCGTGTGGGGGAGTCCGAGGGGCGAAGCCCCTCGGAGTGAATATGACAGAGGCCATCGCGTTCGACCGTGTGGGCAAGCGGTACGGCGACCTGCGCGCGCTCGTGGACGTGTCGTTTACGGTCGAGTCCGGCGAGATGTTCGGACTCATCGGCCCGGACGGCGCGGGGAAGACCACCTCGATTCGCATCGCCTGCGGGTTATTGGCTGCGGACGCGGGCCAGGTACGAATTCTCGGCCACGATCCGATCCGGCAACATCGCAGCGTCACCGCCGATCTGGGGTACCTGTCGCAGCGCTTCTCCCTCTACGGCGATCTGTCAATCGACGAGAACATCGCGTTCTTTGCCGAGATACACGGCGTCCGCGGCTACGGGCCGTCGCGCGACCGGCTGCTGGAAATGACGCAGCTCGGGCCATTCCGATCGCGCCGCGCCGACCGGCTCTCGGGCGGGATGAAGCAAAAGCTGGCGCTCGCCTGCACGCTCGTGCACGAGCCGAAGATCCTGATCCTCGACGAGCCGACGACCGGGGTCGATCCGGTCTCACGTCGCGAGTTCTGGAAGCTTCTGTCCGAATTCCTGCTGCGTGGCCTGACCATCGTCATGTCGACGCCATATCTGGACGAAGCAGAGCGCTGCGGACGGGTCGCGCTGCTGCACGATGGCCGGTTGCTGGCCGTCGATCGGCCGGCGGATCTGCAGTCGCAGCTCGAGGGGCAACTGCTCGAAGTCAGCGTCAACGACGGACGTCCATCACTCGACGTGCTGCGCGCGGTTCCCGGCGTCGTGGACGTCCAGTCGTTTGGCGATCGCGCACACGTCCGGCTGCCCCGCGATCGCGCCGCATCCGGGCGCGACACGATCGTCAAGGCGCTCGAACAGGCTGGCGCGAGTGGCGCGGCCGTCCGGCCCATCGTGGCGTCGCTCGAAGACGTGTTCATCGATCTCATCGGCGGAACGAAGCCGGCGCCGGGATTGTCGAGAGAATCATGAAGAGCATCGTGGTGTTTGCCGTCGTCTGCCTGTTGACCGGTACTGCTCGAGCGCAGGAGCCGCTGCGGCTCACATTGGACGACGCGATCGCGCGCGGTTTGGCCAACAGTCACCGGCTTGCCGAGTTGCAGGCTCGCAAGGAGGGAGCAGAGGCCGCCGAAGCCGGACGCGGCGCCGCGTCGATGCCCTCGATTTCTCTTCAGGGAGGCTACACCCGCACTAACCACGTCGACGAATTCCGCATCGTCCAACTGGGACAAGTCGTCACTATCTATCCCGACGTCCCCGACAACCTCCGGACGCGCGTGGACCTGAACTGGCCGGTGTACTCGGCGGGGCGCACCGACGCGCTCGAACGGGCCGCGGAGGCCGAGCGGAAAGCGACGGAGGCGGATATCGCGGCCGCCCGCGCGGATCTTCGGCTGGAAATCACGCGTGCCTTCTGGGCACTCGTGTCGGCGATCGAATCCGAGCACGTCCTGGCCCGCGCGCTCGATACGATCGGTGCCCACGTCGGCGATCTGCGCAGTCGTTTCGATCAGGGATTGATTGCGCCGAACGAGGTCCTGATCGCGGAGGCGCAGCAATCACGCCAGCGCGTGCTTTCGATCGAGGCCACCAATCTTCGCGGCGTCTCCGAAGCAGATCTCCGTCGCCTCAGTGGCATCGACACCTTCGAGCGGATCGAACCGGTTGCCGTGCTCGAGGGCACGCCCGCGCCATCGGCCGGGCTTGCTGGGCTGGTGGGCGAAGCGCGCACTCAGCGGGCCGAACGCCGGGCGCTCGAGGACCGCCTCAGCGCGTCTCGCGCGAGGGAGGACGCGGTGCTGGCTGAGGGACGCCCTCAGGTCGGGATTACCGGGGGCTACGATTTCATGCGGCCCAACCCCCACATTTTTCCGCGCGCGGACAAGTGGCAGGACTCATGGGATGCCTCGGTCAACGTCAGCTGGCTTCTGTGGGACGGCGGCCGGCGAGGCGCCCAGCGGGCCGAAGCGGTGGCGGCGTCGCAGGCGGTTCGGGCGCGTGTCGCGGACTTCGATCGCCAGGTGAGCTTCGAGGTGCAGCAGCGGCGGCTGGAACTCGATTCCAGCCGCGCCGCAATTGATGCCGCGGGCGACGGGGTTCGCAGCGCGGTTGAGGCACAGCGAGTAGTGACCGAGCGCTTCCGCGCCGGTGTGGTGACGAGCACCGACGTGCTCGACGCTGAGCAGGCAGTCCTCGCCGCGGAACTCGACCTGACACGCTCCCGCGTCAATGCGCGAATCGCGGAAGCAAGGCTGGCTCGCGCGGTAGGAAAGTAAAAAGTAAAAAGTTAAGAGTAAAAAGTGAAGAAATGTCCGCCGCCATCCAAGTTCAACACCTGACACGCAAGTTCGGCGCATTCGTTGCCGTGGACGACGTGTCGTTCGAGGTGCAGGCCGGGGAAATCTTTGGGTTCCTCGGCAGCAACGGGGCCGGCAAGTCGACGACGATCCGCATGCTGTGCGGTCTCCTCCGACCAACCGCAGGCACCGCCATCGTCGGTGGCGTTGATGTATCTGTCGATCCGGAAGGCGTGAAGCGCCGGATCGGCTACATGTCGCAGCGATTCTCGCTCTACGAGCTGCTGACCGTCGATCAGAACATTCGCTTCTTCGGTGGTGTATATGGGCTGAGGCCTGATCGCCTCGAGTCGCGCCGCGCGTTTGTAATCGAGATGGCGGGATTGCGCGGGCGCGAACACAGTCTCGCCCGCGATCTTGCCGGCGGATGGCGTCAGCGGCTCGCGCTCGGGTGCGCGATCCTGCACGAGCCCGCGATCTTGTTTCTCGACGAGCCAACCGGTGGAGTCGATCCGCTGTCGCGTCGTCAGTTTTGGCGCCTGATCGATTCGCTCGCGAGCTCGGGCGTCACGATTCTCGTGACGACCCATTACCTGGACGAGGCCGAGCGCTGCCATCGGGTGACGCTGATTCATGCCGGTCGTCTGGCGGCTATCGGCACAACGAGCGAGGTCAAGCGCGTTTTTGCCGGACGATCGATCGTTGAGGTGCGAACGCCGAGAGCTACGGAAGCCATGCGGGCACTTGACGAGTCCGGGAGCGTCGAGAAGACGAGCCTGTTCGGCACCGCGGTGCATGTGGTGCTGAAAGCGTCGCAGCAGGACGTCGCCGCACTCGAGGCGCACTTGCGCGCGCGCGGCATCCCGGTCGAATCGATTGAACCGGTCGAACCATCGCTCGAAGACGTGTTCCTGGATGTGGTCGAACGCGCGGAAGCGAAACGGAGCGCTCCGGCATGAACAAGGCACTGGCCGTCTACCGCAAGGAGCTGAGCCAGATCGCACGCGATCGACGGACGCTGCTCATCCTGGTCTTCGTGCCGGCGTTCTTCCTGCTGCTGTACGGGTACGCGCTGAACTTCGATATCCGCCACGTCCTCCTGGCGGTGCAGGACCGCGACGGCACGCCCGAGAGCCGCACCGTCGTCGCCTCTTTCGTCAACTCGGGATACTTCGACTTTGCCGGCGCGGTATACACGCCAGCCGATGCCGAGCGGTTGCTGGACCTGAACGACGCCAGAGCCGTCCTGGTCGTGCCGGAGGGATTCGGTCGAGACATTCGAACCGGCCGTACGGCGCCGGTCCAGGTGATCATCAGCGGCGACAACGCAAATACGGCGACCGCCGTGCTTGGGTACGCCGGCAGCATCCTTCGGACCGTGAACGAGCAGCTGGCGCCAGGGATGGCCGAGATCGCCGCGCCGCTCTCGGTCGAGCCCCGGATCTGGTACAACCCGGAGCTGCGCAGCTCGCTGTTTCTGGTGCCCGGCCTGATTGCCTATATCGCGATGATCACCGCCGTGGCCTCAACCGCGTTGTCGATTGTGAGGGAAAAGGAAAACGGCACGATCGAGCAAATCCGCATGGCGCCGATCGATACCTTCTCGTTCGTAGTCGGAAAAACGATTCCCTACTTCATCATCGCGCTCGCGTCGGCCGCCCTGATCATCGGCGCATCGATGCTCCTCTTCGGGCTGCCGATGCGTGGCAATTGGATCGCGCTGCTCGTGGCGATGTCGCTGTTCCTGATTGGCGCCCTGGCGACCGGTCTGTTGATCTCCACGGTGGCCGATACGCAACAGCTCGCGTTTCAGATGGCGCTTCTCATCTCGTTTCTGCCGACCATCATGCTGTCCGGGTTCATTTTTCCGATCAACAGCATGCCGAGCGCTCTTCAACTGATCACCCACCTCGTGCCCGCCCGCTATTTCCTGGTCGCGCTGCGCGGCATCGTGTTGAAGGGAACGGCGCTCCACACCCTGCTGCCGCAGCTGGCCGCGCTCACGGTCTATGCGGCAGCCATGCTTGGGCTCGCATCGGTGCGGCTCGCGCGACAACGAGGCTGACGTGCAACGGTTACGCTTTCTCGTCTGGAAGGAGTTCCTCGAGCTTCGCAAGGATCCCAAGCTGTTCGGCGTGGTCGTCATCGCGCCGATCGTGCAGCTCACGATGCTCGGCTACGCCGCCACGACCGACGTGCGTGATGTGCCCGTGGTCGTCGTCGACGCCGATCGTTCGCCCTCCAGTCGCGAGCTGATTGCCCGGTTCGAAGGTTCGAGAAACTTCACAATCGTGGACGTCGTGTCGACCACCCGCGACGTCGAGCCATTTCTCGAGCGCGGCAACGCCTGGCTGGCGCTCTCGATTCCTGTCGGCTACGGGGCCGACGTGGCCCGCGGCACACCCGTCAGCCTGCAGCTCATCGCCGACGGCAGCGACTCGAATTCAACCACCGTGGCGCTCGGATACGCGACGAACGTGATCGGTGGATACGCCCAGGAGTTGCTCCAGACGCGAGCGAGCGCAGCGGCGGCGCGCGAGGGGAGCACTCAAAGTGCTGGAATCGAGCCACGCATCCGGATTTGGTTCAATCCGCAGCTCGAAAGCCGGCATTTCATGATTCCGGGGGTCCTGGCGCTGGTTCTGCTGGTGGTGACCGCCAACCTCGCCTCGATGGCGATCGTCCGCGAAAAAGAGCTCGGGACGCTCGAGCAGTTGAACGTCACCCCCCTCCGTCGATGGGAACTGATCGTCGGAAAGCTGCTGCCCTATGGGGCGATTGCGATGGTTGACGTGGTTCTGGTGGTAGCGGTCGCGGTGTTCTGGTTCGAGGTGCCGTTGCGTGGCAGCTTCGCGCTGCTGTTGGGGATGAGCCTGATCTATGTGATGTGCACGCTGGCACTGGGACTGTTCATCTCGACGATCTCCGAGACCCAGCAGCAGGCGATGATGACGGCGACGTTCTTCTTTCTGACGCCGATGATCTACCTGTCAGGCTTCATCTTCCCGATTGAGAACATGCCCGCGGTGATCCAGCCGGTCACCTACCTGATTCCTCTGCGCTATTTCCTGATCATCGTACGCGGGATATTCCTGAAGGGGATTGGGCTGGACCTGCTGTGGCCCCAGGCGGCCGCGATGGCCACCTGGGGTCTCGTCGTGCTCGCGCTTGCCGTTTCGCGAAGCCGCAAGCGCGCCGTGTAGTCGCGATTACTTCTTCGGTCCGATGGTCAGCGTATTGACGACGCGCGTGACGCCCTTGGTGGTCTTGGCAATCTCCTGCGCGCGGGCTTTACCGGCCGCCGACGGGACCGTTCCCTTCAGCGTGACCACGTGATCCTTCGTGTCAACGTTGATGTCGCTGCCCTTCAGCGTGTCTTCATTGACGAAGTCCGCGCTGATCTTGGTCGTGATCCACGAGTCGGTAATCACCTCACCGGTCGTGCCGGCGACGTCCTTGGTCTTTTCGCCGACCTTCTCAGCCGCGTCCTTGGTCTTCTCGCCGGCCTTCACGGTCGCGTCCTTGGTCTTGGTGGCGGCTTCCTTGGTCTTGGCTTCGGCCTTATCGGTCGTGCTCGGGCCGGTGGCTTCGACTTCGAGCTTGCTGTCGACCTCCTTGACGCCCGACACCTTCGCCAGCTCCTTCGCACGATCCTTCTCTGCCTTCGAGTGGACCATGCCGGTCAGCGTGACCTTGGCGTTCTCAACCGAGACGACGATGTTGTCGCCCTTCAGGGTCGTGTCGTTCTGCAAACGAGCCTCAACCCGTGACTTGAGCGTGCTGTCGTCGACCTTGGCCGTCGAGCTCGTCTGCGCCGCGGCAGGCACAGCCGTCAGCGCCCCTAGCGCCAGCGCCGCAATCCAGTTTCGAGCAGTCATTCTCAATCCCTCCTGCGTATGATTTCGCGCAACGAAGGGAATAGAGCAACAACTGGGCCATGGAGCTGCACGCGCTCTTATTGAGCAATTCAGCCGAGACCGCCGAGCTCATCTGCACGGCTGTGTAATCGAGTGCCTCTTCAGGGCGAGACAAGCTCGAGCGGAAGTTGCGAAGGGACGAAGAAGATTCACAACGAAGCAACGAAGCAACGAAGCAACGAAGCAACAGAGACGATTGAAGAAAAACTGCAGTAGCAGGGACGATCGAGACGCTTCTTTCCGTTCGTCCTCGTTCACTTCGTTTCTTCGTGTGAATCTTCTTCGTGCCTTCGTCCTCTCCCCATCTCACTTCAAGATCACGAACGACAATCCCAGCTTCGCGGCGGCCGCATTCAAGGTGCCGACTTCCTCCTCGATGAAGTTCCTCGTCTCGGTTTCGAGATCGGCGAGCTCTTTTTCCTGCGCCTGCAGGACCTGCGACATCCCGTGCGTCGGCGGCCCCTCGGCCTCGATCGCCCACATTTGCAGCGGAGCCAGCCGCGAGTACAGTCGTGTGCCGCCCCGCATCGCCAGGATGTCGTACACGACTTCGGCGGTTGGGTTGTGCAGCTTGTCCTCGAGCGCATCGGCTTTGCGGACGATGTCGTCTGAGGTTTTCAGCAGATCGGTGACCCCCGGTTCAGACTTGCGGGCCTCGAGCGCTTTGGCACGCGCACGGAGCTGTTCCTTCACCGACCGCAGATTGTTGACGAGTGACGTCAACCGCGAGACATCGTCGCGCACGCGCAGCGCGTTGGCGAGCTGCGCTTCGAGATCGGCCTGAGAGGCGTCTCCTCGAGGATCGGAAACGATTCGCAGCGCGGTGGTCTCGGTCTTGCCATCGGCGGTGAGCCTGACCGTGTACGGCCCCGGCACGGCGATCGGGCCAATGACCGGATCGCCGGTATCGATTTTGCCGCCCTTGATCGTGGTCGCGCCCTGCCACGCGAGATCCCACGACGTTCGATGGACGCCAGGCTCGACTTCGAGTGCGGCCTTCTTCAAGTCTTCCGGATCTTCGTTGTCTGCGCTGCCGTCAGGCTCGCGCGGAATGCTGCTCAGCGTTCTGACGACGGTTCCTTGCGCATCGAGGATTTCGACCTTCAGTTCGCCCTTTGGCTTCTCCTTCAGAAAATAGGAAATCGAAGCGCCGCGAGGCGGATTCGGAAAGTTCGCGGCGCGGGAGCCATACACGTCAGGCCCGCGGCGCCAGCGAATGGCGTCGGCGACAGGAAAGAGGTGGAGGCTGGACGAAGCAATGTCCTTGCTGAAATCGCGTATCGGGCGCAGGTCGTCGAGGATCCAGAGGGAGCGGCCATGCGTCGCGACCACCAGATCGTCGTCTTTGACGACGAGGTCGTGAACGGCAACCGTCGGCAGGTTGAGTTTCAGGTCGCGCCAGGTTTCACCGCCATCGGTCGAAAACATGACGCCCCGCTCGGTGCCAAGATACAACTGTCCTTTCTTTTTCGGATCCTCGCGCACTGCGTGGAGGTACACGTCCTGCGCAAGCCTGACGTCGATCCGCTTCCACGTCTGCCCGTAGTCGGTGGTCTTGAACAGATACGGGTGCATGTTGTCGAGTCGATGGGCATCGACGACCACGTACGCAATCGACGGGTCGAAGGGTGACGGTTCGATGAGGCTCACGGTCGCCCACTCGGGCATGCCTGTCATGTTCGCGGTGACGTTGGTCCAGGTCTGGCCGCCGTCGCGCGTGACATGGACCAGGCCATCGTCGCTGCCCGCCCAGATCAGGCCCTTTTGCACCGGTGATTCCGCGATCGCGAAGACCGTGTCGTAGGTTTCGACGCCGGTGTTGTCGCCGGTGATCGGGCCCCCCGACCATTTCTGCTTCGCCTTGTCGTTGCGGGTGAGGTCCGGGCTGATCGCAGCCCAGGTCTGGCCGCCATTGGCCGTGCGGAAGATGACCTGGGCGCCGTGATAGATCACTTTCGGATCGTGCGGAGACGCGGCGATCGGCGCGGTCCACTGAAAACGATACTTCATGTCCTCGCCGCCGTGGCCCGAGGGATTCTCCGGCCAGGCGCTGACGTTTCTGGACTCACCAGTGCGATGGTCGTACCGCGTGATGATCCCCAGGTATTCGCCGGCATACACGATGTTCGGATCGCTCGCGTCGGAGACGACGTATCCGGCCTCTCCGCCACCGACATCGTGCCAGTCGGACAGTGCGATGTTGCCGCGCAGGCTTTCACTCGGACCTTGCGCGGTTCCAAGATCCTGCATCGCGCCGGCCACGTGGTATGGCACCCGGGCATCGGTGGACACGTGATAGAACTGGCTGATCGGGAGCGGCGGCGCGAACCAGGTTTCACCGCCGTTGGTCGAGATGTCGACGCCGCCATCGTTGGCGGCAATCATCCGTTTCGGATTCTTTGGATCGATCCAGATGTCGTGATGATCCCCGTGGTGAAGGCCCTTCACATATTGCAGCGTCTTGCCGCCATCAATCGAGTGGAGCAGGGGCACCTGGGGGAACCACACGTCCTCACGATTCGTCGGGTTGACCGAGAGCGTCGAATAGTACCACGCGCGCTGACGCAACGCGTGTGAGGGATTGGCGAGTTCCCATTTCGTTCCGCCGTCATCCGATCGGTAGAGGCCGCCTTTCTCGGCTTCGATCAACGCGTAGATCCGGCGCGGGTCCGACGGTGCGATCGCGATGCCAATCTTTCCCCAGATCCCCTCGGGCAACCCTTCGCCCTTGAGTGGCTTCCACGTATCGCCGCCATCTCGAGAGATGTACAACCCGCTGCCGGGACCCCCGCTGACCAGATCCCACGGCAACCGGCGCGCCTGCCACAGGCCGGCGAAGACGATCAGGGGGTTGGATGGATCGATTTCGACATCGGCGGCGCCGGTGCTGTCGTCCTTCTTCAGGACTTGTTGCCAGGTCTTCCCCCCATCGGTCGTCCTGTAGACACCGCGGTCCGCGTTCGGTCCGAACGCGTGGCCGAGGACGGCCGCGAAGGCAATGTCGGGATTCTCCGGATGGACGATCAACTTACCGATCTGGCCGTCGTGCTTCCAGACGTGCGTCCAGGTTTTGCCGGCATCGGAGGATTTGTAGATGCCGTTGCCCGCCGCGACGTTGCCGCGAATGTTGGCCTCGCCCGACCCGACGTAAATGAGGCTGGGGTTTGACGGGGAAACCGCGATCGAGCCAATCGAGGAAATCGATTGATCGTCGAAGACGGGTTTCCACGTTGCGCCGGCGTCAGTCGACTTCCATACCCCGCCCGATGCCGTGGCGGCATAGTAGGTGGCGGCATCCCCTGGAACGCCGGCCGCGCGCGCGACACGTCCGCCGGCGGCAGGGCCGATCAGACGGTATTTGAGCGCTTTGAATTCCCTTGGTGTGCTGCCGAGGTTTTTCTCCGATTCGGCTTGCGAGGACGGCACTGGTCCAGTCGTGTTTTGCGCCGCCACAGCGGCTCCGACGGATGCCGCCAGAATGAGAGCGATTGAGACTGTTCGAGCTTCACGCATGGTGATCCAGAGGATTGGGGAAAGGCGGCGAACAGTATATCGTGTGACCTGATGCGACAGGTGAGCGGGTTCGAGCGTCCGGTCGTGCAGTGGTTGTTTGTGGCATTGGGCATCGTGCTGATCGGCGTCGCGGCCAGCGAAGCGGTGGCGCTGCGTCGAGCGCGCACGCAGAACGAGAGTCTGCGGGCGGCAGATCTAAATGCGCGACTCGAGCAGCAGCGACTGGAGGCGCAAATTGCGCGCGAGCGGGCCGCGCGCGAGTCGCTGACCCTCCAACTTGCGCGCCACACCGGCGACGGCGCACCAGTGGTTCAACCAACGCTGACCCTGTCGTCGCTCAGTCGTCGCGGCGCGCAGCCGCCCGATCCCACCGTCGTCAAGCCGGCCGACGATCAGTTGATCCAACTTCGACTGTTGTTGCCGGCGTCGGCGAAGTCAGATGTCGCGCATTGCCGAATTGCCGTGCGGCTGTGGAGCGGCGGCGACCCGGTCTGGTCTCGGGGAGGCTTGACGGTGTCAATCGTGGACAACAGGCGAATGGTGACCGCGTACATCAGCGGTGACGTGTTGGGTCCCGGCGCCTACGAGATCGCACTGACCACGGATGCTGGCGACAAATCCGTCGACGTTGCGTCGTACGAGGTCGGAGTACGGCCCGCCGATCCGCGGTAATACGGCGCCGGCGCGGTTGCGCAGGCCCGGTCGGATGAGGCACGCTGTCGGTCCTCGATCAACAGCTCACGCTCGCCCCCGTGAAGGAGTCGATCGACGTGCGCGCTCATGTCGGTCATATGCATTCCTACGGCTGCTTGTCTTCGAGTTCCTCGCACTTTCAACTTTTAACTTTTTCACTTTTAACTTTTTACTCCGCGCGCAATGCCGTGATCGGATCGACGTGAGCAGCGCGACGCGACGGTATGTAGGTGGCCAGCAAGGCCACAGCGAGCAGCAGCACGGCAACCGCCACGTGTGTCACCACATCGCCGGGTCGCACATCGAACAGAAACGTCGTCAGGACGCGTGTCGCGGCAAGCGATCCAATTACGCCGAGGCCGATACCGGACAGGGCAAGCATGCAGCCTTCTCGCACCACGGGCATCACCACTTGCCCGGGCTGTGCGCCGAGAGCGACGCGAATTCCGATCTCCCGGGTTCGCTGAACGACGGAAAAACTCATCAGACCGTAGATTCCCACCGCAGCAAGCACGACCGCCATCGACGCGAATGCCACGAGGAGGAGCGTACGGAAACGCGGCTCTGCCATCGACTGGTCCAGAAGATCGTGGAGCGGGACGATCCGATCGATGGGGATGTCGGGGTCGATCGGCTTGAGCTCGCTTCGGGCGATCGACGCGATCGTTCCGGAGCCGGCGGCGCTTCGCACCACAATGCTCATGAATGCGAGAGGAAACGTGTGGTACGGCAGATAGAGGAGTGGCGTCGGCGGCTCGTTGAGGCCGACATTGTGTGAGTCGCCGACAATGCCGACGATCGAGATCCAGTCGTTTTCGTTGCCGGTGTCTCCAAATCGGATGCGTTTGCCGATCGCATCCTGGGCGGCAAAATATCGCCTGGCGAACGTCGCGTTGACGATGGCCACGGCCGGCGCCGGATCACGATCGCGGTCGTTGAACGTGCGTCCTTTGACGATCGGAATCCCGAGCGTTTGAAAGTAGTTGGCTGAGACCGAGCCGAGCGCGGTGAAAGGACGATCGCCCCGCTTCGGTACTGGCTGACCCTCAATCGTGAACGTGCCGCTCGCGTTGCGGCCTTCGATCGGATTGGGAAACAGAATCGCCGCGGATTGCACCTCCGACCGGCGCTCCATCGCCTCGAGCACCTGACGATAGAAGGCGGTCTGACGTTTACCGTCCGGGTAACGAGACTGGGGCAAGGGCAGGGAAATCAGCGTGACCTGATCGGTTCTGAATCCCGGGTCTACGCGCTGCAGCCGCAGAAAGCTGTTCAGCAGCAGGCCTGCCGAAACGAGCAGGATCAGCGTCAACGCGATTTCACACACGACCAGGATCGAGCGCGTCCGCGCTCGGTGACGGCCTCCGGTGGCCGTCCGATCGGCATCGCGCAACGCAAGCGACGCGTCAGCGCGCGATGCCTGGAGCGCAGGGATCACACCGAAGAGCAGGGCGCTGGCCAACGACATCAGGATCGCGACCGTTGCCACACGCGCATCCAGCCCGATCTGGTCGACCCGAGGGATACCCTCTGGAATGACGGTCAGGAGAAGCGCAAGGGCCCAATTGCCCAGCAAGAGTCCCACTCCTCCGCCCACGGCCCCCAGGAGCAGGCTCTCGGTGATGAGCTGACGAATGAGACGACCTCGCGCGGCGCCGAGCGCCGCCCTGATCGCGAGTTCACGCTGACGTCCTGATGCGCGAGCCAGCAGCAGGCTCGACACATTGGCGCACGCGATCAGCAGAACCACGCCCACGGCCCCGAGAAGGAACAGCAGCGCCTCGCGCACGTCGCCAACGATCCGTTCGTGTAGCGGCTGGAGCGCGATGCTCCTGCCGCCATTGGTCTCCGGAAAACGGCGACCCAGATCGTCGCTGATGGAGTCCAGATCGGCGCGGGCGATGTCCGGCGTGATGTTCGGTTTGAGCCGGGCAACCGCCTGGAAATAGTGAACGTCACGGCTTTCCAGCAACTCCCCGGCCACGTCGATTGGCGGAAGCGGAACCGGCTTGGGTGACAGAATCCAGGCCTTCGACCCGGACGGGTAATCAAACGTGGCGGGCATCACCCCAATGACCGTGTAAGCCGCACTATCGATCCGGATCGGACGTCCCACGATCTGAGGATCCGACGCGAACTGCTGAAGCCACGCGGTGTGGCTGAGCACGACGAGACGCTCGCTCGTTGCCGCATCGGCGGCGCGATTAAACGTTCGACCGAGCGCCGCAGGCGTGCCGAACACCTCGAAGTAGTCGACTGTCACCAGCGCGCCCTGCACGCGTACGGGGCCGCCCGCGGTGGCAGCTATGGTCAGCGCATCATCTCGATATCCGGCAAGTTTCAGCAGCGTGTGATTGTCGCGCTGAAAATCCAGGAAATCAGCTGGCGCCATCGAGCTCTTCGCCTCCGCGCCGCTCGCGGCCCAGATTTGTACGATCCCCATTGGATCGGGATACGGAAGCGGTCGCAGCAGCACGCCGTTGACGACGCTGAAGATCGCCGTGTTCGCGCCGATGCCCAGCGCGAGCGTCAGCACGGCAACGATGGCGAAGCCGGGATTCTTGGTCAGGGTTCGGAGGGCGAAGCGAAGGTCACTCATTCTGGGTTCCACAAGGTTCTACAGGGTTCCACGAGGTTCTACGCGGTTCGTTCACTCCGTACGAAGTGCGGCAATGGGATCGAGACGTGCCGCGCGGCGGGCGGGAAGCACTGCCGCGATCATCGCAACAGCGACGAGCAGCGCGCACGTCGCGGCGAACGTGGCCAGATCGGCTACCCGCACGCCGAAGATCAACGCACCGAGGGCGCGCACCACAGGCACTGCGAGCACCCCGCCGACCACGACACCGGTCAACGCGAGACGAAAGCCGTCGCCGGCGATCAGGTGCATGAGCTGTCCCGGCGTGGCCCCCAGCGCCAGCCGGACACCGATCTCGTGCGTTCGTCGCGTCACCGAATACGACATCACTCCATAGAGTCCCAACGAGGCGAGCCCCAGCGCCAGCGCCCCGAAGGCGGCGAAGAGCGCGCTGATGCCCCGTTGCTTGTCGGTGCGATCGCGAAGAACCGCGTCGAATGGACGCGGATCAAAGACCGGCAAGGCCGGATCCAACCCGTGAACCTGGCCGATGATGGCAGCAGGCGTCAGCGTCGAACCCGGCCCGCACCTCACGATGATCGCCTCCCGATCCAACTGTGAATGCTGGGCGAGTGCAAGATACAGGAACGGACGCGGAGCCTCGGTCACCTCGTCGTACTTTGCGTCCCGGGCCATGCCGATGATGTTTACCGTGTCTCCGTCAATCTGCAGCGAGTGACCCACGGGATCGCCGTTGGGCCACAGCTGATGTGCGAGCGTTTCATTGACGACTCCGACCGACGGCGCTCCTCGTCGGTCGCGTGCTTCGATGCCGCGCCCTCTGACCAGCGATATTTGCAACGTGCGGAAAAAATCGGTCCCGACGCTACTCAGGTACGCTCGAGCCTCGAGCGTTCGCCCACCATCGGTCGTCGTTACCGCCGTGCTCACCATCGTGCCGCTGAGCGGCAGGACGTCGGCGATCGCAACCGACATGACGCCGGGCATGGCCGAAAGCCTGGAAGACAACTCCTGCCGAAATGCGTCGCGTCGCTCGACCGGGTAGTTCTGCAGCGTCAGGTCGTACGATGCCGTCAGCAGCCCCTGAGCATTGAAACCAAGATCGATGCCGCTGGCTTTGTGGAGCGCGCGCAGGCTGAGGCTGGCGGCGAGCAACAGCACCAGTGAGAGCGACAATTGCGCGACGACGAAAATCCCCTGACTCCGCGAACGGCCTCCTGAAGAAGGCGTCTCGCGCAGGCGCGGCATGAACGTGCCGCGCGTCGTCGTGATCGCCGGCACCAGGCCGAACACGCAGACGCTGATGATTGCCAATGCTGCGGTGAACAACAGCAGCCGCGCGTCCGCCCCGGTCTGGAGCCCGCCGAAGTCGAGCTCCGGCAATTGAGCGATCAGGAAGTCCGACGCCCAGAAGGAGAGGAGCAGCCCTCCGACAGCAGCAGCTATTCCCAGCATCAAGCTTTCAACGAGAAGCTGACGGACAAGCCGCCAGCGTGATGCGCCGATTGCGGAGCGAATGCTGATCTCCAGCGATCGGCCGGCACCGCGCGCCAGCAGCAGATTTGCGACGTTGGCACACGCGACCAGCAGCACGAGCGCGGTGACCGTCAGCAGGAGGCCGGCAACTGGCAGCAACTCGCTCTTTTCGGAAGGCCTGATCCCGGACGATGCACTGGAGACCAGAACGCCACGATTCCGGCTCGTATCCGGATAGGACTGCTCGAGTGCGCTTGCGATCCCGGTGAGTACGGCCTGCGCGCGCTGACCGCTCACGCCTGGGCGCCGACGACCCATGACCCGCAGCCACGCGATGCCTCGGTCCTGCATCCAACTCGCCTGAGTCGTGCTGACGGCTGGAGCGGCCGCGATCGGAATCCACAGATCGGCAGACTGCGCGAGTTCCGGGCCGACGAATCCCTCCGCGGCCACACCGACGACCGATACCTGGCGTCCGTTGACCACAATCGGACGTTCGGGCAGCCGGCCGGCAAATCGTTGCCGCCAGAGCCGGAAGCTGATCACAGCAGCGGGAACGGCACCTGCCTCATCGTCGGAGGATCGCAGCAATCGACCAGCCGCAGGCATCACGCCCAGGCCGTCGAAGTAGGATCCGCTGACGAAGTGACCGCGAATCCGTTGCGGTTCGCCACCGCTGCCAAGGCTGAACGACACGGGGGCGAAGGCGAACGTATTCGAGAACACATTGTCCGACTGATTTCGATAATCGAGGAACTCGAGGTAGGACATGCCGCCAGGGCCACCTCGGTCACGCCAGACTCCTGATATCCAGACGAGTTGCGACGGTGCAGCGACGCCGGGCATCGGCCTGAACAGCGCCGCGTTTGCCAGGCTGAAGATCGTGCTGTTGACGCCGATGCCGAGGCCCAGTGTGGCGATTGCGCCAAGCGCAAACACCGGGTTGCGCGACAGTGATCGGAGAGCGTATTTGACGTCCTGCATCATCGACCTTTCGTTTCACTCGGCTCGAAGCGAGGTCACCGGGTCAACGCGAGTGGCCCGTTGCGCCGGAATCCAGCAGGCGATGAGCGCCACGGCCGACAGGAGCAGCGTCACCACGACGAAGGTCGTCACATCCAGCGGCGCCACCTGAAAAAGCAGCTTCGTCATGAACCGCGTCATACCGATGGCTGTTGCGATGCCGGCAACCATGCCGAGGCCGATCGGTCGCATGCCCTGCCCGACGACCAGCGCGAGAATCTCACGCCGCTGCGCACCGAGCGCCAGGCGCACACCGATCTCGCGCGTCCGCTGTGCCGCCACGTAGCTGACAACCCCGAAGATACCGACTACGGCGAGAAGGAGCGCGACCACGCCAAAGAGCCCGGTCATCACCGCATACAGTCGCGGCTGGCCGACCGAAGCGGACAGCACGTCGTCCATCGTCTTGACGGCGACCGGCAGGGCGGGATCTGCCTGACGAATTCGTTCACGGATTGCCGGCGTCAGCCGCGACGCCGGCAACTGGCTCCGGACGACCATGGAGACGGAATTCCAGGGCTCCTGGTTGTGCGGCAGGTAAATGTGCGGGTAAGCGGGAAGATTCAGGCCGTTGTGGCGGACGTCGCCCACGACGCCGACGATCGTCACTTCAAGGCTGAACAGCACGCGGATTCGCTGTCCCACGGGATCGGCGCCGGGCCAGAACTGCCGCGCTGCCGCTTCGCTGACGACGGCCACCGGCGCCGCCTGTGGCTGATCGAAGCCTGGCGGATTCGGCTGTTGCGGGTACCACCTGATGATCGGCATCGATTGCCGCGCGTCGCGCTCATCAAAGAAGCGGCCTTGGCGAAGGGGAATCTGCAGCGTCTCGAAGTACTTTGTCGTCGCGACCCGAAATGGCGCGTAGGGTTCCTGGCCCGCCGGGGGATCCGGACGACCAATGACCCGGAACGGCATCCAGTTGTCGGCGCCGCCTAGAGGAAGATGCGAGACCGCGCCCACGGCTTCCACGCCCGGAATGCTTGCGATGTTCCCGATCACCCGATCGTAGAAGTCACGTCGCTGATGTGGCTGCGGATACCGCGGTACGGGGAGGTCCAGCGGTACGACGAGCACCCCGGTGGTCCGGAACCCCGGATCGACGGCCATCAAGCGCACGAAACTGTTGATCATCAGACCGGCACCCACAAGCAGTACGAGCGTGAGACCGACTTCGCAGGCGACGAGCGCGTTCCGCAGCGTCCGTCGATCAGGATCGTCGGCGACGCGGCTGCCCTCACGAATCCAACCGGGATGAACTCGCGCTGACCGAAACGCTGGCACGAGACCGGCCGCGAGTCCCGTCAGCAGGGAGATTCCCGCGGCCAGTGCCAGTCCGGACCACCCGAGCCTGGCGGTTTCGAGCAGCGGAATATTTACCGCCGAAATCTTGGGCGCCAGATCCGTGATCCAGGCGGACATCAACAGGCCCGCCGCGCCACTGATCACCGCAAGAACGAGGCTTTCAACAATGAGCTGGCGCACGATGCGTGCGCGGCTGGCCCCAAGCGCGGTGCGGATCGCGATCTCGCGTTGACGATTGGCTCCGCGTGCGAGAAGCAGGTTCGCGACATTGGCGCATCCGATCAGCAACACGAAACCAACCGCGGCGACGATCAGCCGCGAGACGCGACGGTATTCGCCAACCATCAGTTCGCGCAAAGGGGCAACGACGGCGGAGTGACCAGTGTTGTCGCGCGGCATCGTGGCCGCCAGCCGCTCGGAAATCGCTGACACATCCGAGCCAGCCGCCTCAATCGTGACGCCAGGCCGGAGGCGAGCGACGACGTTCAGGTTATGACGCCCGACGGCTCGGATATCGTCAGGGACGTCCAGCGGCAACAGCAGGTCCGGATCCAATGACTGAGGGAGCGGGCCCAATACGCCGACCACCGTATAGGACTGATCGTTAAGAGTCACCGTGCGGCCGACGATGCTGCGGTCGGCGCCGAACCGGCGTCGCCAGAGCCGGTCGCTCAGGATGACCACGCGGTTGCGTCCGGCGGCATCCTCTCCGTCGAGAAACCCACGTCCCAACGCCGGGGACAATCCCATCGTCGGCAGATAGGTCGCGGAGACACGCAGTGCCTCGATCGCTTCAGGTTCTCCAGCGCCGGTGAGGTTGAGCCCTTCGCCGCGCGAAATCGCCATCTGCTCGAAGACGTGAGTCGACTCTTTCCAGGCAGCGAACTCGTGTCCGGAAACCGGGATGTTGGCATCCCGGCTCCCCGGCCGGCGTTCCGCGATCGCGATCAAGCGATCGGCGTCCTTGAAGGGGAGCGGGTTGACGAACACCGCGCGCGCCAGGCTGAGGACCGCCGTGTTGGCGCCGATCCCCACGGCAAGCGTCAGCACGGACATGACGGTGAAGGCTGGCGACAGGAGAAGTCCACGGAGCGCTTGCCGAAGGTCGTGGAGCATACCGCCGCCTGCTAGCGAACCGGTTGCCATGTTCGGTGGTAACCGGCAACTGATTGATGAGGCTGGTAGTTACCGCGTCGTGCTCCCGGTCACGACTCCCGTCCCGGTGTTCGTATGTGGGAAGGCAAGTCCCACGACCGGCCGCGTTATAGACTGACCGGCGATGAGTGAACACACGTCGCGCATCCTGGTTGGGACCTCCGGCTACAACTATCCCGAATGGCGCGGGTCGTTCTATCCCGAGAAGCTCAGCACCAACAAAATGCTGGCGTACTACGCCGAACGGTTTCCAACGGTCGAGATCAACTACACGTTCTATCGCATTCCCACCGAGAGTCTGCTGGCGGGATGGGCGGCCGGAACGCCTGAGCCGTTTTCGTTCACGTTGAAGGCGCCGCGGCGTATCACGCACGACTCGAAACTGCAGCGGTGCGAGGAATTGACCCAGACCTTTTGTCGCACGGCACGTACGCTGGGCCCGAAGCTTGCGACGCTCCTTTTCCAGCTGCCGCCACACTTCAAGAAGGACGCGGGGACACTCAAAGCGTTCCTCGAGCTGCTGCCCGAGGGCACGCGCGCGGCGTTCGAGTTTCGCCACGCGTCGTGGTTCGATGCCGAGGTCTTCGACGCGCTCCGTGCACGAAACATCGCGCTCTGCGTCGCCGACAGCGAAAAGCTCCACTCACCGGTGGAGATCACCGCGAGCTACGGCTACTTCCGTTTGCGGGACGAAGGCTATCAGCAGGCAGATATCGAACGATGGGCGCGGACGATTCGAGAGCTGCGAGGCGTGTCGGACGTATTCGTCTATTTCAAGCACGAGGAGCAGGGCCTCGGGCCAGACTTTGCACGGCGACTGATGAGCGCCATGGGGCTCACGACGTAACCTTCTGCGCGAATTCCGCGATCTGCGTCTCAGCCCAGTAGCCATCGTCATTCCCGTTCGGCTCGGCGGCGAAGCCGCAATGTCCGCCATGCCTGGTCACGATGACGTTGAGATGCGGGTTCGTGCGAACACGGGGATCGTGAAATGGCTTCGACGGGACGAACGGATCATCTTCGGCCGTGATGATCAGCGCCGGAACGCGAACGCGATCGATGACGCGCATTGCGCTGGCGCGGAAGTAGTAATCGCTCGCGCCCTGAAAAGAAAAATGCGGTGCAGTGAAGTACTCGTCGAAGTCGCGCACGGTCCGAACCTGCTCGAGCCGTTCGATTGGAAACCGATCCGGATGCAGGGCCGCCTTCCGGCGCAGGCGGGCCTTGAGCAGACGAACGAAATTCCACTGATAGACGAAGTTCTGCCGTCGCTCCAGGGCGTTCACGCAGTCAGCCAGCTCTATGACCGGTGAAACGGCGCACACGGCTTTCAGTGATTTCGGCGGCGCGTCGCCGTAGTCGCCGGCGAGCTTGAGTGCCAGGTTGCCGCCCAGCGAGTATCCCGCCACGACAACGCGGTCGACGCCCTCGTCCGCGATCTTCGAGATGACGTGCGACGCGTCGGCCGTCAGGCCCGAGTGGTAGAGGCCTTCCGACAGTGCTTCAGTGCCGCCGCAATTCCGTTGATTGAGAAGAATGACGTTGAACCCACGGGCGAACGCCTTCGCGGCGAGCCCCCGCATGTAGTGCGCCGAGCTCGATCCTTCCAGCCCATGAAGCGCGAGCAGCGCGGGGCTGGCGGCGACGTCAGGCTGCCAGTGGCAGTGTGCGAGCACACGCGCGCCGGGCTCCACGTCGAAATAGCATTCCGCCGGCGGTGGCAAATCGGCGAACGTTCGCGATTTCCCCCAGCAGTACACCGTCATCAGGTGACCGTTCGTCAGGCCGCGTTTTGGAACGTACTCTTTCATCGGAGACGATAGACGAGCAACGGACCGCTCGAATAAGCCACGGGCAGGTCGAGCTTTTGGGTGGTGACAAGGAAATTCAGCCGGTAGCGCTCGGCCAGGCTTCTGGCCGTTTCCGGCGTCAACGAGTCGAAGTCCTTCAGCTCCGCGAGACGATCGCGCGTCCGCATCGCGACGTCACGCTCATACATACCAATCGCCGCGTCCTTGATGCCCTCCACGAACACGTCTCGTTGACCCGCGACGCGCAGGCTGGTGCCGTACTGCACCGCGTGGCCCGGATGCGCGAGCCATCCGCTGTCGCGGGGCGTGGTGCGGGCCCACGCCATCACCCGGCCCCAGTCGTTGTCGGCCACCGTGATCTCGGCGACCGGCCTGTCCGGAAACCTGATGAACTTGATGTAGGCGCTCCGCGTCAGCGATGCGACGACAATCACGATGCAGGTGATTTGTGCCCGGCGCGCCGACCCGCGGACATCTTCCGCAATGATCCAGACGAGATAGGCAATGGCGAGGAAGTCGAGCATCCAGAAGGTGCGCGGGACCTGGAGCTGAATGACGATCGCGAGCCGCGCCGCATTGAGAGGTAAGGCGAGCAGGAAGACGGCGAGCAGCGATAGACATCCCCACACGATGCCGCGTTCGCCGGGCGCCAGTACGCCGGCATCGCGCCGTCGCTTGTAGATGAGCAGAATCGTCGGCGCGTAGACGAGGTTCAGCAGCCAGACGTACGCCGGCCACTCGAGCGGGAACAGGTAGTCCTTCGTTTCCAGCGTCGCGAGCCATTCCTGATCCATTTGGACAAGCCTGCCGGCCAACGGACCGGCGAGCAGCATCCAGGCGACGAGGACCGCAGCGACTCCGACAGCTGCCGCCACTCGTACGCGCCAGCCAGGTTCGTTGATGACCCACGCGACCGCGATCCAGATCGCAAACCATAACGCCGTCGTCGGGTGGAGGAGGCCGCCGGCGAGGACCAGCGCCGCGCTGACGAAGATTCGGCGACGCATCAGCGCGACGATTGCGAGCAGGCCAAGGCTGAACGTGAGCTGGCGCGGATGGAAGTAGCCCTCGAGCGTGTTTGTTCCGGAGCGTGCGATGGCGTGACGGAGTGTCACCGCTCCGACCAGGGCGATGGTTGTCCAGGTGCCGCGATAGAGCAGGCGGCCGACGAGCAGCGTCGCGGCAAGCAGCAACACCAGCGTCGTCGCGTACAGCGCGACGAACAGGTATGGCAGATCGAGACCGGTCACGCGTGACAGCAACCCAATCGTCTCGTCGATCATCGTCAGGCGAGCCTGCGAGGCGATGAGCGCCCCGTCGCGTGGAAAGAGTGCTGGATCGAGCTTTTCAAGCGCCGCGGGGATATAGAACGCGAGGTCGGAAGCGCCGTACCGATATCCCGCCGAGTTCAGCGTGGAGAGCAACAGGAAGGGCAGAAGGCAGACGCTAAATGGGAAAAGAAAATACCCGAGGGGGCTGGAGCCCTCCGTACTTTTCCCTGGTCCCTTATCCCTTGTCCGGTGTAGAAGCACCTACTGTTCGTCGGCGGTGGGGCCGTAGATCGACGGAAGCGGAACGTTCTTCAGTCGCAGATACACGGACAGCTGGCCGCGGTGATGAATCATGTGGTTCAGGATGAACGAGCGCAGGGCCGTGGCACGTGGCAGCGTGAACACGACCTCGCCGCCGCTCTTGAACGTCCACGGCGCCAGCATCTCGGAATCGCCGGTCGCGGCGATGCCAGCGCGCGCGGCGGCGACATTCTTGTCGAACTGCCCTACCAGGTCGGCGATCGTCGGCGGAGCCTTCGGCCTGGTGTCGCCGGCCGATTCGACGTCGAAGACCGTATTCTGCAGAATCGCATCGACCCAGTGCGGGATATTGGCGATATGCCCGGCAAGCTGACCCATGCTGAATGATTTGTCGTGTGGTTTCCACCCAAACTCAGCCTCGGGCGTCCGTTCAAGGAGGCGTCGGGTCGTCCCCATCTCATGGTCGAATTCCGGAAGCAACGCATCTCGAATAGCCATCCAAGGAAGAATATGTCGGCCGACTGGGCAGTTCAAGGGGTCAGAAACCACGTCGCAGCTGCCTTTGGCCTCGGGAGGTCTGGGAGCTGGAACAAGTCAGTGAACCCATCGGCTTTCCCTACCGTCTTGCTGCTGGAGCCTGAATGAATGAGTGGGCGAGCGGGTATTCCGGGACTTTCGTGAACCTCGAGGAGGATCTCGAACGGGAGTTCGAGGGACGGCTTCGGGAGTCGTCAGCACTGGCGTTTCGCGTCGCCTATGGCGTCCTCCGGCACCGTCAGGACGCCGAGGATGTCGCGCAGGAAGCGTTTGCCAAGGCCTACCGAAGCTTCTCGCAGTTGCGCGATCGC
>JBKPNQ010000058.1:0-13457 GCA_046732715.1 Acidobacteriota bacterium | reverse complement strand
GTAGAAGTCCGCGATCTTGCCGAGCATCGCGTCGAGTGCGCCGGTCGTTTCACCGACGTTGATCATCTGCACGACCATCCCGGGGAAAACGTTGGTTTCGCGCAGCGGCTGCGAGATCGTTTCGCCGCGCTCGATGCTGGACCGTGTGGTCTGGATCGCGTCTTCGATGATCGCGTTCCCGGCTGTCTTGGCGGTAATGTCCAGACCGTCCAGGATCGGCACGCCCGAGGCCAGCAGCGTCGACAGCGTGCGGCAAAACCGGGCGACCGCGACTTTGCGCAGGATGTTTCCCAGAATCGGCGTCTTGAGCAGTATGGCGTCAATCATGTGGCGGCCGTTGTTGGTCGCGTAGTACTGCTTCAGCGCGTAGCCGAGCATGCCGGCCAGGATGACGCCGATCCAGCCGTAGCTGACCAGCATGTCGCTCGCGGCAATGACGAAGCGCGTCGGCAGCGGCAGCTGCGCGCCGAGGCCGGCGAACAGGCTGGCGAAGGTTGGAATGACCTTCCAGAGGATCGCGGCAACCACGATCCCGGCGATCACGATGACGGCGACCGGGTAGATCATCGCCGACTTCACTTCGCCCTTCAGCTTCACGCTCTTCTCGATATAGACCGCCAGCCGCTTGAGGATGGTATCGAGAATGCCGCCCGCTTCGCCGGCGGCAATCATGTTCGAGAAGAGCGCGTCGAACGTCTTCGGGTGCTTCTTCATCGCATCGGCCAGCGCCGCGCCCGATTCGACGTCCTCGCGGACCTTGAGGATGACGGACGCAAAGTGCTTATGCGGTTCCTGCTTGCCAAGAATCTCGAGACACTGGACGAGCGGCAGCCCGGCGTCGATCATGACGGAGAACTGACGCGTGAAGATCGCGAGGTTCTTCGACGGCACCGACTTCCCTTTGGGCGCCGCGGGCTTCGCCGCCTTTTCGATCTTCGCCGCCTTCGTCGGGTCGATCCGCGTCACCATGATCTGGTCGCGCCGAAGCGCGGCGACCGCGGCATCCATCGTGTCCGCCACACGCTCGCCCGAGACCGTCTGCCCGGCCCGGGTCCGTCCGGAATACGCGAATGTAGGCATAAATTCAGTTTCCAGTTGCCAGTTACCAGTTGCCAGTTGCCAGTTGCCAGTTCCCAGTTCCCAGTTGCCAGTTAAGAGTGAAAGTAACCCGTTACTCGTGCCCAGTTCTGCTCGGTCACCAGCCTCCTTGCTTGCCGTTTCCGTTCGAATTCCATTTATCCGAACTGGAAACTGGCAACTGGAAACTGGGAACTGGAGACTGCCAACTCACATCTACCTCGTCCCCGTCCTCGCCGGCATGCCCGGCCGAGTCATTCCCGCGCCCGGCACCACGCCGGCACCGCGGCTGATCATCTGCTCCAGTTCGTCCTTCAGGGACGACGCGCCGAGCGCGGCCTCCAGCGTAATCAGGCGCTTCTGGTAGAGCGTCGCCAGCGACTGATTCATCGTCTGCATCCCGAACTTCTCCTGGCCGGTCTGCATCGTCGAATAGATCTGGTGAATCTTGTCGTCGCGGATCAGGTTCCGGATGGCCGGTGTCGGAATCAACACTTCGAGCGACATGACGCGTCCCTCGCCATCGGCGCGCGGCATCAGCGCCTGACAGACAACGCCCTCGAGCACGAGCGAGAGCTGGGTTCGGATCTGACCCTGCTGGTGCGCCGGGAAAACGTCGATGACGCGGTTGATCGTCTGCGCCGCCGAGTTCGTGTGCAGCGTGGCGAACGTGAGGTGGCCGGTCTCGGCAATTCGCAGCGCCGACTCGATGGTCTCGAGATCGCGCAACTCGCCGATGAGGACGATGTCCGGATCCTCGCGGAGCGCCGCTCGGAGCGCCGCGGCGAACCCGTGCGTGTCGCTGTGCACTTCGCGCTGGTTGACCAGGCAGCCCTTGTGCTGATGGATGTACTCAATCGGATCCTCGATCGTGAGGATGTGCTCACGGCGCTCGGTGTTGATCTTGTCGATCATCGCCGCCAGCGTCGTCGACTTTCCGCTGCCGGTGGGACCGGTCACGAGCACCAGCCCGCGAGGGCGATCGGCCAGGGTCGCGAGAACCGGCGGCAGGCCGAGCTCGTCGAATCCCTTGATCTTCTCCGGGATGACCCGATACACGGCGGCAACCGCGCCGCGCTGGTTGAACACGTTGCAGCGGAAGCGCGCGAGGCCGCGGATGCCGAACGAGAAGTCGAGTTCGAGCGTTTCCTCGAATCGCTTCTTCTGCGAGTCGGTGAGCACGCTGTACGCCAGGCCTTTCGTCTCCGAGGGACCGAGCGGCGGCAGATCGAGCGTCTGCAGCTTGCCGTGAACCCGAATCTGCGGCGGCGTCTGCGTCGTGATGTGCAGGTCGGATCCGTTCACCTGAACGAGCGTTTGTAACAGGTCGGGTAATGTGGCCATCTCTCAGTTCCCAGTCTCCAGTTACCAGTTACCAGTTCATGTCGCCGGTTGGCAGTTTCCGGACTGGAAACTGGTAACCGGAAACTGGCAACTGTGATTACTTCACCGTTTCCCGTGCGACTTCCTCAATCGTCGTGACCCCTTCCATGACCTTGTGGAGACCGCTGCGGCGCAGCGTGATCATCCCTTCCTCGATCGCCTTTCGCCGGAGCTCCAGCCCTGACGCGCCCACGAGGATCAATTCGCGCAGCTCCTCCGCGATCTCCATCACCTCGTAGAGGCCGACGCGTCCTTTGTAGCCAGTGTTGTTGCATTTCTCGCAGCCGGTGCCCTTTTTCGGGATCACCTTGTTGGCTTCGTCCTGGGTGAACCCGGCTTCAACCAGCGCCGGCGCGGCATGTGGCTCATCGACCTTGCAGTTCGCACAGATGCGGCGCACGAGACGCTGGGCACAAATCAGGTTGACCGAGCTGGCGACCAGGAACGGCTCGATTCCCATGTTCATCAGGCGGTTGATCGTGCTGGGCGCGTCGTTGGTGTGGAGCGTCGAGAGCACGAGGTGACCGGTCAACGCCGCCTTCACGGCAATCTCCGCGGTTTCGAAATCGCGGATTTCGCCGACGAGAATGATGTTGGGGTCCTGCCGGAGGAACGAGCGCAGCGCTGCCGCGAAGTTCAACCCGATGTTCTCGCGCACCTGGACCTGGTTGACACCGACCAGGTTGAACTCGACGGGATCTTCGGCGGTCATGATGTTCGTTTCCGGCGTGTTGATCTTCGCAATCGACGAATAGAGCGTGTTCGTCTTGCCGCTTCCGGTCGGTCCGGTCACCAGCACCATGCCCCACGGCTTGGCAATCGCGACTTCCAATTTCTTGAGCGACAGGGCCTCGAACCCGAGCTTGGTCATGTCGAGCATCAACTTGTCTTTGTCGAGCAGACGAAGGACGATCTTTTCGCCGAAGAGCGTCGGCAGGCACGACACGCGGAAGTCAATCTCTTTCGTGCCGGTCTCGGCGGCGAAACGGATCTTGATGCGCCCGTCCTGCGGCAGCCGCTTCTCCGCGATGTCCAGCTTCGCCATGATCTTCAGGCGCGACGTAATCGCATCGCGGAACTTCATCGGCGGCGCCATCACGTTGTAGAGAATGCCGTCGATGCGGAACCGGACCCGGAACTCCTTCTCGTACGGCTCGATATGAATGTCGCTCGCCCCCTTCTGGATCGAAGACATCAGCATCAGATTCACGAGACGGATGATCGGCGCTTCCCCGCCCTGTTTTTCCAGCGAGGCGACGTCGATCTGCTCGAGCTCTTCGAGGACTTCGACGTCGTCGTCGACGACCGCCGTGGTTTCCTCGAGCGCCTTGGTGACGAAATCGAGGGACGCGGCAGACGAGATCGCATCCCCTCCACCCGTGGTGGGGGCACCTTCGCTGGTGGCCTTGACGCGCGCGCTGGGAGCCGCGTAGTAGCGCGCGATCGCGTCGGCGACGGCGGTTTCCGATGCGACGACCGGTTCGACGTTGTAGCCCGTCATGAACTTGATGTCGTCCATGGCGAACACGTTGGTCGGATCCGTCATCGCGATCGTCAGCGTGGCGCCCGATCGGCTGAGCGGAACGATTTGGTATTTGTGTGCGGTTTCAGCGGGAATCAGCTTGATGATGCCGGGGTCGATCTCGAATTGCGTCAGATTGATCGACGGAACGCCGTACTGCTTGCTGAGAAGCGCCGTGATTTCCTCGTCCTTGACGAAGCCGAGCTTGACGAGGTTGTATCCAAGCTTCCCGCCATTGGTCTTCTGATAAGACAGCGCTTCCTGCAGCTGGGCAGGCGTAATGCGCTTTTCCTTCAGCAATAAGTCGCCAATGCGAACCGGCATCGTTCAGGCTCTGAAATCGGGGGAGCGCATGTCGCGCACAGGGCGCGTACAACACTGACTTTCTCTAGGCTGGGGAGTGAGAATTAGCTCATGAATTGACACTTTTTGTCAAGACAATTCTGTGGTGGATGTCGTTTCGTGAACCAAGCTGTCAGCCGAAGTCCTGCCACGAAGGCAACTCTAGCCTTGACCGATCCGCTTCGTCCCTCGGCACGCCTCCGCTGAAGCTTCGTCGATGTCCGCCGTAGCCTTGGCGAAGGTGGAACTCCCCCACACGCGCCCTCGCGGCGTTCTTAGCGCCGACAGATTCATGAGATGGCTTCTAGTACACGACCCTCGCGGCAACGCCCCAGCCGCGATCAGCATTGTCGGAACCCCAGGTTGCTTGCCCGTCAATCCAGATCGCCGAGAGGACCGCGTAGCTGCCGCCCGCCGACACGCTGGGGCGCGCCTTTCCGGTCGTGCTGAGGTGGAAACCGCTGCGAACGAAGATCTTCTCCGCCAATCGCCCTTCGGTGCCCGCGGCAAAACTGCGGACCTGTTTATCGTCGGGCCCGTTCTTGGTCAGGTCGAAGTCGGCGGCCGCTGCCCATCCTTCGGCGAAGCTCACAGCGATACCCGCCCGTGCCTGCCGGTGCAGACGAAGACGGTCGGAGGTGCCGGTGATGGTGAAGGACGGCTCGGTCAGGTTGCGAACCGTGAGCCCCATCTTGACGTGACCACCTCCCGCCATGATGCCGATGTCCGCATCGAACTTGTCGGTTCCCTCGGTCGACAAATCGGCGGCGTCGTCAAGCCGTTCCTCGCGATTTCCGTCGGGGACGATCGCCGTCGCCACGTCACCGTGGACGATCTTGAGCGTCGTGCCGATGGCGACGCCTTGCACCAGCGACTGAACCAGGGTCACGCCGGTGTGGTGCGCCGTCAGCTTATCGAGCCGGACCATTCGGACTGGCGTTTCGCCGCCCTGTGGAAACCTGGCCAACATCGTCCCTGCCGGGGTAACCGCCGTCGTGCGGAGCTGGTAGTAAGCGAACCCCAGGGCCGGCATGCCCAGGCTGATCAACGACCCTGTATCGTGGCCACTCGGGTCGTCGAGCGTGCCTGCCTTCTGGTCGGCGACTTTACGGTCGAACACAGCCGAGAACATGCGGCCGAGCGCCAACCCTCCCGGGTTCCAGTAAGTGGCCGAGGCATCGTCTGCTACGGCGACGAAGGCCCCTCCCATCCCGGCCGCACGGGTGCCTACGATCTCAAAGGTTTGCGCCGCGGCTGGGCTGGCGGCGAGAACGGACAGGGCAATCAGAAGTGGGCGAGTCCAAGTCGACATCGTGCCGGTCAGCTTAACGTACCGAGGCGTCGGCGGTGTCCCGCCATTCATCCCTAAAGTCAACGAGTTACAGCTACTTGACGGCTGTGGTCGCGGGAAACATCGCATCGACTTTCTTCGTATTGCAAATGCTAGAATCAACTCGTCCCCGTCCGGCCATTTCGGTCGCGGGCGAACCTCCACATTATTTATGGCCAACACAGCCGTGCAGACAGGGGCAGCGCCTGCCCCCAAGGGTCTCGTTGCGCGTTTCATCGGCATCATCACTTCGCCGCGAGAGACGTATGAGGCGGTCGTCGCACATCCGAAGTGGTTCGGAATGCTCGCCGTGGTCGCGATTGGCATGGGAGTCCTTTTCGCGGGTTTTCTGTTCACGAAAACCGGTCAGGATGCATGGCTAGAGGCAGCCATCAATAGCCCGTTCTCTCGCGGCGTTAACGAGCAGCAGATTCAAGGGATGCAGCGCATCGCGCCGTTCGTCGCTTATTTCGCCCTGGTCCAATTCCTGATCGGCCTACCGCTTGTTTCGCTCGTCGTATCCGGAATTCTCTATGCCGTGTTTAATGCCGCCATGGGCGGAACGGGGACCTTCAAGCAGACTTTCGCGGTTGTCGTTCACGGCGGCCCGATTGGCATCCTGTCGGCGCTGTTCACGGTGCCGCTGAACTATTCCCGAGGAACGATGTCCAGTGCCACGAACCTCGGCGTGTTCGTGCCGATGCTATCGGAGCAATCGTTTCTCGCTCACTTTCTCGGCGTAATCGACATCTTTATTGTGTGGCAGTTAGTCGTGGTCTCGATTGGGTTAGCGGTCCTATACCGCCGCCGGACGCAGCCGATCGCAACGGCGCTGCTGGTTGTGTACGCCATCATTGCGTTGATCATCGCGGTCGTTCGAGGTGGAACAGGAGCATGAGCGGGAAAAAGAAGATTCTGATCGGCGCAGGGATTGTCGTCGTGCTCGGCGGCGTTGCCTACGCCAATATCAGGTTCAAACGCAATACGGGTCTGGAGGTCACGACTGAAGCGATCCAGAAACGACGGCTCGAAGCCATCGTCAATGCGTCGGGAAAGATTCAGCCGAAACGCGACGTCAACATCAGCGCCGATACGATGGGCCGCGTGACCGATCTGGCGGTCGACGAGGGCTACCGCGTCACCAAAGGACAGTTCCTGCTGCAAATCGATCCGCGCAACCTGCGCAGCGCCGTGCAGCGAACCGAGGCCTCTCTCCAGGCGGCGAAATCGCAGGTCGAACAGCTACGCGTCTCGATCGACAGCGCAAAGGTCGCGCTGAAACAGTCAGAGGACGCCTACACGCGCCAGCAGAACCTCTGGAAGGGGGGCCTGACGACGCGCGAGACGCTCGAGCGAGCGGAGAACGATTTCAAGATGCGCCAGGCCGATTTGCGCTCGCAGGAGCAGCAGCTGAAGACGCAGGAACTGCGCATGCAGTCGGAGAGTGCGACGGCCGAGAGCGCACGCTACGATCTCAGCAAGGTTCGGATCGAATCGCCGATCAACGGCATCGTCACACGGCGCAACATCGAAGAAGGGGAGACCGTCGTCATCGGAACCATGAACAATGCCGGGACGGTCCTGCTGACCATCGCGGACATGTCGGTCATCCAGGCAGAAGTCGAGGTCGACGAGACCGACATTCCGTCAGTCAAGCTTGGACAGCCGGCGAAAGTGACCATCGATGCGCTCCCGGGGCAGAGCTTCACCGGGAAGGTCACCGAGATCGGAAACAGTCCGATCCAGGCCGCATCCGGCCAGCAGTCGTCCTCGACACAGGCCACCAACTTCAAGGTCGTCGTGACGCTGGACAAGGAAATCGCGGAAGTGCGGCCAGGGTTTACGTGCACCGCGGAAATCACGACGGCGGTTCGCGAGACCTCGATCTCGGTCCCGATCCAGGCGACGACGGTCCGCGAAGTGGTCCTCGACGACAAGGGCAACGTCGTGCGTCCGCCGGAAAACGAGAAGCGTCCGTCCCGTCCGGCGGTCGGCACCTCGGCGCAAGCGGCCGAGCTCAAGCCCGGGCAGACCCGCAAGGAGATGGAAGGCGTGTTCCTCGTCCAGAACAACAAGGCGCAGTTCGCGCCGATCAAGACGGGGATTGCCGGGGAGAAGTACTTCGAGGTGTTGTCCGGGTTGAAAGAAGGGGATCAGGTCATCACCGGCCCGTTTGCGTCGGTGCGATCGATCGCCGACGGCACCCCGGTGAAGATCGGCACCGGGCCGGCGGAATCGAAGCCAACGAAATGAACCAGTTCTACGAAGCGGCGGTGATCGCGCTGGGCGCGATTTGGGCGAACAAACTGCGATCGTTTCTGACCGTGCTCGGAAACATCGTCGCGGTGACGTCGATCATCGCCGTCGTGTCGCTGGTGCAGGGCATGAATGGCTATGTGACCAACGCGATTCTGTCCGGCGTCGGCGCCGACAACTTCACGATTCAGCGCATGCCGGTGGTGCGCACCGAAGCCGACGAAGAGCGGGTCCGGAACAATCCACGAATCACGCTCGACGAAGCCGAGGCGGTACGGAAATACAGCGAGAACGTCGGCGCCGTGGCCGCGCAGACACAGTCACGCAGCATGGCGTCATTTGGAACCGAGACCGTCGACGGCGTGCAGGTGCAGGGTGTGTCGAGGGACTACGTCTACTTTGGCACGTTCAATGCGGAGCGCGGGCGGCTGATCAACCCGGCGGAAATCGACGCCAATCGCCCCGTCACCGTGCTGGGGTGGGACGTGGCCGACAAGTTGTTCGGCATGGCCGATCCGATCGACAAAGTCGTCACCATCGGCACCCTGCACTTCCGCGTCGTCGGTGTCAGCGAGAAGAAAGGGTCGTTCCTCGGCAACTCGCAGGACAACTTCGCGATCATCCCGCTCAGCGTCTTCCGGAAGATGTTCGGCTCTCGCTTCTTCGGCATGCAGCTGCTCGTGAAGCCGAGGAATCCGGATCTCGTCAAAGTCGCCATGGACGATGCCACCGTGGCGATGCGAATTCAGCGCCGGCTGCGCCCGAACGAGCCGGATAACTTCGGGATGTTCACGTCGGACACGTTCCTCGACATCTATCACGCCGCCACCAATGGCATTTTTGCCGTGCTCATCGGCGTCGTCGCGCTCTCGCTCGTCGTCGGCGGCATCGTGATCATGAACATCATGCTGATGGTGGTCAGCGAGCGCACGCGTGAAATCGGTCTGCGCAAGGCGCTCGGCGCGCGACGGCGAGATATCATCTGGCAGATTCTGACCGAGTCGGTCACGCTCTCGACCTTCGGCGGCTTCATCGGCACCGGCCTCGGGTTCATCGCCGCCATGATCGTCAGCAAGCTGACGCCGCTTCCGTCGACCGTGCAGCCGTGGTCCGTTGCGATCGGCATCGGTATCACCGCGATCGTCGGCTTGTTCTTCGGGTTGTATCCAGCGATGCGGGCTGCGAGGCTCGACCCGATTGAGGCGTTGAGAAGGGAGTAGTCAATCAACGGCCTTCGCTGTCACGCTGCATGCACGACTGAAGAGATCAACAGGAGAAAGGAGAATGCTTTTGGTTTTCTACAAACAGGATCCCCCGTTCTCTTTTCTCCTGTGATCTCCTGACCAGTGGCTGTCGTTGATTGAGGCACTGATCGATTTATGGCGCAGATCAGAACCGGCCTGTTAGGCGAGATCGTGTCGATGTCATGGGACACCCTGCGCACGAGCAAGATGCGCTCGGCGCTGACCGTCCTCGGCGTCGTCATCGGCATCACGTCGATTGTCGGTATGACGTCGCTCATTCGCGGGTTCGACAACTCGCTGCGCGATTCTATCGGCCAGCTCGGACCGAACACGATCATCGTGCAGAAGTGGGGGGCCCTCAGCTTCGCCTCCGGCAAGAGCTTTCTCGAAGTCGCACGGCGGCCGAACCTGTCGAAGGAAGATGCGTTGGCGATCGAGCGGGATTGCCCATCGGTTGGCCTCATCGACGTCTGGCTGGGTGCGTTCGGCAATACCCAGTCTCGCATCTACTACGGTCACGACAAGACCAAACAGGTGATGATCCTCGGCGCCACCGAGAACTGGGCCGCCGTGAACCAGGCAAAACTCGAGTTCGGTCGACTGTTCATGCCCTCGGAAGTCGAGCACCGCCGGCAGGTGGTCGTCCTCGGCAACAATCCGTGGCAATCGTTGTTCCCGAATATCGACCCGATCGGGAAACTAGTGCGGATCGGCAGCAACGAGTTCACGGTGATCGGAGTCCTCGGAAAGCGCCCGAGCCCTGGCGGCTTTTCCACCGGCGCTGACGACTTCGCCGTGGTGCCTTTCACCGCGCACGAAAAGTTCTATGGCAAGGTGCTGAAGGGCTCCGCCAAAATCAGCGCCAGCAGCTTCAACCCGGCTGTCTTTCGGACCGCGATGATCGCCGTCGTCCCGCGGGAAGGCATGCGCGAGCAGGCGATGCACGAAGTGGAAGCGGTCATGCGCATTCGCCACAAGCTCAATCTCGATCAGCCCAACGACTTCGACATCGTGACGCAGGATGCGGTCTTGAAAGTGTGGGAGCAAATCAGCAGCGCCACCTTCCTCGCGCTGATTGTGATCTCGTCAATCGCGCTCATGGTCGGCGGCATTGGCGTGATGGCGATCATGATGATCTCGGTCACCGAGCGGACACGAGAGATCGGCGTCCGCAAAGCGCTCGGCGCCCGCCGCCGCGAGATCCTGTGGCAGTTCCTGATCGAGGCGGGCTTCCTGACATCGGCCGGCGGCGTGCTCGGGATCATTTTTGGCAGCAGCATCGGCCTGATCGTTCACTGGGCCTCGGGATTCCCCGTCTCGCTGCCGTGGTGGTCGTTCGCAATCGGGATCGGATTCTCGGCGAGCGTCGGGATCTTTTTTGGACTCTTCCCCGCGATCAAGGCGTCGCGATTGGACCCGATCGAAGCGTTGAGATACGAGTAGTTCGCTTCCAGCTTCCAGTTTCCAGTTTCCCGTTGCCAGTTTCCAGTTTCCGGTTGCCAGTTTCCAGTTCCCAGTTCCCAGTTTCCAGTTCCCAGTTTTCTAGGTTCTGAGTGGTCGAGTCCTGCTGAGGTCGGCATTCTGTTTGCCCGGCCGCCTCGTCACAACTAGGAGGTCTCATGCAGGATTACCGAAAACTCGAAGTGTGGCAGAAGGCGCACAAACTCGTGCTGGATGCGTACGCATTTTCTGCAAACTTCAAGACGCCTGAGGCGTAGCCGGTTCGAGATCAGCTATTCCGGGCAGCCATTTCGATCCCTTCAAACATGGCGGAAGGCGCGGGTCGGGGATCAAACCCTGATTTCCGGCGGTTCTTGTTCCATTCCTTGGGATCGTGTAACGAACTTGAGTATGATCTTCTTCTTGCGCGGGACCTCAGGTTCCTGCCCCCTGCCTCGCACTCACGGCTCGCGGGCCAATTGGAGGAGGTTCGGCGTATGCTGACTGGCCTGATTGAGAGCGTGACGGGCTGATGTCCGCACCCGATCCGACTGGTAACTGGAAACTGGCAACTGATAACTGTCAGGCGAGGAGTTACCCATATGAAGGTTTACGAGGCTCCCAGCATAAGAAATGTCGCCGTGGTCGGCCATAGCGGCGCCGGCAAGACACAGCTCGTTTCGGCGATGCTGTTCGATGCCGGCGCGGTGAATCGATTCGGACGAGTGGACGACGGGACGACGGTCACCGATTACGACGAAGAGGAAATCGCCCGCAAACATACCCTGGCGTGCAGCCTCGCCTACGTCGAGTGGAACAAACACAAGATCAATTTCATCGACACGCCGGGAATGGCCAACTTCCTGAGCGACGCGCGCGCGGCGCTGCGCGTTTCGGATGGCGCGATCGTCGTGGTCGATGCGGTCTCCGGCGTCGAGGTCTCCACCGAGAAGGTATGGGAAGCGGCCGCCGATTTCGACGTCCCGCGCATCGTCGTGCTCAATCGTCTCGATCGCGAGCGCGCCAGCCTGGATCGATCGCTCGAATCGCTGCGCGCCGTCTTCGGCCGCGCCGTCGTGCCGGTCCAGCTGCCGATTGGCGAGGAGAAGAACTTTCGCGGGGTGATCGATCTGGTTGCCATGAAGGCATGGACCTTCGCCGGCGACGCCACCGGCAAGCCGACCGAGGGGACGATTCCCGCCGACCTCGAGTCGCCGGCGCAGGCGGCCCGGGACGCGCTGATCGAGATGGTCGCGGAAGCGGACGACGCGCTGATGGAGAAATTCTTCGACGCCGGCACGTTGACGCAGGAGGAACTGCTGCCCGGGCTCAAGCGCGGGATCGCCGCCGGCCGCGTGTTCCCCGTGCTGTGCACGTCGGCCATCACGAACGTCGGCATCCAGCCGCTGCTCGACGCGCTTCTCGCCTACGTCCCCTCACCGGCCGAACGGCCGCTCAAGGCCAGCAAGTCGGACGAAGAAGTCCGCGTCGATGCCAAGGCCGATGGCCCGACCGCGGCGTTCGTCTGGAAGACCGTTGCCGATCCGTTCGCCGGACGCATCACCATGTTCCGCGTGATCTCGGGCGCGCTGAAATCTGACTCGACGGTTCAGAACATCACCAAGGAGACGCCCGAGCGCCTTGGTCACCTGGTACTGCTGCAGGGGAAAACGCAGACGCCGGTGCCGGAGATCAAAGCCGGCGACATCGGCGCGGTGGCGAAGTTGAAGGAGAGCCAGACCAACGATCTCCTGGCAGACAAGTCGATCAGCTTCAGGCTGGCGGCCACGAAATTTCCGGAGCCGGTCATCTCCTACGCGATCGAGCCGAAGAGCCGCGGCGATGAGGAGAAGATCAGCACCGCCCTGCACCGGCTGCAGGAAGAAGACCCGACGATCAATTACACGCGCGATGCTCAGACCAAGGAGCTACTGCTCGCTGGCCAGGGGCAATCGCACATCGAGGTGACCGTCGCCAAGCTGAAGCGGCGCTTCGGCGTCGAGGTCAACCTCAAGCTGCCGAGGATTCCGTACCGCGAGACGATCACCGCATCAACCGAAGCGCACGGCCGTCACAAGAAGCAGACCGGCGGCCACGGGCAATTCGGCGACTGCAAGGTGAAGTTCGAGCCGCTGCCGCGGGGCAGCGAATTCGAGTTCGTCGACGACATCTTCGGCGGTTCGATTCCGCGTCAGTTCATACCCGCCGTCGAGAAAGGCATTCAGGACGCGCGGCTGCGCGGCTTCCTCGCCGGCTATCCGATGGTGGACTTCCGGGCGACGGTGTTCGACGGATCGTTCCATGCCGTCGACTCGAACGAGCTGTCGTTCAAGATGGCCGGATCGCTCGCCTTCAAGGACGGGATGTCACGGGCGCGGCCGACGCTGCTCGAGCCGGTCATGGACGTCGAGGTCTACGCACCGAGCGACTACGCCGGCGATCTGATGGGCGATCTGAACGGCCGCCGAGGGCGCATCGGTGGGATGGACTCCCGTGGCGCCTCCACGATCATCAGGGCCAAGGTGCCGATGTCGGAGATGCTCACCTACGAACAGCACCTCACGTCAGCCACCGGCGGCCGCGGCTCGTACCACATGGAGTTCTCACATTACGAGGAGGTGCCGTCGCATCTTCACGGGAAGATCATTGCCGCGGCGAAGGCCGAGCGTGGCCACGAGGCGACGGAAGAGGTGTAGAAAGTTAAAAGTTAAAAGTTAAAAGTTGAAAGTTCAAAGTTAAAAGAAAATCAAAAAAACGAAAGGGACAAGAGCCAGCCTTCGCGCTCTTGTCCCTTGCAACTTCTGACTTTTGTCTTTTACTTTTAACTTTCACTTTTAACTTTTTACGAGCCCCCTGCTTTTCT
>JBKPNQ010000057.1:0-24345 GCA_046732715.1 Acidobacteriota bacterium | reverse complement strand
TCGTCGAACAGCAACGGATCGTCGGCGCCGAATTGCGCATCGATCCACGAATGAGCGTCGGTGAAGCCCCAGAACGTGACGGCGTCGCATTGCGGCTCGGCGACGCACACGGACACGATGGTGCGATACACCGCACGCTGTGTCTCGAGTCGCGTCGTCGCCGGCAGATCGCGAATCCGAACATCCATCTCGCTGATGTTCACCAGCAGCCCCAGGCTTGCGAGCCTCCGCATGTTCGACGCCACGTTGGCTTCGCTCGGCGGATTCGATCCCGTGACGTGCATCTGGAGGCCGACGCCATCGATCGGCACGCCCTGCATGCGAAGGCCTTGCACCAGGTCGTAAATGCGATTCGATTTCTGGCTCAATCCTTCGCCGCCGTAGTCGTTGTAGAAGAGCAATGCCTGTGGATCCGCCTGCCTGGCGATCCGGAACGCGTCGGCGATGTATTGATCGCCGAGCTTCTGCTTGAAAACCGTGTCGCGCAATCCGGATCCATCATCGGCGACCGCTTCATTGACGACGTCCCAGGCGACGACGCGGCCGCGGAAGTGTTCGGCGACGGATCTGATGTGGTCCTCGAACGCCACACGCAGATCTTGTGCCGACAGTGAGCCAACCCATGACGGTACCGATCCGTGCCAGATGAGCGCGTGTCCCTTGATCTTCATCCCAGTGCTCTGGCCGTAGGCGACGATCGCGTCGCCGGCGCCGAAAGTGTTGGCGCCGCGGGTCGGTTCGATCGCGTCCCACTTCATTTCGTATTCAGCGGTCAGGTAATTGAAGTGGCGGCTGAGCACGCCGCCGTATCGGCCGTCCGCGAGCAACGCCGACTGCACGGCGGCGCCGACGAGCTTGCCCGCCGCTTGTGCCGCGTCGCGAAGCGGTGCGACCTGCATACCCGTTGGTGTCGTCGGGGACGTCGGCGATGTCGGAGGAGTTGGCGTCGTCGATTTGTCGCCGCCGCAGCCGAGGGGACCGAGGACTGAGACGACCAGGACGACTCTCAGCAGTCGAACCATTGGCCGGCATCGTACGGCTGGCGTGCAGATCATGTAAAGGGTGGCTCGCCGCACGCGCACTACAGGGATATACAATGCTGATTCCCGATGGAGGAATGACAACAGGGGAGCTGCGACGGCCTATGCGAACACCGGGTTTCGCCTCTTTGATTGCGGGAACCATTCTGGTCGTGTCTCTCGGAGCGCAGGCACCCCAAGCGCCGCCCGCCAGCGGCAGAGGTGCCGGTCAAGGCCGAGGGCAAAACTATCCGCCGCCCTCGCGTGGTGGCGGCGGCGGAGGTGGAGCGGCCGGTCCGGCCGACAAGCCGCTCGTTGACTTCGCGCTCGCGGCCAAGGGAAAGGACGTCTGGCTGGCCGAATGCGTGACGTGCCATGGCGCGCAGGGACGAGGCACGGATAGCGGCCCCAATCTTCTGCGCTCGGTGTTGTTCCTTCGCGATCGGTACGGCAGCGAGATCGGCCCGTTTCTGAAAAAGGGGCATCCCCTGCAAAGTGGGAAGCCCGGCTCGAGCCTGACCGACGAGCAGATCACCAACATCGCGCATTTTCTGCGCCAACAGTTGAACGACACGTTGCGCGGCGCGACGGCCTTTACCGTCCAGGACATCCGGACGGGAGACGCCAAGGCCGGCGCGGAGTACTTCAGCGGCGCCGGCAAGTGCACGACGTGTCACTCGGCCACCGGCGATCTCGCCGGCCTCGCCGGCAAGTACGAGACGGTGGACATTCAGCAGCGCATGCTGTTCCCAGGTGGCGGTGGCCGCGGTCGACGAGGCGGTCCGCCGCCGAAGAGCGCGGTCCGCGTCTCGGTGACACCGCCGGGCGGCGCCGCCGTGTCAGGGGTGCTCGTCTACATGGACGATTTCGTGGTGACGCTCCAGGACGAGAACGGTATGTCGCGCACGTTCAGGCGGACGCCGACGCTCAAGGTACAGAAGACCGACCCGCTCGAAGCGCATCACGCATTGCTGGAAACGATCACCGACAAGCAGATTCACGATGTCGTCGCCTACCTGGAGACACTGAAATGAAGCGGTTCACGTTTTTCCTGATCGCCGCCGTCGCCGCTGCCGCGCTGGTATCGCAGGCGCAAGGCCTCGATCCGTCGCGGTTGGGAAAGCCGGCGACCGATTCGTGGCCGACTTACAACGGCGACTATTCGGGCCGGCGCTTCAGCACGCTGACGAAGATCAACGCCGGCAACATCGGCGCGCTGAGTCTCGCGTGGGTCTATCGCTTGAACCTCGGCGGCGGCCCCGTCATCGGCAGTTCCGCCACGATCAAGGCCACGCCGCTGATGATCGATGGCGTGCTCTACTTCGCCACGCCGGATCACGCGTGGGCGGTCGATGCGCGGACGGGTCGAGAGAGCTGGCACTACCTCTGGAAGTCGACCGGAGGCAACCATCTGGCAAACCGAGGCGTGGCGATCCTGGGCGACAAGTTGTATTTCGAAACGCCGGATGACTATCTCATCTGCCTGAACGTCAAGGACGGCACCGAGCGCTGGCATAAGCAGGTCGCGGATCTGAATCAGTTCTATTACGGGTCGGTGGCGCCGGTCATCGTCAAGAATCACGTGATCGTCGGGGTCAGCGGCGACGACCTCGATATTCCCGGCTATCTCGACGCGCGCGATCCGGACACCGGCGAATTGCACTGGCGCTGGTACACGGTCCCGCAGAAGAAGGGCGATCCGGGATCGGAGACCTGGCCGAACGAAGAGATGGCCCGTCACGGTGGCGGCATGACGTGGCAGCCAATCACCTACGATCCCGAACTGAATCTGATCTTCGTATCCACGGGTAATCCGCAGCCGGTGATCGCGCACAAGAACCGGCCCGGCAACAACCTGTTCACCGCGTCGATCGTTGCGCTCAATGCGGACACGGGGAAAATGGTCTGGTACTTCCAGTCCTCGCCGCACGATACGCACGATTGGGATTCGACGCAGCCAGCGGTCGTATTCGACGGTGAAATCAACGGACGTCCGCGCAAGCTGATTGCGCAGGCCGCGCGCAACGGCCACTTCTTCGTGCTCGATCGCACCGACGGCAAGGCGATCGTGTCGTCTGAATACGTGAAGACCAACTGGGCGCTCGGGTACGACGAGAAAGGCCAACCGGTTCCCAATCCCGCCAAGATGCCGCAGACAGACGGCTCGCTCGTCTCGCCGGCGGCAGGAGGCGGCGCCAACTGGCAGCCGCCGAGCTTCAGCCCCGCGACCGGACTGTTCTACGTGCCGGCTGGACGCACGTTCAGCGTGTTCTACCTCTACGATCCTGGCGATAATCCGCAGGGCTGGGGCGGGCAGGATCGCGGCGGCTACTCGGAGTCGATGGTCCAGGCGGTTGACTACAAGACCGGAAAGATCCGGTGGAGCCACCAGTGGGAAGGCGCGGCGCGATCGGGGCTGCTGAGCACGGCGGGCAACCTGGTGTTCAGCGCCGGGCCGGGCAACTCGCTGGTCGCATTGAATGCGACAAACGGCGACGCGCTCTGGCACACACGACTGAACGCCGCCATCAGCAACGGGCCGATCACCTACGAGCTCGACGGTCTTCAATACGTCATCGTCGGGGCGAGCGACATGCTGTGGGCGTTCGTGATGAATAAATAACTCGCGCTTCGCGGGATCGGGCTGGGGTCAGACCGGGGTCAGACTGGGGTCAGACCGGGGTCAGACCGGGGTCAGACCCCTTCGCACTTTCTGCTACGGGAGAATCGTATGAGGACGGCAGTTTTGGAGACGCTGGCGGTAACGGTCTCGCTCGCGACGCTCATGTCAGCGCAGGCACCACCGTCAAATGCCGGCGGTCAGCAGCCGTCAGCTCAAGCGCCTCCTCGCGCTCGCGGCGGGTTCGTGACGCCAGTCTACGATTCGGTGCCGCCCGAGATTCCGGCTGACATCAAGGGGCCGAACGCTATCCTGATCTTTTCAAAGACCAACGGGTATCGCGAGGAACCTGCGATCCAGGCGTCGAACGCCGCGCTCGTCGCGATTACAAAGAAGCGCGGATGGCCGTCGTTCGTCACCGAGAACGCGGCCGTGATGAGTGCCGAGCAGCTCGGGCGCTTCAAGCTGGTGATCTGGAACAACACCAGCGGCGATCTGCTGACCGAACCCCAGCGTGCAGCATTCAAAACGTGGATGGAAAACGGCGGCGCCTTCGTCGGCACACACGGCGCGGGCGGCGATCCAAAGTACGAGTGGGCGTGGTATCCCGAGACGCTGATCGGCGCGCAGTTCACCAGCCATTCATCGCAGCAGCTCGGCACGGTCCGCATCGAGGACACGACGAGTCCTATCACCAAGGGGCTTCCCGCTGTCTGGCCGCGGACGGTGCGCGACGAGTGGTACGCATTCAAAGACAACCCACGCGGCAAGTCCGGATTCCACATTCTCGCCGTTGCCGACGAGTCGACCTACGATCCGCAGCGTTCCACCATGGGCGCGGACCATCCAATGGTGTGGACGCACTGCGTCGGCAAGGGCCCGGTCTTCTATTCCGCAATCGGACATTCGGCGGAGACATATTCCGAGCCAAACCACCTGCTGCTTCTCGAGAATGCGATCGCATGGGCCCTCGGACTCTCGGGCCCGACGGGGTGCCCTTCGAAGTAATGGCGAGCCATACTCTCTTTGCCGATCGCCGTGCGCTCGAGCAGGAAATCGCGGCGGTCGGCGTCAACATCCGGTTCGAAAATGACATCCAGGCGTCACTGACGCCGCTGGCGGTTGCCCACCGCACCGTCGGAAATCGGTTCGCCATTCATCCGATGGAAGGGTGCGACGGCACTCTCGACGGCGCTCCGGACGAGCTGACGCTTCGCCGGTGGGCGCGGTTCGGCGCGGGCGGCGCAAAACTGCTCTGGGGCGAAGCGGTCGCCATTCATCCGGACGCGCGCGCAAACACCCGACAGCTGCTCATAGCGGAGCACACCCTGTCATCGCTCGAGCGGATGATTGCACTGGCCCGCAAAGAGCATGGCGCCGCGAGCGACTTCGTCGTCGGGCTGCAGCTCACGCACTCAGGTCGATGGTCGTATCCGACACCGACGGTGATGTTTCACGATCCGGCGCTGCGCAACAACGGCCGAGTCATCACCGATGACGAGCTCGATCGGTGGCAGGACCTGTACGTCGAAGCATCGCGCCGCGCGCGGGACATTGGTGCTGATTTCGTCGATATCAAGCAATGCCATCGCTACCTGCTGTCGGAGATGCTGGCCGCGAAAACCCGGCCCGGCAAGTACGGCGGCAGCCTGGAAAACCGTACGAGGTTCGTTCGCGAGCTGCTGCGACGTCTCGCTTCGGAAGTGCCGGAGCTGATTCGCGCGAGCCGGATGAACTTCTTTGATGGCGTTCCCTACGCCAAGAATCCGACGACCGGAATCGGCGAGCCGATCCCAGGTGCGACCGAGAACTATCTCGAGGCGGACGACGCGGTCGAGGCGCTGAAGATCTTCCGCGATGCGGGGCTGCAACTCGTCAACGTGACCGCGGGCTGCCCGTACTTCAATCCCCACGTCGGCCGGCCGGCCGACAAGGAGCCACCAGACGGATACGGCGCGCCCGAGAATCAGCTCGTGGGCGTCGCCCGTCATTTCCAGCTCGCTGAAGCCGCCCACCGCGCCTGTCCAGGCCTGCCCGTCGTCGGAACTGGCTACAGCTACCTGCGACAGTATGCGGTCGAGGCCGGCGAGGCCAACCTCCGCGACGATCGCGTGTCGATTGTCGGGATGGGCCGCGGGGCCATTGCGTATCCGGACTTCGCCCGTGACGTGCACATGGATAAGAAGAAGGTGTGCATCACCGTCAGTTACTGCACGTCGCTGATGCGCGCCAAAGGCAACGAGCTCGGCCAGTATGCGGCAGGGTGCGCGCCACGGGACCCGGTGTACGGCAAGCTGCTTCAGGAGATTCAGAAGAAGGAAAAACAGGCGGCGGCGGCGAAGAAGTGAGGCAGATCAATGCAAATCCGCACGCGACGTGAGTCGTGATATCGTCCCTTTCGTGCCTCAAAGGATGGCGATGATGAAGTCCGCAACCTGGCTCCGCGTGCTCCTCGTCCCGGTGTGCTGTGCCGTGTGGTACGCCGGCGTCACGATTGCCTCGGAACGTTCCGCTTCGTCCATGGCGAATGCCGCGAACAAGTTCCTCGCCTCGCTAACACCGGAACAACGGCAACAGGCGACGTTTTCGTTCGAGTCGGAAGAGCTGACGAGATGGCACTACGTGCCGGCTCAACAGTTCCCACGCAATGGCCTGGCGATTCGGGCGATGAACGAGACACAGCGCGGGCTGGCGCATGATCTGATGAAGACCGGTCTCAGCCAGCGCGGTTACACGCAGGCCACGACGATCATGACCGACCTCGAGAACATCCTGAAGGCGCTCGAGAACGGATCGGCGATGCGCGACCCCGAACAGTACGCCTTCTCGATTTTCGGGACGCCCGCAGCGAAAGGCGTCTGGGGATGGCGAGTCAACGGTCATCACCTGTCGCTTCACTTCAACGTCGGCAATGGCTCGACGGTAGCAAGCGCGCCAACCTTCTTCGGATCGAATCCCGCGGAAGTGCGGGTGGACGGACCCAAGAAGGGACTTCGCGTGCTCGGCGATCGTGAGGACACCGCTCGTGCGCTGCTGAACGCCCTCGACGAATCGCAGCGGAAGACGGCCGTTCTCGAAGGCGCGGCTCCAGGCGATATCGTGACGAAGACCGCCGTCAAGGTCGACCCGCTGTCGCCGACCGGCGTCGCCGCGTCGGCCATGACGCCCAAGCAGCGCGAACTGCTGATGGCGGTCATCGAGAGCTACAGCTCGTCGATGGCGGCGGAGATCGCGTCAGAGCGGATGGCGCAGCTCAAATCGGCCGGCCTCGAGAAGATCACGTTCGCCTGGGCCGGTGAAGCGGAAGTTGGCAAGAAGCATTACTACCGGGTGCAGGGCCCGACCTTCCTCATCGAATACGACAACACGCAGAACGACGGAAATCATGTTCACTCCGTCTGGCGCGATTTCAACGGCGACTTCGGACGCGATCTGCTGCGCGAGCACGTGCAGAGCGTGAAGCACGAATAACAGAATTGCTGATTGGTGATTGCTGATTGGTGATTGATCTCTAATCAGCAATCGGCAATCAGCATTGACGCGCTCGCGCCATGGTCGACGAACCACTTCCTGCTGCCGAGCCAACACCTGCCCGCCGCAACTGGGGGCGCTGGGTCACGGTCATGCAGCTCGTGTTGCTGACGGTGGCGCTGGCGCTGTCGGCGTACGTCGCGATTCAAGCGTTCAAACCCAAACCGGTTGCCCCAGCGGTTCGTTTCGTTCCCCCTGGATTCAACGGGCGCGGCCCACGCGGTCAATTCATGCGCGGGATGCCGCAGACCGATCGCAAGATCGTCAAGGATTTCGACAAGAACGGCGATCAGCGACTCGATCGGGCGGAGCGTACGGCGGCGCGCGAATGGCTGCGGACGCAGGGGAATGACGGGTTTGGCCGATTCGGCGGCCGCGGCCGCACCGCCAACCCCGAGCCGGGGATACACCTCAAGCCTGCCGACGTCCGCTCGTACCCCGCCGCGCCTTTGTACGACGAGGCAACCCTGCGGACGATGTTCCTGACCTTCGAGAATGCTGACTGGGCCGAGGAGCTGGCCGCTTTCTACCGAACCGATGTCGACGTTCCGGCATCGGTCGTCGTCGATGGCAAGACGTATCCGGAGGTCGGCGTTCATTTCAGGGGCAACTCGTCGTACCGGTCGGTTGCTCAGGGGCTCAAGCACTCGTTGAATCTGTCGTTCGACTTTACCCATCCACATCAGGACATCGGCGGCTACCGGACGCTCAACCTGCTGAACTCGAACAACGACGCGACCTTCGTCCGGACGATGCTGTACAGCGAAATTGCCCGGCACTACCTGCCGATTGCGCTGACCAACTACATGCGGGTCGTGATCAATGGAGAGAGCTGGGGCATCTACATCAATGCGCAGCAATTCAACAAGGACTTCCTCCGCGACTGGTTCAACGAATCAAAGGGAGCACGATGGAAGGTCCCTGGCAGCCCGCGCGGTCGCGGCGGCCTCGAGTACTTGGGAGATGACGTCGCGTCCTACAAGAGCATCTACGAGATCAAGACTGATGACGACGCGGAATCGTGGAAGGCGTTTGTCAATTTCTGCAAGGTGCTGAACACGACGCCGACCGACAAGCTCGAAGCGGCGCTCACTCCGATTCTCGACATCGACGGTACGTTGAGGTTCCTCGCGCTGGATGTCGCGTTCGTCAACGGCGACGGCTACTGGACGAGAGCCAGCGACTTCAACATCTACCGCGATCCGCGCGGCAAGTTTCACATCCTGCCGCATGACTTCAACGAAGGCTTCGGCGGTGAGGCAGGTGGCCCCGCATTCGGCGGTCTGATGGGCACGCCCGATCTCGATCCGCTGGTTGGCCTGGACGACGCGCGCAAGCCACTTCGATCGAAACTGCTCGCTGTTCCGGCCTTGCGGCAACGATATCTCGTCTACGTCCACGACATTGCGGCCAAATGGCTGGATTGGCGTGTGCTCCAGCCGTTGGTCCGGCAGTGGCAGGCTCTCATCGAGCCTGACGTGACCGTCGACACGCGGAAAATCTACAGCACCGAGGCGTTCTATGCGGACGTGGGAGACTCGGCTGGAACTCCGCAGCCGGCACCGGAGAACACGTTGCGCGGATTCGTCGAGCGGCGGCGGGCGTATCTGCTTCGCGCGGAGAGGTAACGGAGTTGTCGCTCACGTTGCGTCAGCATTTCTTACGTTGCGCTGGGGCCCCACCCCCAGCGCGTGCCAGCGCTCGCTCCTTCGCTCGCGCCGGCTGATCGATGCGACGTTCCGCTTTAGTCAGCACGAAGATGCGCCAACATCAGCGAGTACACCTCAACCGATGTGATCTGCTTCGACGGCACGAGCTCCTTCGCGCGGCTGATGAATACCGGGCCATCTTCGTCCCAGCCGGTCTGACGTCCGTGTGAACCTTTGACCAGCCTCGCGTCCAGCGGGATGACGTCAAGCAGCGAGCGGAGTCCTGCCTTCCTCTTCATGAGCTTCCATCCAACCGTCAATGGCGGGATGCGAATCGCAGGATCGAGAAACAGTTCCACCGGGTCGTAGCCTGGTTTCCGGTGGATCTCGACGGTCCGCGCGAAGTCCGGGGCCCGGCCGTCGTCGAGCCAGAAATAGTATGTGAACCAGGCATGCGGCGCCGCGACGGCAATGAGATCGCCGGCGCGTTCGTGACCGATGTGCCAGGCGCGTTTCTCGGTTTCGCCGAGCACCATGTCGATACCGTCGACCGCCTCAACGATCCGGCGCACATCATTCACGCGAGACGAATCGTTGATGTAGACGTGCGCGACCTGATGATCGGCGACGGCAAACGCCACGCTTGCGCCGGGGTCGAGCATTTCGTGCCCGAGTTCCTCGCGCACCGCAATCAATCCATGTTCTCGAAACACCCGGTTCAGATGGATTGGAGCCGAGACTTCGCGAATGCCGTATTCCGACAGCACGATCACGCGTGCGCCGGTGGACTCGTAGTGACGGATCAGATCGTCGCAGACGGCGTCAATCTGCTTGAGATCCTCCGTCGCTGCCGCCACCGGACCGAGGCGCTGCAGGTTGTAATCGAGGTGCGGGAGGTAGATCAGCGTCAGCGTCGGGTTGAATTGTTGATCGACGAGCGTGGCGGCGTCGGCGATCCACCTGGTCGAGCGAATCCCGGCGCGAGGTCCCCAGAACTCGAACAGCGGAAACGTGCCGAGCTTCGCCTGCAGGTCGTCGCGAAGTCGCCCTGGAGACGTGTACACATCTGGAATCTTCCGGCCGTCGGCCGGATACATCGGCCGCGGCGTGACGGAGTAGTCCACGTCCGAATACATGTTGAACCACCAGAACAGGTTGGCGCATGTGAACGACGGATCGGCGGCGCGCGCGGCATGCCAGATCTTGTTCCCCTGTACGAGGCGGTTCGCCTGTTTCCAGAACTTGATCTCGGCGTCTTCGCGCGAATACCACCCGTTGCCGACGATGCCGTGTTGATCGGGATAGGCTCCGGTGAGGTAATCCGATTGCGCCGAGCACGTGACCGCCGGAAACGCAGACTTGATCCGGGCGACCGCTCCTGTGCGTGCCCAGGCGGAGAGTGCCGGCATCGCGTCCCCGAGGAGCGACGGGGTCAAGCCGACGACGTTGAGGACTGCTGTCTTATGCATGATGACGGGAGTTGGTTTCCAGTCTCAGGTCCCGGTTTCCAGTGGTTCGAGTCGCGAAATTACTGGGAACTGGAAACTGGCTACTGGAAACTTCAGCAGAACTGCGCCAACACCCACCGATACTCTCTTTCAATCGACTCCAGCAAATCGATCTTCAACCCTGGAGGGAGCACGTCCCACGTATAGGTTTCTATCTCGAAGTGTTTGGCGAAGCGGGTCTGGCACGCCAGGCCAATTACCTGACGCACGTAATCCTGGGTTGACGCGAGGCCATCGTAGTCGCTGGTAAAGAGCGGGACGTGAAAGTGCACGCGCCACTCGCTGCCTCGAGGCGACTGGTCGTGGTCGAGCGCGACGTCCAGGTCCGGAAAATGCGACAACGTGGTGCCGCGCCGTTCGATGACCTGGTGCAGGTAGGTCGTATCGGCAAAGCGGCGGAGGCGCTCGACGATTCCGGCGCACGCGGCCTCGTCGTGCGGAAACACCACCTTGATGGCCGAACTGAGCTGGACGCGGCCGACCTGGGCGTCCGATGCTCGCACTCGCTCGAGCGCCGCCACGGGGTCTTCGTATTCAACCGCGAAGTGACAGCAGTCAACGCAGATCCGCACATGTTCGCGAAGGTGCGCGCGCGCCGCGTCCACGCTGCATCCGAGCGAAGCCGCCAGCAGCGGACCTCCATCCTCCATCAGCGTCCCGTTGAAGAAACTCAGGAACTCGTCGCTGGTTTCGATCAGGCAATCCGGTTCCGGTTCGATGTCGAGATGAATCAGCGTGCCGCGCTCCTGGCGGGCTCGCGCCAGCGCGTCCGCGACCCGAACCACATTGCGTGTGAACGGACGCGGGTCCAGATCCGGAACCCATGATTTATACGACAACGGGGCGGTCGACACGCCGCCGTCGAGACCAGCGGGCAGCAGCCGGGACAGGATCGTGACGAGGTCGAGCGTGTAGCGAACGCGTTCCTCGTCGCGCCAATCGGGCGCGTAGACGTCTGCCTTGACCGGCGTGCGATGGAACGACCCGTGAGGGAAGCCGTTGATGAGCGCGACGTAGAGTCCGCGATCGTCGAGGTCGCGACGGAACCGATCCAGCCGGTCGCCTTCGAGGAGTTCGCGCGCGTCGCGCGCGGACAAGCGGAGACCGATGCCGAAGGGGCTCGATGGCGACAGCCGCTCTTTCAGCGTTGGCGCGAACCGCTCGACGTTTTCCTTGACCGCCGTCCAGCCATCCGCGGCATGGATGTTCGTGCAGTACGTCAGGTGGAAGGCACCCGCTCGATCGACCCGCACGGCGCGCCGCTCAGCCGACCCGTGCGGGCTGTGGAGTGTCGGTGGCCGTCACCTTGAATCGGGGGGACTGGCTCAGGAACGCCACCGGGTTCTGGAAGACCACCTGTTCGATCAGCGAGTCCGAATGATGGCGCCGCCGCATCTCCATCGCGAACCGCGGCACCGCGATCGCGTCGCTTGGTCCCCAGTCGCACGCGCCAGCCACACAGATTCGCTCGGAGCCGTATTTTTCGATGACGTCGACCGCACGCTGGGGCGAGATTTTTGTTTGTGGGTAGAGCGTCAGTCCCGCCCAGTAGCCACGATCCAGAATCATCTCGATGGTGTGCTCCTCGGCGTGGTCGATCAGCACGCGGCCGGGATCGATCTCGCGGTGCTGCTCGAGCACGTCAATCGAGATTCGCGTGCCTTTGAGCTTGTCCTCGAGATGAGGCGTGTGGATGAGGATGAGCTGCCGGTGGGCAATGGCCAGCTCGACCTGTTCGGTGAAGGTCGCGATCTCGTTGCGCGTGATCCGGTTCAACCCGATTTCCCCGATGCCGAGCACCGTCGGCCGGTCGAGGAACTTCGGAATGCGGGTGAGCACGTCGCGTGACAAGTCGCGGTCGTCGGCTTCTTTCGGATTGATCGCCAGCCAGGTGTAGTGCTGGATGCCGTACTGGGCGGCGCGCTTCGGCTCGAACTCCGTCAGCTGCCGGAAGTAGTCCTCGACGCTGTCGCCGCAACTCCGATCCCAACCGGCCCAGAACGCCGGTTCGGTGACGGCGACGCATCCGGTGAGCGCGAGCTGCTGGTAGTCGTCAGTGGTGCGCGACACCATATGCGCGTGATGATCGATGTACCTCACGAGCGCGCCTCCTTTGAACCGTGATCGAATGCGCCCAGCGCACTTTTGCGATCGAGCCGCTCGAGCGGTTCGGTCGTCGGGTCGCTCAAGAGGAGCTGGATCCGATTGAGGCGGTCTCCGGGCGTGCCGAGCGCGTCCACCGCATCACGAAACACCTGCATCCTGAAATCCTGCACGGCGCAATCCGGATCGACCCGATCCAGCCGGTCGAGGAACGCCGCAATCTCCAGCAGGCGGGTGCGGTTTTCGATGAAGTATTCGTCGACGATCTGCGTGCCGCTCAAGGGACAGCGATGTGGTTGCGCGTTCATGGTCACGATGCCTTCTTTGCCGCCGACGCGACGCGATCCGCTTCGAGCGACTTGATGATCTCGATGCTGCGGACGACCAGGTCCGGGCGGATCTCGTGCGCGTCGAACGGGTGGCCGATGTCCTTCAACAACATGATGGTGAGCCGACCGCCGAGGTGTTCCTGGAATTCGGCCAGCCCACGCAACACGCAGTCGGGGTGGTCTGGCGTCGACAGGTGCTCCTCGATCGATGAATCGTACACGGGCACGCCCAGCGCGCCAAGCAGATGAATGATCCGCCGCCAGGCCGCTTCGGCCAGGAAGCCGGCCAGATAGGAGTAGGTGCTGTCGAGCGCGATGCCGACTCCGACCGCTTCGCCGTGGCCGAGCCGGTGATTGGTGACCTGCTCGAGTTTGTGCGCGGCCCAGTGCCCGAAGTCCAGCGGACGTGACGACCCGTGCTCGAACGGGTCTCCTCCGGTCGAGATGTGGCGCAGGTGCAGCACCGCCGACTGCCTGATGACCCTCGCCATCGCGGTGAGATCCCGATCGACCAGCGCGGTGGCATGCTGTTCCAGGAACTCGAAGAACTGCGGATCGCGGATGAGCGCCACCTTTACCGCTTCGGTGGTGCCTCCGCGCCAGTCGCGATCGGAGAGCGTCGCGAGAAAATCGACATCGTTGATGACTGCGAACGGCGGCGAGAAGGTTCCAAGATAGTTTTTCTTGCCAAAGGCATTGACGCCGTTCTTGACGCCCATTGCCGAATCATCCTGCGACAGCACCGTGGTCGGCACGCGGATCAGCCGGACACCGCGATGCGCCGTCGCGGCGGCAAAACCGACGGCGTCCAGCACTGCGCCGCCGCCAATCGCCATCACGTACGAATGTCGGCACAGCGACGCCGTATTGATCGCTTCGATGATGTCGTCCAGGTGCCGCGGCTCGTTCTTGATCGGCTCGCCGCCAGGGACCACAACCACAGGGCCGGACAACGCGATCGCTGTCGCATGGGCTTCGGCGTACGCGGCAATCGCGCCGATGAGGGCGTGATGGGTTCGTTCGACGCCTCGGTCGAGCACGACGACCATCTTTGCCGGGAGGCTGTCGTCGCCATCGGCGACGTTCGACCTGGCGCCGTTGACCACGATGTCTCGAAGCAATCCATTCGACACGTCGAAGACACCGGTCGTGAAGTACACCGGGTAGCGAATCGGAACGAGGAACTCCTGCTGGATCACATCCATCGTCACGTTACCGAGAACAGCCGCGCGAGCGCACCGGCCACGAGTCCTGTTGCCAGGACCGCGGCCGCATACATGGGGCCGGCGTAAACGGCGCTGATGGCCGAATCGACCAGCACCAGCGACAGCACTCCGGCCTTCACCGCTCGTCGAATCACGACCGGGCGCGGCTCCTTCACCACCTGCCAGTAGGGAGGCAGGACGCGATAGGCGAGCGCCGCGACCAGGACGAGTGCTGCGAGCCGGCCGGTCGTCGCGCCGGCCGCCAGCGCGAGCAACCCGATCACGACTCCAGCCAACGATATCAGAGCGGCCATGGCGACGGTCGCTCGTCCGCCGTGAACCTCCCCCCGGCTCACGGTGGTCACTGCCGCGATGTAGACGACGGTGAACAACGCGATCGGCCACCGGGTTCCAACGGCGCCAGCGACCGCGCTGACGCCAAGCAGCAGGTTCAGCCCGCGGCAGAGGCCCATGGTTATCGGCCCGGCGGTCGCACTCCGTTTCGTGCGCGCGTCGTACACGGTCACAAGCGCTGCAATCGCCGCGCTGACGATCAGGGCGTCGCGCGCGGCCTGCGCGGCGGCCAAGACACCCGCTGCGAGCAGCGACATCCCCAGGACCGCAGCCCGCGATGTAGAGACGCGACCACTTGGGATCGGCCGTTCCGGGCGTTCGACCGCATCAACGTCGCGATCGAAGACGTCGTTCAGGACCACCCCACCCGCATAGAGGCACATCGTCGCGCCGACGAGCCACGGTAGCGCCTGGGGATGGGAACGGCCCGCAACAGCATATCCTGCAAGGACATCCGCGATCGCCGTGACCACGTTTGCCGGTCGCAGGAGCTCCAAATACCCGCGCAGCACGGACCTCCGCTCTCCCCCGAAGTGGCGGGTCTCCGTAGATTCTACAACCCCGGGGTCCGCGCACAGGCCGGCGTCCGGGGTCAGACCCTGGACTTGAAACTCGGCGCACAGGCCACCGGTCCGGGGTCAGACCCTGGACTTGAAACTCGGCGCACAGGCCGCCGTCCGGGGTCAGACCCTGGACTTGAAACTCGGCGCACAGGCCGCCGTCCGGGGTCAGACCCTGGACTTGAAACGATACACAAAGCTCGCGTCACACCGCCGTGGCGAAAGCGTGAACTTACGGTTAGCCCAGGAATCTTAGTAGTTCTTCGCCGAATCGAGGCAGGGCTCAGAGGGCGCCCGACCTCCTGCTGGTGCCAGACCTTGGACTTGATTCAATACACACGGGGTCAGACCCCGATCTGGGGCGCGCGAGACGGGGTCAGACCCCGGTCGGGGTTGGGCAGATAGCTTCAGTCGCGCCATCGGGTGACTGGCACAGAGGGCCCTCGCACGACGCGGTCACGCTGGCCACGTGACTCCTCTGCTTCATTGGCAAGCGCGACCTCCGCAGCAGCGGTGCGGCCAGCCTGATGAGCCCGGACGGATTCAAAACCGCCGCTGGCGCCGCACCGCAGGATCCCGCTATCGCGCGACTGCGCCAGCATCTTGAAGTCCACGCCTTCGATGAACTCGGTCACGTGCTCGAGCTCGTGTGCGAGCAACTCGCCGAATTCCTGCGACGCCGGTGGAATCTCGACGTCGACCATGAGCAGCCCCGACCGATAGCGGCGCGCCGTCGAGCGTGCGCGTGTCTGCGCGGAAAACGGGCCCACGCTCAGTTCGACCGTGACGTAGGTTTTCGGTGCGCCGGCAATCTTTCCGCACTGCGTGCGCAACGTCGGGGATCGCGCCAGTAGCGGCACGATCGCGTCACGAAGTTCGCGTGTCGTCCGAATGTTTGCCGGCAGTTCATAGCAGGGAAGAGACCGATTGACCACAGCCGAGGGGTGGAGGCCAAGCGCAGACACACTGAGCACGAGAAGCGCGATCACGAGGGACTCCACGGCAACGCGACTGTCCGCACCGACGGCAGTCGCGAGTCGTCGAGCAAGCCCGGAGCCACCGCCGTTCGGCTGACGCATTACCACGGCCAAATCCCGCCGGGGCAACCGCTTAGGCGCCGGACCCGATGACGTAGCCAAAAATGTCTGACCGATAAACATGACATTTTTGTCTGAATCAAGGCCGCCGCCCAACAAGGTGTGTCACTTTCCGCTCATCCTTTCCGCTGGATTCCGCGTGGAAGACGGACGTTTTTTACAACTTGCACGTTGACGGCGACGAGCCGTGCGATCGACAATCACTTCGCTGCACATTCTCGAACGACATTTTTGTCAACCCTCAACGATGATGACGACGACGACCAAGGTTTCCGTACGCAGCACGCCCCCCGACAGTCCCTCGACCGAGCACGAACGCCTCGGCACGCTCCTGCAAATCGGCGACGCGCTGTCGAGCACGCTGAACGCGAAGACTGGCATCCAGGAGGTGCTCGAAACGCTGGCGCGGCGGCATGCCGTCTCGCGCAGCCTCGTCGTCCTGATGGACGAGGACGGCAAACAGCTCCACGTCGAGGCCGCCCACGGCCTGAACCGGCCGTCGCACCACATCCAGTACGCGCTCGGAGAGGGCGTGATTGGAAAAGTCGTCGAGTCCGGACGTTCGGTGGTCGTCCCGCGCGTGACGAAAGAGCCGACCCTCGTCTTCCGCGCCTCGCCGCGTGAAGATCCGCACGAGGAGGAATCGAGCTTCATCTGTGTGCCGATCGGGTTCGATCGACGGGTGGTGGGCGCTCTCGGCGTGAATCTGAAATTCAAGCCCGACCGCAATTTCGATCGGTCACGGGCGTTCTTCGGTGTCGCCGCGTCGATGATTGGCCAGGCGCTCAAGGTGCAACGGCTCGTCGCCGCGCAGCATCGGCGGCTCGTCAACGAGAACGCGCACCTGCGTCAGGAGTTGAAGGAACGGTACGACTTCGCGGGAATCATCGGCAACAGCGGCCCGATGCAGCGTGTCTACGAGCAGGTGGCGCAGGTTGCCCGATCGAACACCACCGTCCTGTTGCGCGGGGAATCGGGCACGGGCAAAGAGCTCATCGCCCACGCCATCCACTACAACTCGGCGCGCGCGAAGAAGCCGTTCGTCAAAGTCAGTTGCGGTGCCCTGCCGGATACGCTGATCGAGTCGGAGCTGTTTGGCTACGAGAAGGGGGCCTTCACCGGCGCGGACGCCCGTAAGAAAGGACGTTTCGAGCTCGCCGAGGGAGGCACTCTTTTCCTCGACGAGATTGGCGACGTGCAGCTGTCCACCCAGGTCAAGTTGCTGCGTGTGCTCCAGGAGCGCGAATTCGAGCGTCTGGGCGGGCACGAAACCTTGAAGGCGGACGTCCGCCTGATTGCCGCGACCAACAAGGATCTGGAACGCGCCATCGAGCAGAGCAAGTTTCGGGAAGACCTGTTCTATCGGCTGAACGTGTTTCCAATCTTCATTCCGCCGCTTCGAGAACGAAAGCCGGATGTGCTTCTGCTCGCTGACCACTTCCTCCAGCGGTTTTCCGCGGAGCACGGCCGCGACATTCGCCGCCTCGCCACGCCTGCCATCGATATGCTGGCGTCGTATCACTGGCCCGGTAATGCCCGCGAGCTCCAGAACGTCATCGAACGCGCAGTGCTCGTCTGCGACGGCCACGTGATTCATGCGCACCATCTGTCGCCGACGCTGCAGACCGCCGAAGCGTCGGGCACGGTCATGAGCATTGCGCTGGACGACGCCGTTGCTGCCTATGAAAAGGACCTGCTGCAAGATGCGCTCAAGAGCGCCCGCGGCAACCGGGCAAAAGCTGCCCGTCTCCTCCGCACCACCGAGCGCATCGTCAATTACAAGGTGCGAAAGCTCGGCATCGATTGGAAGCGGTTCAAGGCTTGAGCCGATCGCGACGTGGTCGCGTAGACGGGCGCAGACCGCAATTGTCGGATGACTGCAAATCCGTAACAGCCCAATTTGCTGGCAATGCCCATTCTTGCGCGATTCCCTTGAAAATCGCGTGGCACCCGCTTTGCCCTATCGATATGCAGGGAGTTGCGCGTCGATGCACATGCGGGCTGGGCGGAACATTTTGATCGTTGAAGACGACGAGAACACGTTGGCGGGGTGGGTCGAACTGCTGCGCGCGGCGGGCTATCTGGTCACCGGCGTGTCGTCGTACGAAGAAGGACGGCAGGAACTGGCGACGATGCCAGATCTGCTGATTACCGACGTTCGGCTCGGCGTCTATAACGGATTGCAGCTCCTCATGCGCGGACGAATGGTCAACCCGCAGCTCCAGGGCATCGTGATCACCGGCTACGCCGATTCAATCGTACGTCGCGAAGCGGTGTACCTGCAGGCAGAACATCTTGAAAAGCCGGTAGACGCCGACCGCCTGCTCCAAGTGGTGGGCAACGCGCTGCGCGCGCCAGCGACGGCGTTGCGAGTGAACTGATCTCACGGGCGGCTGGCTGCTCGCTCCCGGCCGCCTGCGGCACTTTTCTGACGTATAAAGGATCGCTTGCAGAAGAGCGATCACTTCGATGGCGTCAGGTTCTTCAACCCGACCGGCGCCAATGGTCAGCCGTTCTCCAAAGTCCCCAAACTATTCCTTACGCCTCAAGCACGTTGGCCGCGTCACGTGCACGTACAACCCAGGCCGGCTCCGCCGCTCGCCGACGCAGCCGTGGTTGTGACCTTCATCAGCCACTCCACCTGGCTGATTCAGACTCGCGCTGGGAATCTGCTGACCGATCCGATGTATTCACGATGTGCCGGTCCATTCAACCGGTTCGGTCCTCGGCGCGTTCGTGACTCTGGAGTGCTCTTCGATGATCTCCCGCCGATATCGATCGTGCTGCTCAGCCACAATCACTACGACCACTGCGACCTGCCGACGCTTCGCAGGCTTGCGCGACGTTTCAATCCACTGGTCGTGACGCCTATTGGCAACGCTCGATTGGTCCGGTCGGCAGGCATCGAGCGCGTCGAGGAGCGCGACTGGTGGCAACAGCTGGAAGTCGACTCGCTCGGCATCACGCTGACACCGGCGCAGCATTTCTCAGCTCGCGGCCCGTTCGATCGCAACCGCGCGCTCTGGTGTGGCTTCCGAATCGATACGGCAACCGCTCGACTCTACTTCGCTGGCGACACCGGGTATGGACCGTTCTTTCGTGACATCCGCCAGCGACTCGGGCCGACTGATCTGGCACTTCTGCCGATTGGTGCGTACGAACCTCGGTGGTTCATGAAAGACATTCACATGAACCCCGCCGAGGCGGTTGACGCGCACCTCGATCTTGAGTCACGTCAGAGCCTCGGCATGCACTTTGGAACCTTTCAGCTGACACCGGAAGCCATCGATGATCCATTGATCGCGCTCGCGGAGGCACGTCGGGGAAGACAGATTCCCGATACCGCGTTTCGAACGCTCGATTGGGGAGAATCGTTCACGATCGCTTAGCCAGCTGCCAGGAGCCGAACCCCAGCAGCCGATTACGTCTGCGCGATGACGTTCTGCCGCAGAGCGCTTCGCGAACGGCGCACGGCCTTGTCGCGATACATCCGCTCGTCGGCGGCCGCCAGCAGCTCATCGAAGGAATGCCCGTCGTTCGGGAACCGCGCCGGGCCCGCGCTGATTGAGAGCGAGAGCCGCACGCCGGGCCGTGGCTCGAACGGATGTGCCGCGACCGCATTCTGCAGCTCCTGGACGCGACGAGCTTCGTGCTCCGGCGGGCAGTCCCAGAGCACGACGACGAACTCGTCACCCGCGAACCGCGCGCACAAATCGTGCTGCCGCACGGTGGCCTTCAGCACCGAGCCGATCGCGCGCAATGCGCGGTCTCCGGCTTCGTGCCCGTACGTGTCGTTGATTTCCTTCAAACGATCGAGGTCCAGGACGACGACGCCGATCGAGGCCTTGGTCCTGGATGCGAGAGCCAGGCCGGTCTCGAACTGGCGGTCCAGCGATCGGCGGTTCGCCAGTCCGGTCAGCGAGTCGGTGTGCGACTCGTGCTGCGTCTGCTCAAACCGCGTCGAATTGAAGATGACCGCGGCGGCCTGTTCGCTGACGCGCCCGAGAATCCGCCGATGCTCGTCGGTGAAGCAACTGCCGACCGAGTGATAGACCACGATGCCGCCGATCAGGCGACCCTCGAATCGCAGCGGGCACGGCAGCAGCGACGTCAGCTCTTCGCCGTGAGCGCCCCGGCCGTCAGCGCACGAGGGCAGCCGCAGCGAGATCTCGCTCCACGATTTCGGCTCCCACTTGTACAACGCCTCGGTACCGGGACCGTGCGCGTAGCGGCAAGCGTATCCCTCCGCATCGTCGCCGAGGAACAACGCGCAGGTGACAAACGGGACGAGGCGGTTCACCTTCTCCTGGATCAGCGCCATGGCGTCCGACACGCCGAGGCTGCAGCCGAGCGCCTGTGCAATCTCATAGAGTGTCTGCTCTTCGCGGTGCGCGCCGGCGATGTCCTGGAGCGCATCGAGTTCTCGCGCGGCGCTCCACGAGGTATCAGCAGTGGGAGCCTCGGAGGCAACGGTCGACGTTTGCAGTCGCGTAATCAGCAACTCGACCAGGGCCGGGTCGAAGGCTGAGCCCGCGTACTCGCGAAGCAGGGCGATTGCATCGGCTTCGCTGCGGGCTGGTCGATAGGGACGGTGCGCCTGAAGCGTGCTGAAGCAGTCCGCAATGGCGAGGATGCGCGCGCCAATTGGAATGTCCTTCTCACGAAGACCGGCAGGATAGCCGAGGCCGTCCCATCGCTCGTGATGGCCCAACACCAGGTCACTGACCGGTGCGCCGAACGGCACGTTCTTCAGGATCTCGGCACCCACGCGGGGGTGAATCTTCACACGGTCGAACTCTTCCGGCGTAAGCGCTTCGGGCTTCGACAGAATGTGTTCGGGAACCGCCATGTTGCCGATGTCATGCAGCAGGGCCGCCGTGCGAACGGCCTGCACGTCCGTCTCCGAGAGCCCGGCGGCTTCCGCCAGCGTGGCGGCGTACTGCTGAATCGATCGGATGTGGTCGGGAGTACAACCCCCTCGCGCTTCAATGGCGAGCGCCAGCGCTTCAATGGTGGCCAGCTGCACATCCATCGCGCGGCGCGTCTCGTTCTGTTCCTCTCGCAGCCGCGCGACGACGGTGTGATAGCTGCGGAACACCAGGTACAAGGGGACTGCCAGCAATGCCAGCCATCCAAACCATCCGCGAGGGACTGCCGCGGTCGCGAGTGCCGCCAGCGCCGCGCCCGCAAGATAGCTCGGAGCGCTCCAGAAGAAGTTTCGATGCCAGACGCGCGAGACGGGCTGCCCCGTCGACAGTCCGATGGCCGCGGCGACCAGCGCCGTGTTCGTAAAGAAATAGAGCGGCGCGATAATCGCAGCCGTGCGCGCCAGCGCGGCAAATCCGGACGGGCCCGATTGCAGCAGGAAGGCAATCGGCGCGCCTGCGAGCCAGGCCGTCAGCGTCAGCGAGCCGATGTTGAAGAGGATCCGGTAGAGCGGATTGCGTGCGCCAACCCTGAACGTGCACTGGGTCCACGCGCTGACCGTCGCAATGCAGACCCCTTCCGCCGGCCCGAGAGCAAAGAGCGCCCAGAAATTGATCGCGTGTGACAGCGACAGATTCGACTGACTTCGTCCAAGCGGCAGATCGATCTTGACCGCCGATGTCGCGACGCCAAGCGCAAGCAGGAGCGCGAACATTCCCGCGTGGTCGAATTGCAGCCTGGTCGCCGCGTTCAGAAGACACAACGCCCCGGCGCCCACCACCGACGCAACGTAGACGCGAGCGATGCCGGGCAATCCCTTGAACGTCGGCGTTCCGGCCGTGGGCTGGTTCATTCGGCCCTCGTTTCAGCCCGCCACACCATGTTCCGCCGTTCTGTGACCGGGCAGTCGTCCACCCTGAGACCACCGGTTCCGACCGAACGCGGAAGGCCGACTGCTCCAGCAGCGGTGCGCACGATTGCAAGAGGAGACAGAAGCGTCACAGACATCTCGTATGGCAAGGCCGATGCCTGAGCTGGCACGCCCCGCACACGGCCGGACGACGAGAGGGTAAGCGAGGTTAAGTGCTTGATCCCAAGTGGAGTTGCTGGTCGCCAGGTTCGGCCCGCCGTGAGCGGGCCGTGAGCGGGCCGACGACCCACGCTGTCCCGTTTCAGCGCAGTCGTTTCATCTCTGCATCATCGAGACGGCGAACCATCCTTTCCGCGGCCCCCGTCGGCGACAACCAAAATTGGCAGGTCAGTGCTGGCCGCCGGGGGAGATGACCAGGTGGATGACATTCAACCGGTAATAGAGGTTGGCGTCAAAACTTCCGTCCTCGATGCGCGCCGAGAGCGGGATGGGGCTCCAGGAGATCACCCGCCGACGGGTCCGCTTCGGCTCTCCCGGCTTGGTTCGCAGGATTGCGAGCCGTTCGGACAGTCGTCTTTGAACCGAGCGCGGGAGCCTTCCGATGTCCCTGAGGAAGACCGTTCCGGACTGCGCGGGGGTCGGCCATGGCTCGTCATCCGCTCCCGCCGTGTCGACCTCGAGGACATCGAACAGGCAGGACTCCAGCAATGTCTCCGGCAACGCGCAGTCCACAGAAATGAACGGACCCTGACGCCAACCACTGAGCCGATGGAGGCGTCGAGCCAGCAGCTCCGCCGCCTCGTGGTCCCCTGTAAAGAGGACGCAGGCGTCGGATCGCACGGCATGCGAAAGGTCGATCTCCGGTACTGAGGGCACATCCTGCTCGTGGGTCATCATGGTTTCCTCCGAAGGTCCGGTCATTTTCTTGCCGTCACCATACGGCGAGTGCGCATGGATGGCCATAAGGAGCGGGTTCGCAAACCGCGAGCAAGTGATGAGGATGTAACTACTGTCGATTGATGACTTTACGTCCAGGGATGTGTCGGCAATCGACCACGTGATACGCTTTTCCGACATTCGATCCGGGTGGTTTTCTGAGGCATGACCGTAAGCCGTGAAATTTTTTGCTTTGGCGAGTTCGAGCTCGACGTCGAGGCCGGGGAGCTTCGACGGAAGAATCGCCGGCTGAAGCTTCAGCCGCAACCGTTCAAGCTGCTGGTCCTGCTCGTCCGAAAAGCGGGAATCCTCGTCAGCCGCGACGAGATACGCCGGGAGCTCTGGCCCGACGGCACCTTCGTGGACTTCGATCAGGCGGTGAACTTTTCGGTCAAACAGGTCCGTGACGTCCTCGGGGACGATGCGGAGCGGCCGCTCTATATCGAGACGGTCCCGCGACGCGGCCATCGGTTCATTGCCCCAATCTCCGCGCCGGCACAAACGGCCCCTCGTCCTTTCGTCATGCCGATGGGCGCAACCGGCATCCGCCTCGAAAAGGCGCTATGGACGAATATCGCCGAGCTGCGGCTGGCCGAGACCCGGCGCCGGCGCTACATGTGGACCGCGATCGCGGTCGCTTCCACCCTGGTGGTTGTGGTCGTCCTGCTCGTGCTGTTGCGCTGACGCCTCCGAGAAATCAACTGCCTCTCACCGCGAAACGGCACTAAGATTGTCGCCATGCGGAAGGGGTGGGCCGTGGCGGCTTCGGCCCTGGCAACCGTGTGTGCCCTCGCGGGATCCGCCGGACCGGCCGTCGTGGTCCGCGCGCAATCGGCCGCCCAGCCGACCTCGATCAGTTTCAATCGCGAGATCCTTCCGATCCTCGCCAACAACTGCTTTGCCTGCCACGGTCCGGACGAAAAGAAACGTGAGACGAAGTTCCACTTCGACACCCAGGAGGGCATGTTTCTCAAGAAAGGTGTCATTGAACCGGGAAATGCTGCTGAGAGTCTCCTGGTTGAAAAGATCACCGAGCCGAATCCGAAGGATCGAATGCCGCCGCTCGAGTCAGGACATTCCCTGACCGAGAAACCGATTGATCTGCTGCGCCGCTGGATCGATGAAGGGGCGAAGTGGGATACGCATTGGGCGTACGTGCCGCCGAAACGGCCGGAACTGCCTGCAGTCACGGAGCGCCCGTGGGTGCGTAACCCGATCGATCAGTTCGTCCTGGCGCGGCTGGAACGCGAGGGACTCAAGCCTTCGCCCGAAGCGGACAAGGAGACGCTGCTCCGACGGCTCACCTACGATCTCACCGGGTTGCCGCCGACGCCCGCCGAGGTCGACGCATTCCTCGCCGATCAGTCGCCGGATGCATACGAAAAACAGGTCGATCGGTTGTTGCAATCGCCGCACTACGGCGAGCGCATGGCCATGCCGTGGCTCGACGCCGCCCGCTACGCCGACACGCACGGCTATCACATCGACAGCCTCCGCGCGATGTGGCCGTGGCGCGACTGGGTCATCAAGGCCTTCAATCAGAACATGCCGTTCGATGAGTTTGCGGTCGAGCAGCTTGCTGGCGACTTGCTGCCGAACCCGACGCGCGATCAGCGGATCGCCTCCGGTTTCAATCG